>JAYNJX010000029.1:0-2107 GCA_038110565.1 Nitrosomonadales bacterium | reverse complement strand
AATTATTAAAAACAGAAAAATTTGTAAATACATTAGGTTCTTTATCAGGAAACCAGTCTGTTCAGCATGCTAAAGCAGGTTTAAAAGCGATATATTTATCAGGCTGGCAAGTGGCTGCAGATGCTAATAGCGCAGGTGAAATGTATCCAGATCAAAGTTTATATCCATACGATAGCGCACCTAAATTAGTTGAAGGAATGATTAATGCATTAATGCGTGCGGATCAAATTCAACATATGGAAATCTTAGAAGGGAAAATGAAAGAATCAGAAGCCGTTGATTATCATATGCCTATCGTTGCTGATGGAGAAGCAGGGTTTGGTGGACCACTGAATGTATTTGAGTTGACGAAAAAATTTATTAAAGCTGGAACAGCTGGAGTTCATTTTGAAGATCAGCTTGCATCAGAAAAAAAATGTGGTCACATGGGTGGAAAAGTTTTAATTCCTACTCAAAATGCAGTTCGTAATTTAAAATCAGCTAGATTAGCAGCTGATGTTTGTAACGTACCATTAGTTATCTGTGCAAGAACAGATGCCAATGCTGCAAAATTAATTACCAGCGATGTTGATGAGAATGACAAACCTTTTTTAACAGGTAAACGATCTCCTGAGGGATTTCATTATGTTAAACATGGTTTAGATCAGGCTATTTCTAGAGGTCTTGCTTATGCTCCATATTGTGATGCTATTTGGTGTGAAACATCTACACCTGATTTAGGAGAGGCAAAAGAATTTGCAGATGCAATTCATGCAAAATTTCCTGGAAAATTATTAGCGTATAATTGTTCGCCATCTTTTAATTGGAGAAAGTATTTATCTGATCAACAGATGTTGCAATTCCAAGATAAAATTGCTGAAATGGGCTATAAATATCAGTTTGTAACACTCGCTGGTTTTCATGCACAAAACTATACCATTTTCAATCTTGCCAAGGAGTACAAAAAAGAGGGTATGTTAGCGTACTCAAGATTGCAGCAGCAAGAATTTGATGCTGAAAAAGATGGATATACAGCAGCAAAACATCAGAGAGAAGTGGGAGCTTCTTATTTTGATGAAATATCGAATATTTTAAGTGCAGGACAATCTTCAACTACTGCTCTGAAAGGATCAACAGAGTCAGAACAATTTTATGAAGAAAAAGCTGCAATCGAAAAAACAGTAGCAGCGTAGTTTTATTTCTCTGTTAGACTGGGTGGGGCTTTTAATTGCTCCACCTAGACCAAGGGTCACTTTGTCTATCTTATAGCAATTATAAAGATGATAAATAGCAAGGATGAAAAAAATTGCTTTTGCACTTTCTATTCTATTTTTTAGTACTTACGCTAATGCCCATATTCAACACTATAACAAACTCAATGTAATTAAATTTGATATTTTTAGAAATGATAGCTTAGTCGGTTATCATAATATTATTTTTTCAAGGTCAGAGGGAAAAGTTATTGTAAAAAATGAAATTAATTTTGATATAAAAAAATTAGGAATTTCTTTTTACAAATATACTTCTGAAGGAACAGAAACCTACGGTGAGGATGGCTCTTTGCTGAGCTTTATATCCAAAACATCAGATAATAATAAAATCAAAATTTGTAATATTCAAAAACAAAGCAATAATTACAAAATTGAGGGAACGCAGTTTAAGGGAGATTTTGATAAAGATTTTGTCATTTCCTCTTACTGGAATCATGAGATTTTAAAAAAAAATATTCAAGTTTCTGGAATTAGTTGCTCTATTCGAAATCAAAAAGTTTCCTTTGTTAAAAATGAAATAATTGATGTCCAAGGAGAAACAACAGAAACATTATTATTTGATATTCAGGGTGATAATTTAAATACTCAAGTTTGGTATAGAAAAAAAGATATGGCCATAGTAAAGCAAGTTTTAAACCGACAGGGTGTATGGCGATACGAAATTCGAGAACTTAACTAGGGTTTTGTTTTAAAAATTCAATATAAGCGATCACTTCATCCAATTGCTCATCTTTAATATCTTTATAGCTATTATTAAATTTCGTTTTGACACATAAAGCAACATGAGCGTAGGGATTTCTACCTTTGGGATGATTAGGGTGATCTGGTAACTGTCCTTGTAAATAATCGCCAGCTTC
>JAYNJX010000028.1:0-3260 GCA_038110565.1 Nitrosomonadales bacterium | reverse complement strand
ATCATAATTTAATGTTTTAGCAGCTTTCTTTTTTGCAAATAAATAATCAGATACTCCTTCTTCAAAAATAATCTCAGCAGCTTTGTTAGCTATTGATTTCTTGATTATTTTGTCCGAAAGTTTTTTCATTAATTAATCATAAAGAAAGCATTTTCTTTAGGGAGAAATTCTTCATAGAAATATTCCCAAATACCTTCACTGCGTTCATTATTAATCAGAGTGCCATCTGCAGGATTAATTTTATGTGGCACAATACCCTCAGGCTCTGCATACATTTGTTCGGGGTAATCTTGAAGAACCTTGTCCATATAATCCATCCAGATTGGTAATGCTGCCTTGGCCCCAGTTTCAAGCTCCCCCAATGACTTAGGTTGATCATATCCAACCCAAGTTAAAGTAATCACATTAGGATTGTAACCAACAAACCAGGCGTCAATAAGATCATTTGTTGTGCCTGTTTTGCCAGCGATGTCAGAACGTTTTAATGATTTGGCTTTTTGGGCTGTGCCATAATTAATTACGTCTTTCAACATTGAATCCATAATAAAGGCGTTTCTAGGATCAATGACACGCGGCATGTCCTGATTGGTGACACTGGATTTTAATTTTATTTTGCGGTTATTAGAATCAATAATTTTATCGATATAGTAATAATCTTTTAAATAACCGCCATTAGCAAAAACACTAAATCCATTAATTAAGTTGATTGGTTTTACTTCTGCAACTCCCAATGCCAATGCAAGATAAGGCGGAATATTTTTTTTCTCAAAACCAAAATGGGTTATGTAATCTTGTGCATATTTAGGCCCAATTTCTTTTAGAGTTCTAATCGCAACAATATTTTTAGATTTTGCCAGACCCTCTCTAACCCTTGTAGGCCCATCAAATTTTTGATCATAATTTTGTGGTTCCCAATTTTCAGATGTTAAAAGCTCATCTGCGGTCATGAAAAATGGTGCATCGTTGACGAGCGTTGCCGGGGTTATGCCTTTTTCTAAAGCCGCTGAATAGATAAAAGGTTTAAAAATTGAGCCAGGCTGACGATAGGCTTGCGTAATATGGTTGAATTTATTTTTGTGAAAATTAAAACCACCAACAAGCGCTAATAACTCCCCAGTATTTGGGTCCATTGAGACTAAAGCGGACTCAACATTCGGTAGCTGAGTTAGATGCCATTCATTATTTTTTTTATAAAAATGCACAATTGAGCCAACATTAATTTTAGGGTTTTTAGGGTTATCTTTTTTGATGAGTTCTAACCCATTTTTAAATACATCAATTGTTTTTCCATTTTTTAGGTAGGCTTTTATTTGTAGGGGTTTTTTTTCAAGAATTACCCCAGGAAAAAAATCGTTATAAACAGGATAGTTTTTAAGCGTTTCATCAGCGAGACTCACTTGATCTTCAATTTTCTTTAAATGGGTAATTTTAATTTGACCGTCTGGATCTCTGGGTTGGTGCCGGTTAATGTAATCTAGAATTCCATTGAGAACCGCTTTATTGGCAATTTTTTGATTTTTTGCCCTGATGGTTGTATAAACTTTTAAACCACTGGAATAAATTTTTTCTCCAAATTCATCATATAGCTCTTTGCGAACCATTTCCGCAATATACTCGGCGTCAACATCAGTCTTTTTTTGATTTTCCCTGAGAGAGATTTTTTGTTCCATCGCTAAGATATAACCACTTTTGTCTATAAATCCGTGTCTAAGCATCCCAGCTAGTACATCTTTTTGACGACTAACGGCTAAATCAAAATTAACAAAGGGGTTATATTTGCTTGGTGCCTTGGGTAACCCAGCAAGTAATGCAATTTCGGATAAATTTAATTTGTCCAACTTTTTACCAAAATAGGTCTCTGCAGCAGATTCAAATCCATAACTCCTTTGGCCTAAATAGATTTGGTTAATGTAGAGTTCAAGTATTTCTTCTTTTGAGAGTTTTTTTTCAATTTTAAATGAAAGCAAGATTTCATTAATTTTTCTTTTGATCGTTCGGTCTGAGGACAGAAAAAAATTTCGTGCAACCTGCATCGTTATGGTGCTTGCACCCTGAAAGCTGGAACCAAGAAAATTGGCAATCGCCGCTCTGCCTATACCAATATAGTCAATTCCATGATGTTCAAAAAAACGCCGATCTTCAGTTGAGAGAATGGCATTAATCATTTTTTGTGGAACGTTTTCAATTTTTATAAAATCCCTTCTTTCTTCGCCAAACTCAGAAATTAAATTTCCTTCTTTGGTGTATATTTGAAGTGGTTCTTTAGGTCGGTAAATTTTAAGTGCATCAACATCGGGCAATGTTGGATTGATGATGAGGATAGAATAAAATCCCAAAGCAATCATTGATAAACCAAATAAGAATGAGATGAAAATGAGATGTTTGAAAGATTTCATTTATTTTTTTAAAGGGTACTTTAGGCTAAAATTAGGTTTAAAAGTATTATATATGAGTTTCTATGAAAATAATTTTAGTAGGCATGATGGGTTCAGGAAAAACAACTATTGGGAGAGCCTTGGGTAGATTTTTGAATATAGAATTTATTGATCTTGATCATGCAATTGAAAGTCATACCGGGGTCAAGGTTAGTACCATATTTGAAATAGAGGGCGAAGCCGGTTTTAGGGATCGGGAATCAATGGCGTTGAGTGATATCTTAAAAAATGAAAATTTTGTTTTAGCAACAGGAGGGGGAGTAGTTTTGCGTGAGGAGAATCGTAATTTATTAGCTAAATCTGAAGCGCATATTGTATATCTCAAGGCCGATACGGAAACTATTTTACATCGACTTAAAAATGATCAATCAAGACCCTTACTGAATAATCCAAATAAAAAAGAGGCATTAGAAAAATTAATGGTAAGTCGAGCGAAGCTATATGAATCAGTGTCAAACATTTCTATTGATACGCGAAATTCGAAGTCAAATATAATTGTAAAAAAAATAATCGAAATGATTAAGCAATGAACACATTAAATTTAGATTTAAAGGATAGGAGCTATCCTATTTATATAGGTCAAGATTTATTGGTCGATAAAAATTTACTCAGTAAACATATTCTGTCAAACAAAGTATGTGTTGTGACCAACAAAACGATTGCTAATTTATACCTGCAATCTATTTTAGAAACATTATCTAGCTTTGAGGTGATTGTTGTTTCTTTAGAGGATGGTGAAAAATATAAAAATGAAGATTCATTAAACCAGATTTATGCATCGCTTTTAAAAAATCGTGCGGATCGTGATACAACAATTGTGGCCCT
>JAYNJX010000027.1:0-3637 GCA_038110565.1 Nitrosomonadales bacterium | reverse complement strand
CTTTTGATGCAAAAGGAACATTGTGATACGCAGAAAAGTTTTCTAAATGTATCCAACTTTGCCATGCAGTTGTAAGTCCACAACCTATACCAGCTTTTTTAGCAGCATCTAATGCTGTTCCAACATCATCCCAAGTAGTTAAACTCATACTTGGATTTAATCCTGCTTTTTTCATTAGATCTTTGTTGATCCATAGAACAGGAGTTGATGAGTTGTAAGGTAAAGACAACATTTTTCCATCAGTTGTTGTGTAGTAACCTTTTACTGGCGGAATGTAAGCGTCTGCATCAAACTTTAATCCAGACTGAGCCATTACTTCATAAACAGGTTTTGTAGCTCCTTTAGCTGCCATCATTGATGCTGTTCCAACTTCAAACACCATCAAAAGATGTGGTTGTTGTTTTGCTCTAAATGCAGCAATACCAGCGTTCAAAGTTTCAGAGTAATTACCTTTTTGAGTATGAACAACTTCATAGTCATTTTGACTTGCATTAAATTTCTTAACTTGCTCATCCAGTAATTCACCAAGTCTTCCTCCGAATGCATGCCACCAATTAATTGTAGTTTTAGCTTCTGCATTTGCATGAATGAACAATGCAAATACTGAGAAGACTAAAAATAGTTTTCTTATTGATTTCATTTTTTTCCCTCGTTAGTGTTGTTATTAATTTGATTTTAAATGTTACCACAAAATGTCACGGATAAAAGAAAAACTGTGAATTATGAAAAATTCTAGTATAGGTTTAAATTTAAATGAAAATTTCTGCAAGCTATCTAAAAATAATAATTTTATTTTCTATATATCTAACATTTTTTTTTAATTTTCATTTAATTGAAAGCTTTGAGCCCATTTATCACTTGAAATATGAAAGTGAATTTCAAGAGCATTATTTTTTATTTTCAGGCTATTTTTTAATTTTTACCTCTTTTGCAATTTTCTTTTTTATTTTTGGTCAGCGATATCTTTTAAAACCTGCAATCATATTTGTGTTGATAATATCTGCAATCAATTATTATTTTTTACAGAATTTGGGCATCATTATTGATGAGGGTATTATTCAAAGTACAATCGACTCTTTCAAAGAAAAAAATTGGGGTGAAATTAATGATATTATTACATTTAAGTATTTTATATTCTTGCTTTTGTTTGGAATAATTCCTTCTCTTGCATTATTTTTTATTAAAATTGAATACCCTAAATTCTTAAAAGAATTTTTAACAAGAGTTGTCTTTATCTTTTTGCTTTGCGCTTTAACGATTGGTTCAATTTATTCAAATTATAAGAATGTATCTTTTATTGCCAGAGATTCTAAAAATTTAAGAGAAAGAATTATTCCACATTACTTATTATCTAACGTTAAGGATTATTATGATGAATTAAAATCAGCGAACAAAGAAGTTTCAAAACTACAGTTTGACGCAAAGCAAATACATTTAGAGAAAAAAATGATAGGTATATTTGTCGTTGGTGAAACTGCACGAGCAGATCGTTTTTCACTAAACGGTTATCACAAGCAAACTAATCCTTTGTTAGAAAAAGAAGATATACAAAATTTTACTGAAGCAAAGTCTTGTGGAACTTATACTTCTCAGTCGGTACCTTGTATGTTTTCACTTGCACAATATGATGATTTTAACTTTCATGAAGAGGAATATAGAGAAAACTTATTAGATCTAACTAAATCTGCAGGTATTGAAACTATTTGGATAGAAAATAATTCAAGTTGTAAGCATGTTTGTGACAGGATTGAATTGATCGATTTTGTTGAAAAAGGATCTGAGGATTATGTGGGCTATGGAGTGCATGATGAGATCATTCTAGAACGTTTGAAAAAAACAATTGATGAAAAAAAATCTAAAACAAAAAAATTGTTTATCGTTGTACATACGATGGGAAGTCATGGTCCTGCGTATTACAATCGTTACCCTGAAGCATTTAATGTGTTTAAACCTAACTGTGAATCCAATGATCCACAATCTTGCGATTTGGAAGCGCTAAATAATACTTATGATAATACAATCCTTTATACAGACTACATTATTGATAGTATGATTGAATTTTTAAAGAATGAAAAAGAATCTGATAACTTTTTAATTTATGCCTCAGACCACGGAGAGTCACTTGGTGAAAAAAGTTTATACCTACATGGTGCACCATTAAAGTTTGCGCCAAAAGAACAAACGCATGTACCTATCTTACTGTGGGCTTCAAATGGTCTTAAAGAAAGAAAAGATTATCCAAAAGCAAGACAAATCAATAAAGAAATTACTCACGAATTCTTACGACATACAGTTATGGATTTATTCCAATTACAAACAGAATACTTTGATCCCAAAAAAAGTATTCTAAGATAATTAAACCTTTGCGAATTCGCCGCCTGATCTAAATCGCCAAAGCCACTTGCTCATCTCTTGTTCAACGTCACCTGGCTTTATATTCAAATCTTTAAACGTTAAATGATTGTTTGAGACAATGTTATCAGCCTCAGTTAATATTTCACACTGATCTCTAGTTAATAAAGGTTTTGGCATTAAACTAAATAGTGAAGCTTGAATTCTTGCTAATGGTAAAGGCAAATCAACAACAAATCTTTTTTTACCAATGGTATTGAGAATAGATTTTACCATATCACCAAAACTAATTATTTTTGGTCCGCCTATTTCATAAATTTTACCTTCATTTTTTTTTGTCTCAATGGCTCTGACAATTGCAGTTGCAACGTCATTAACTAAAACAGGTTGAAATTTATAATTCATATTCACTAAAGGAATAACTGGAGCCATGCTGAGTTTGGCAAAAAGATTGGTAAAGTTATCCTCCGTTCCACAAACTACGCTTGGTCTAATGATGACTGTGTTATTAAATTGATTTAAAGCCTTTTGCTCACCACTAAATTTTGACTGTTGATATACTGACTTAGAATTTTCATTAGCGCCAATTGCGCTTACATGAATAAATTTTTTAACATCAGACTTAGCACATAACTTTGCAATAAATTCTGGAAAGTCAGAGTGAATATTTAAAAATTTTTGTTTTTTATTTTCAAATAAAATTCCAATCAAATTGATAACGATATCTGAATTCTCAATTGCTTTTTGAATGTTTGAAAAATCTTTAGGGTTAAAATCTGTGAACTCAATTGCGCCTGGAGGGGCTTGAGTTTTTAAATAGCCTTTTAAGTAAGCATTTCTTGTAGGAATAATGCACTGAAAATTTTTCTCAGTCATTTTTCGGACAAGATATCTTCCTATAAATCCGCCACCGCCAAGGATTGTTGCTATTGGGTAATTATTCATGGTATTCAAGATAGTTATATGAAAATACACAAAATTCAAGGAGACATAACTTCAGACATCGCTAAATCGTTTAAAGACAGTGTGGCCATAGACACTGAAGCAACGGGTTTATTAATTCCTGAAAGAGATAAATTAAGTTTAGTTCAAATCTATAGCGAAGGTGGAGATGTATACGTTATTCAGCCAGATCGTTCGACTTATAAAATGCCAAATTTAGTCTCGGTTTTAGAAAATGATAAAATTTTAAAAATTGGGCACTTCTTAAGATTTGATAAAAGTGCACTTGAATACTTTTTAAAGTGCAAAATGAAAAATATCTTTTGTACAAAAATTGCATCAA
>JAYNJX010000026.1:0-3684 GCA_038110565.1 Nitrosomonadales bacterium | reverse complement strand
GGTCGTATGGATGAAAAAACTTATGATGCGATGATTGCCCTCATAAAAAATAATCCAAATCAACCCATTACAATTTTAGCTAATTCCAGAGGCGGTTATGTTGCAGGGATATTAGATGCTATGGACGCTATTCATAAACATGGAAGCGTGAGTTGGGATGTTTCAGCGGGTAGTGTCTGTCAAAGTGCCTGTGCTGTGTTAGCTTTATCTGCCAGTAAGATTAATGGTGAACTTGATTTTCATAGCGTTTACGGCCAATACAATAAAGATAAATATATGATGCTTGGCAATAACGATGAAATTAAAAATAAATTAATTAGCTTTGGTTATTCTCAGGATCTAATATCAAAATTATTTGGTTCAATTAACATTTATAAAACGCTAGAATTTCAAGATGGTGTGTTAATGCAAAACAATTGACCTAAACTTAAATTATCGTTTTAGGTCATATTGTTATCTTAAATTTTAAAAATTAAAAAATTATCAAAAATTTAGTTATATTCTTGTTTATATTTTGTAATTTTACAAATACCTTTTCTTTGGAAATGAAAATGACGGAAAAAATTTACATCGCGGGTGGTTGTTATTGGGGTATGGAGCATTATCTAAAAAAAATCCCCGGTGTAATTAGTACCACCGTTGGTTTTAGTGGGGGTCAGCAAACTAAACTTGTCAATTACACAACAGTCTCAACCGGCTTAACGGGTCATACCGAGACCGTAGAAGTTGAATTTGATCCTAAAGTTTTAACAACGAGACATTTGTTATTTGAATTTTTTAGGCTGCATAATCCAACCACAATCAATCAGCAGGGAAATGATAAAGGGACCCAGTACCGTTCCGCTATTTTTTATATGAATGAAGATCAAAAAAAGATTGCTACAGAGGTTATTAAAAAAGTTGATCAGTCAGGTGAGTGGGGTGCTTCAGTGGTCACCGAATTAAAAGCATTCACAAATTTTTTTGCTGCCGACGAAGCTCATCAAGACTATTTAACAAAAAGGCCAGATGGTTATAATTGTCATATAAGACACCCTTATGATTTTGGAGAATAATAAAAGATAGACATGGAAAATCAAAATTTAAAAGAGATCAAAAAATCACTAGACGCGATACACAAAACCTTAAAGCTGGTTTTTCTCCTAATCGGGTTCTTTGCATTTTTATACTTTGGGTTACTCATCCTGATGCTTAAATTTTAATTTATGTGAATGTGAGGAATTGCTAATTGAAAATAGGGGTATTAAATCAAATCAGTGAACTTGAAAAACGTGTTGCCATCAGCCCTGAAATTGTAAAAAAACTAATCAGCAATCATCACATATATATAGAAAAAGGAGCAGGCCAGGGCGCAAACTTTACGGACCAGGTTTATGAAGAGGCGGGAGCTCACATTACAACAAAGGATAAAATTCTTACCGAATCTGAAATCATCTTTGTTATTACCCCATTAAGCCCCGAAAATTTAAATGTTTTAAATCCAAATTCAATTCTTGTCGGCATGGTGAATTCTAAAGATGCAGAATATAAGAAACTATTAACTCAACTTAAATTAAAAATATTTGATTTGGAAAAACTCCCCAGAATCACTAGAGCCCAATCCATGGATGTTTTATCTTCGCAGGCAAATATTGCTGGCTATAAGTCAGTGTTACTTGCCGCAGAGCACTATCAGAAATTTTTTCCTATGCTCATGACGGCCGCGGGAACAGTTAAAGCGGCAAGAGTAGTCGTTTTAGGGGCGGGTGTAGCAGGATTACAGGCAATTGCGACTGCAAAAAGATTGGGGGCCGTTATTGAAGCGTCTGATGTCAGACCGAGCGTTAAAGATCAAGTAGAGTCTTTAGGAGCAAAATTTATTGATGTTCCCTATGAGACTCAAGAAGAAAAAGAGATTGCCGAAGGTGCTGGTGGCTATGCAAAAAAAATGCCGGATGCGTGGCTACAACGACAGAAATTATTAGTACAAGAATCCCTTAAAAAGGCTGATATTGTGATTTCTACCGCCTTAATCCCGGGTCAAAAACCCCCTTTGCTGATTGATAAAGAAACCGTTAGTGTAATGAAAACAGGTTCTGTTATTGTTGATCTCGCTGCCGGGAGTGGCGGAGTGGATCATGGTAACTGTGAGCTCACAAAGGCGAATCAAGTGATTAATCATGGAGGTATAACCATTATCGGCTACACGAATATTCCGAGCATGGTAGCTGAGGATGCTTCCTCTTTGTTTGCAAAAAATTTATTTAGTTTTATTCAACTAATATTTAATGAATCACATGAATTTTATTTAAACCCAGAAGACGAGATCGTCTCGGCTTGTCAGGTGATTGGAGATTAATTTATGGAAGAAATTTTAACATTACAAAATATTACAATTTTTGTGCTTGCCATCTTTGTAGGTTTTCATGTGGTTTGGAATGTTACCCCTGCATTGCATACTCCATTGATGTCGGTGACCAATGCAATTTCAGGAATTATTATTGTGGGCGCTATTTTACAAATTGTGGAAATTGATGGCGAGGTAATCACGCTCAGCAGTATCTTGGGAGCTATTGCTGTATTTTTTGCTTCGATAAATATTTTTGGCGGTTTTTTGGTAACCCAAAGAATGCTGGCGATGTTTAAAAAGAAAAAAGAAGATTAAATTTATGATCGCCATTCTCTCTTCATATTTAATTGCTGCCGTTTTTATGATTCTAGCCTTGCGAGGTTTATCTTCACCTAAAACTGCCAGAAAAGGGAATTTTTACGGTGTTTTAGGGATGTTAGTTGCTGTTGTAACAACCTTATTTTTTAACAAGCCTTTTATTTATCTTTTAGTTTTACTGCCAATCGCCGCTGGGGGTTTGATTGGTGCAGTAATTGCTAAACGTGTGCACATGACGAAGATGCCAGAACTAGTCGCCATCATGCATTCGTTTGTGGGTCTCGCAGCCTTACTGATCGCTTTGGCGGCAATCTTTAATTCCTTAAACGCACATAATTTTGCCCAAAGAATTGAATTGTTCTTAGGGTCTTTTATTGGCGCGATTACTTTTTCAGCATCTTTGGTGGCTTTTGGAAAATTGTCCGGCCGCTTTGCCTCAAACCCGGTAGTTTTTAAATTCCAGCACTTATTAAATTTAATTTTATTTTTGATGATGATCGTTCTCGGAATCGGATTTTGTTTATATGAGACGCATGAACTTTTTATCGCTTTAAATATTATTGCTTTAATACTTGGCGTCACGTTAATTATTCCCATCGGCGGTGCAGATATGCCAGTTGTCGTATCAATGCTGAATAGTTACTCAGGTTGGGCTGCAGCAGGCATAGGATTTACCTTAAATAACTCGGTATTGATAATTGCTGGAGCTTGTGTAGGTTCATCAGGTGCAATTTTATCTTACATCATGTGTAAGGCAATGAATCGATCAATTATCTCTGTTCTCTTAGGGGGTTTTGGAGCGGAAGCGAATGTAGCAGACAAGCAAACAGGGGATAAAACTTATAAATCTGGTTCGGCTGATGATGTCGCATTTTTAATGAGTAATTCAGATTCGGTCATTATTGTCCCTGGATATGGTTTAGCTGTAGCAAGAGCGCAACACGTCCTGCATGAATTAGTAACTAAATTAACCGCAAAAGGAATTCAGGTTCGTTATGCTATTCATCCCGTAGCCGGACGTATGCCTGGACACATGA
>JAYNJX010000025.1:0-4251 GCA_038110565.1 Nitrosomonadales bacterium | reverse complement strand
AAGATTAAAAGAATTAGGTGCTGACCATTGTATTAATTATAAAAAAAATCCTAACTGGGGTGAGTTGGTATTACAGTTTACTGATGGTAAGGGGGTTGATTATGTAATTGATGTTGGCGGTCCGGACACTATTAACCAATCTTTAATTGCATCTAAATTAAATGGGCATATTGCGTTTATTGGAATCTTGAGTGGCCTTGAGGGCAAGCTTGATATGATCCATTTATTACTCAAGCAGATCAAGATTCAGGGCGTTCTCGTCGGAAGCCGGCAACAGCAAATCAATATGATTAATGCGATTAATCAATACAAAATGAAGCCAGTAATTGATAAGGTCTTCCCGCTTGAACAAATTGTTGAGGCTTTTAAATACCAAGAGAGCAACCAACATTTTGGCAAAATTTGTTTAGAGATCTAAGTTTCTTTTAAGCTTAAGTCATAGATCACAAACAAAAAAAATAACACTCCCATCAATTCGTTGAGTAATATTTGAAATGCTCTCATCCAATAAATGGTAAATAATTTTGCATAACAAATTTCTCCTTTTAAAAAGAAATATGCAAATTTCAAGTCATTTTTTTAAAAACCCTTTCAAGAATAAAAGGGCTGAATATCTAATAAGTCTTCAACTTTTTTATTAATTAGTGAATGTTAGCGATTAGACCCACAATGGAGACTAACCCAACGATAGATGCAAGGTAAATTCGTCTTGATTTTTTTTGCGAATTTTCAAACTTGTTTAGGTATTTCTCAAAGTTACTCATTGTGACCTCATTCAAAATTAAATAAGAATGTAAATGATAATGATTCTCAGTTAAAAAATCAAGCCCTAATTTAATTCTTGATAAATTTGTTGAAATGCATCCATTGCTTTAATCAGCTGCTCGTCAGTGTGCCCGGCTGATATTTGGGTACGAATGCGTGCTTTACCCTGGGGTACTACTGGGTAGAAAAAGCCTATGGCGTAAATGCCACGCTCTAGAAGTTTTTGGCTCATTTTTTGTGCCAATACTGCGTCGCCCAACATGATGGGGACAATAGGGTGATCGCTCTCTGGGATGTTAAACCCACGTTCACGCATGCCAGTTCTAAATAGGGTTGTGTTGTATTTTAATTTTTTAATTAATTCAGTCGAATGCGTCAACATATCAAGTACCTTAAGAGACGCGGCACAGATATTGGGGGCTAATGCATTTGAAAATAGGTAAGGTCTTGAGCGTTGTCTCAGTAAATCGATAATTTCTTTTCTGCCGGAGGTAAAGCCGCCCGATGCGCCACCGAGGGCTTTGCCAAATGTACTGGTGATTAAATCAACCCGATTGATTACATTTCTGTATTCATGAACACCCCGTCCTGTGTCTCCCATAAATCCAGTCGCATGGCAGTCATCGTGATGCACCATGGCATCAAACTCATCGGCAAGATCACAGATTTCATCCAGTTTGGCGATCGTACCATCCATGGAGAAAACGCCGTCTGTCGTGATCAATATCCTGCGTGCATTATTCTTCTTTGCCTCTTGAAGTTTTGCCCTTAAGTCGTTCATATCGTTATTTTTATAACGATAACGTTGGGCCTTACATAAACGAACCCCATCAATGATGGATGCATGATTAAGTTCATCGGAAATAATGGCGTCCTGTTCAGTTAGGATGGTTTCGAATAAGCCAGCATTAGCATCAAAGCATGCCGCATAGAGAATAGTGTCTTCAGTTTTTAAGAAACTTGACACCTTTTCTTCTAGTTCCTTGTGAAGGGTTTGTGTGCCGCAGATAAAACGCACTGACGCCATACCAAAACCCCATTGATCCAAACTTTCTTTAGCGGCTTGGATCACATCGGGGTTATTTGCAAGACCTAAGTAATTGTTAGCACACATATTGATTACTTCGGATCCATCCTGGAGCTTGATGAGGGTTTGTTGATCTGAATTGATAAAACGTTCGGTCTTCCAAAGTCCGTTTGCTTTAATTTCTTCTAGGTCTTTTTGGTATTGTGATTGAAGCGTTTTAAACGCCATAAATTATTTGCTCCACTCCAAGATAACCTTGCCGGATTCACCAGAGCGCATCACATCAAAACCCTTTTGGAAGTCAGTATAATCAAAACGGTGTGTAATAATTTTATCTAACGGTAAGCCTGACTGAACCATCATTGAGCCTTTGTACCAGGTTTCGAAGATCTCACGACCATAAATGCCCTTGATAGTAAGCCCCTTAAATACCACCATATCCCAGTCAATACCAGCTCCTTTTGGCATGATCGCGAGCATGGCAATGTTGCCGCCATTGATCATCAGATCCAACATAGAACCAAACGCAATAGGGGAGCCAGACATCTCAAGTCCCACATCAAAACCCTCGAAAATGCCCATGCCCGCCATCATCTCCTTGGTAATTTTTTCTTTACCGACATTGATTGTTACTACACGAGGTAGGATAGACTTAATTAGATCTAGGCGAAATTGGTTCATGTCCGTGACTACGATATTGCGTGCCCCCGCATGGTCCGCGACAAGGGCAGCCATACTTCCGATTGGGCCAGCGCCTGTGATTAATACATCCTCTCCGACCATATTAAATGATAGAGCGGTGTGAACTGCATTACCATAGGGATCAAAAATAGATAATAGGTCGGTTGAGATTTCACGGCTGGGTTTAAATATATTCTTAGCTGGAATGGCAACATATTCTGCAAAGGCGCCTGTGCGGTTTACACCAACACCTATGGTGTTTGGACAAAGATGGATGCGGCCTGCAAGACAATTTCGGCAGCGACCACAAGTAATATGCCCTTCTCCGGATACGATATCACCGATCTTTAAATCAGTTACATTCTTGCCTAACTCAACAATCTCTCCGGCATATTCATGCCCAGTAATCATCGGCACAGGAATCGTTTTTTGTGCCCATTCGTCCCAATTGTAGATATGAATGTCAGTGCCACAGATGGCCGTTTTTTTTATTTTAACGATAACATCATTATTGCCACATGCAGGCTCTGGCATTTCCTGCAGCCATAGGCCTTCTTTGGCATATTGTTTAACTAATGCTTTCATAAGTGGATTTATTTACAGTTTAGTATTTCAAACATAGCAACGCCCTCTGAAATTCTTTCAATTTCAATGACGCTGTTACCCTGTTTATCTACAGCAGAATTTTTTGCAAGTTGTTCTAATTTTTCCTGAATATAGTCAGCGGTTAATGAGGTCACACCCAATTCCACCCTGGTTTTACCTAATGATTTGCATGCGCTAGTTTTTTCTTTCAGAACACTAACTTTTTCAGAACCTGGCCTTACTTCAACAAAAGTACAGGCTAAAAATACAGTTAAAAAAACAGCGCTGATAAAGATTTTTTTTATGAGTTTCATAGACACCTTATTTTAAGTTTTATAGTTGATTAAATAAGTCAACTATATCATATGATAAGTCTTTTCTTTATTGTGAATGACTAAAAAAAATTACTAATGGAAAAATGTTTAAAAGTATATTTGGGTGAAAACTAAAATACCCATTAAAATTGCAAATAAAATTCCAGATGCAATGAGCACCTCTTTCATTTCTTTAATTAATTTCATAATAATTTCCTAAAATATTAAGTTTATTGACACCAAAATATTACCCATATTTTTTTTATTTTGACAAGAGGATATTGACATTAATAAGAAAAAAAAATCACAATTTGGACTTGACTTATACACAGACATAGGCAATTAATGTTTTTTCATGAGTCAAAGAAATAAAAGTTTAAAAAAAACAATAATTTATATTTAAGTTATTGTTTTTAAATGATTTTTTTTTGATTAAAAATTAATCAATTTCTCCAAAATCTTATAAATAAACCCTTTTTTAAACTTTTATAAGAATTTATACACAATTTTATCCACAGATTTTGTGGACAAAATAAAATTAGTTTTAAAAGCTACTAGCCAAGAAAAAAAAACAGGAGTAAGGTATGAATTGTAAGTCTAATAAACTTATAGAAAGGAGATGTAATTTAATTCATTAAATTCAATCACTTAATACTATAAGGAGAGTAAGTATGAGCTTAAAAGAGTTAGAATTGCGTCACAAAGAACTAGATCAAAAAATTAATGAAGGTTACAGTCACTACCTTCCAGACATGTTGTTGAATCGTTTAAAGAAAGAAAAACTCAGGATTAAGACCTTAATATCGCGTATTAAATAACAAAAAAGTCAAAATAAATTAATACTATCTAAAAGCCGGTAATCTACCGGCTTTTTTTATG
>JAYNJX010000024.1:0-6458 GCA_038110565.1 Nitrosomonadales bacterium | reverse complement strand
GGGGCGGGCCCTGAAAATCCTCGTGTCGGCAGTTCGATTCTGCCTCTGGCCACCATTTTAATCTTCCTAACAATCCCCTTTGAACTTAACTAATCTCAACGGTGTTTATTGACTGCAAATAGCTTTGTTTATAAAGTTTAATTATGGAACCTAATGTACGAATTGGAATAGATTTAGGAGGGACCAAAATTGAATGTTTAGTCCTGGAAAATAATATAGAAATTTTTCGAGATAGAGTGCCTACACAATCCGAAAAAGGTGCCGAACACATTCTTGAACAAATTCAATATATATATAAGTTAGCTTTAAATCATATTGAAAATAAAGAACATCTCGTTGGAATTTGCACACCGGGTTCCATTTCCGAAGATACACATAAATTAAGAAATTCCAACACAACCTGCTTGAATGGATTAGAACTTAAAAAAATTATTGAATATAAACTTGAACGAAGTATATCTATCGAAAACGATGCAAACTGCTTTGCTCTTGCTGAAGCAAAGTTCGGGTCTGCAAAAAACTTTGACTTTGTGTTTGGTGTAATTATGGGGACTGGTTGTGGAGGAGCTTTTGTAAATAAAAAGCAAATTAGAATAGGGCCTAATCAAATCGCCGGTGAATGGGGTCATTCAATTTTACATAGTGACGGTTATCATTGTTATTGTGGAAAAAATGGTTGTGTTGAAAAATATATCTCAGGGAGTGGATTAGAAAGTATTCTTATTAACAATAATATAAATAAAACTGCGCAGGATTTTTTTTTAAATTTTCATAAATCTGAAATTGAAGAAAAAATATATAATCGATTTATACTGAACTTTGGTCAAGCTTTAGCAAATGTTATCAATACAGTTGATCCTGACGTTATAGTTCTTGGTGGAGGACTATCAAATGTTCCTAACCTATACACAGATGGAATCAAAGCAGTTAAACAATTTGTTTTTTCAGACAGCTTAAAAACACCAATCATTCAAAACGAATTAGGAGATTCTGCTGGAGTTTTAGGCGCAGCATTATTATAAATTTGTAACCTTTTTAATTCTTTAATGTCATAATCTTGACTAATAATTTAACTGAAAGGGTAATCAATGTTTTCAAACTTACACAAGTATTTTTTTATTGCTTTATTTCTTTTATCTAACCAAGTATTTGCAGATCACCATGATGGTCATGAAAATTGTCATGATGGCGACAATCAAACAAAACATGAATGGGTTAAAAAACATGGGGAAAAGTGCACTCATGATAAATGCCAGGAAAATATGAAAGCTATAATTAAAGAGTGTCTAGATGGCGCAACTATTGAAAATAATAAAATTAAAATAAACTGTTAGGAACTAATTCATGATTATAACCGGTCTTTATGCTTCACTTTTATTTTTCCTATATTTCAAATTAACTCGAAATGTTATTAGCCTAAGAAGAAAACATAATATAGCTCTAGGTGATGGTAAAAATAATCTTTTAGAGATGGCTATTAGAGCACATGGTAATTTTATTGAATATGTTCCTATTGGATTAATTCTCTTAGGTGCTCTTGAATTAAATAAAATGAATAAACTGATTGTTTTTGTTTTAGGTGCTTTTTTTCTTGCCGGTAGAATTTATCATGCTGCTTCGTTACAAAAAGAAATAAATATTGAATTCAGAATTAGAGGTATGAAATTAACCTTATACTCATTGGCTACTATGGCTGGTCTTAATATCCTTCTATTTTTTGTGAGAATCTAAATAAGAATTATTTCTATTTCTGCATTAGTTTTTATTTTTTGATTTAATAGCAATATTAAGGAGATATTGTTATGGATAATAAAAAAGTTATTGATGCATTAAATAAAGTTCTAGAATTAGAGCTGGCTGGTGTAGTTCGCTATACACATTACAGCCTAATGATCTTTGGATATAATCGTATTCCTATTGTATCTTGGCTAAGAAGCCAAGCAACCGAATCCCTGGATCATGCAAATCAAGCAGGTGAAATGATCACAAATTTGGGCGGTCACCCATCACTATCAATTGGTCCTTTATTAGAAACCCATAATCATGATATCGGTAACATCTTAAGAGAATCTCTTAACCATGAACAAGCAGCACTTAATGCCTATAAAGATCTTCTCAAGTTAGTTGAAAATGACTCAGTTATGCTTGAAGAATATGCAAGAGGAATGATTCTTGCGGAAGAATCGCATCTCGGCGAAGTCGATAAAATGTTGCGCAACCCAGGTGATTTAGATAAATTTAGTAAGTAAAATATCATCATGATTAATCATGATGAAGAACTAGACACAAATGGACTTAAATGCCCAATGCCTTTGCTTAAAACCAAAAAAGCTTTAGCGCTTCTGGATAAAAATAAGGTTCTTAGAATTTCAGCAACAGATAAAAATGCTGTAAAAGATTTACAGGCTTTTTGTGATTATACGGATCATGAATTTATCACTCATAAAGAACTGGGAGATAAAAATATTTATTTAATCTATATTAAAAAAGGCTAGCTTAATAAACTCTCTAGTTGGGAATTAAATTTATTTAATTCTTCTGTAAAAGATAAAAGCCTATCTTTTTCTAATCGCACAACTTCTTCAGGGGCTTTTTCAATAAAGCTCTTATTACTAACTTTATTTTCACATTTTGTAATCTCTATTTTTATTTTTGCAATTTCTTTTTCAAGTCGTTTCTTTTCAGCATCCATATCAATTTTAATATTTAGCATCAATTTAAAATCTTCTACTAATGCCACAGGTGAATTTTGAGTTTCGAAATCATCCACAATATCAACAGACTCTATTTTGGCTAAATTCATTAAGTAACTTCCATAGTCCCCAAAACTCTTTTTTTTATCAATTACCTGAAGTGGAATTTTTTCTGCTGGAGATATTTTCATCTCACTTCTCAATCTTCTGCATTCATCAGTCATTCTTTTCAGAATATTCATCCATGCGATTGCATCTATATCAATTTTGTTTTCTCTTGCCTCAGGGTAAGATTGCTGCATGATGGTATCTGAATGAGTTTTAGTTTTTAATGAAACAATTTGCCATAGCTCTTCAGATATAAATGGCATAATTGGATGAATTACTTTTAATATGTTCTCAAGAGTACTTAGCAACGTTCGCTTAGTGCCTCTTACAACTGCTTCATCTTTACTCACCAACTGAACCTTTGCAGCCTCTAAATACCAATCGCAATACTCGTCCCAAACAAACTGATACATCTCTTGTGCTGCTAAATCAAAACGATAATTTATTAAATCATGATTAATTTTCCCTAAGCTGATCTGCAGCAATGATGTAATCCACCTATCCGCTTTGGAAAACGAAAGGTATCCATCCTTACATTCACCAAAACCATTCTCGCTGTCAGGACAATTCATTAATACAAATCTTGTTGCGTTCCATATTTTGTTACAAAAGTTTCTATAGCCTTCACATCGGCTGAGATCAAATTTTATATCACGTCCTGGAGATGCCAAACTAGCAAATGTAAACCTTAAGGCATCTGTTCCATAAGCCATGATTCCATTTGGGTACTCTTTTTTAGTTTTTTTCGCTATTGATTCCTCTTGTTTTGGATTCATTAATCCAGTTGTTCTCTTATTAATTAAGTCCTCTAAACTAATACCATCAATCAAATCAATTGGATCTAAAACATTACCTTTTGATTTGCTCATCTTTTGACCTTCGGAGTCACGAATTAATCCATGCACATATACATGTCTAAATGGTATTCTCCCTGTAACATATTTAGTCATCATTACCATGCGGGCCACCCAAAAAAAGATAATATCGAATCCTGTTACTAATACAGATGTTGGTAGAAAGTTCTCAAGATAAGGGTTGGTTTTCTGTGGAAATTCATCAGTCCACTCCAATGTTGAAAAAGGCCATAAGGCGGAAGAAAACCATGTATCAAGTACATCTTCATCTCTTTTTAAATTGCCCTTGATATTCATTTCTTTTGCTTTTAAATTTGCGTCCTTTTCATTTTTTGCAACGATTACTTGACCATCTTCTGAATACCAAGCAGGAATTTGATGGCCCCACCATAATTGCCTTGAAATACACCAATCTTGAATATTGTTTAACCATTGATTGTAAGTATTAATCCAATTTTCAGGATAAAACTTTATTTCACCGGTTTTAAATACGTCTAAAGCTTCTTGGGCAATACTTTTTCCATTCCCAGTATCTTTTGTCATTGCAACAAACCATTGGTCTGTCAATAAAGGTTCTATTACAACATTTGTTCTATCCCCTCTTGGTATCTTTATTCGATATTTTTCAACTTTAGATAAATAATTTTTTTCCTCTAAGTCTGCAACGATTTTTTTACGTGCTTCAAATCTTTCTAAGCCTTCATATTGTTTGCCATTTTCATTAATAAAACCGTCAAGTGTCATAATATTGATAAGTTCTAAATTATGTCTTATGCCAACTTGATAATCATTAAAGTCATGAGCAGGGGTAACTTTAACCACCCCTGTACCAAACTCCATATCAACATAACTATCAGCAATAACTGGAATCTCTTTTTCTAGCAATGGCAACATTACTGTTTTACCTATTAAGTTCTTATATCGCGCGTCGTCAGGATTAACCATTACTGCAACATCCCCTAACATCGTTTCTGGCCTTGTAGTAGCTACGGTAAGATAATGTTTTGTTCCAGTTATTGGATAATTAATATGCCACAAATGCCCGTCTTCCTCTTCCTGCAAAACTTCAAGATCAGATACTGCAGTTTGTAATTGAACGTCCCAATTAACTAAACGCTTACCACGATAAATTAACCCTTGTTCATAAAGTTTTACAAAGACCGCACTTACGGATTCTGATAAATCAGAGTCCATAGTAAATTTCTCTCGACCCCAGTCTGGCGAGGTGCCAAGTCTTCTCATCTGTTTGGTAATCGTTCCGCCCGATAACTCTTTCCATTCCCAAACTTTTTCAATAAACTTTTCACGACCAAGATCATGTCGACTTATTTTTTGTTTATCTAACTGCCTTTCAACCACAATTTGAGTTGCAATTCCTGCATGATCGGTTCCTGGTTGCCATAAGGTGTTAAAGCCTTTCATTCTATGAAAACGGGTAAGGGTATCCATTAAGGTTTGATTAAATCCGTGACCCATGTGAAGCGTACCTGTTACATTTGGAGGAGGTAATAATATACAAAAATTATCTTTTTTGATTTGATCTATTTTTGACTCATAGTAGCCTTTTTGCTCCCAAAAGGTATACCACTTATCTTCAATGTTTTTTGGTTCAAATGACTTATTGAGTTCTTGCATAACTATGAGATTTTATCACGAGTCAATTAAGAATTGCCTGAGCAGACTTTACAATGAGTATCTTTGTTAAAGGTAATTGTTTTCCAAGAGCTTGTTTTAGCATCAAATAAACTAAGCTTACCTATAAGTGGTTCTCCAAAACCAACAATAATCTTTATCGCTTCTAAGGCCTGCAAAGTTCCAATAATTCCTACAGAGGGTGACAATACACCATGATCTCTACATCTAATGTTTTCTTGCTCTTGTATATCTGAATTTGGATACAAACATTCATAACATGGGGATTCTTTTTTACTAAAATCAAAAGTTGTAATCTGACCCTCCAATTTAATAGCCGCACCCGATACTAATGGAATTGAATTTTTATAAGCTATCTGATTAATCGCATATCTTGTTTCAAAGTTATCAGAGCAATCTAAAATTACATCAAAATCAGAAATAATTGAATTCAATTCTGCTGTGGTAAGTTTCTTTGTAATGGCAGTTGTTTTAATTGAAGAATTCAGTTCCTCTACTCTTAACTTTGCAGAAACTGCTTTATTCGTTTTGATGCTCTTTTCACTATGAATGATCTGCCTCTGTAAATTTGATAAGTCAACATCATCAAAATCACACAAGGTAAGATTGCCACACCCAGATGCAGCTAGGTAATTTACTGCTGCAGAGCCGAGTCCACCCAAACCAATAATGATAATTCTTGAAGCTAATAACTTTTCTTGTCCAACATAATCAATTTCTGGTAGGAGAATGTGACGACTGTATCTTAATAAATCTTGATCATTCATCATTAAAATTATATCTATATTGTTGAAAAGGATTTCTTGAGGCGTCACTGCATGAAGCGGGTCTATAAGATTCCCAATTTTCTAGAACTCTAAGCGCTTCTTTTTCTTTTTCAGTATAGTTTTCAATTGATAAATAACTGCTATCCTTCTTAACAAAACCTTGTGAACAAGAAGCAAGAAAAATAATATAAAAAATAAAAAAGTAAGCTTTCATAATAATGGGGTGGCTGATGGGGATCGAACCCACGACAACAGGAATCACAATCCTGGGCTCTACCAACTGAGCTACAGCCACCACAGAAATTGGCCTGCCCGACAGGAATCGAACCTGTAACCTACGGCTTAGAAGGCCGTTGCTCTATCCAGTTGAGCTACGGGCAGCT
>JAYNJX010000023.1:0-9248 GCA_038110565.1 Nitrosomonadales bacterium | reverse complement strand
TTTTCATCAGAAGCCCTAGCCAAAGGGGAAACTTCTACTGGATAATCAATAATGTAAGTTGGGTTCCAAAGCTTTTCTTCTGCAAAAGCTTCAAATAAAGCCAATTGATATGAGCCTAAGCTCTTTTCTTTTGGCTCTTCTTCGTTGTGTTTTTTCAACTCAGCTTTAATAAAATCAATATTTTCCAAATCTGTTTTTTGATAATGTGCAGCATATTTAGTGATGGCTTCAACTAAAGTTAAACGATCAAACTTACTCTCAAAATCAATTTCTTTTTCTTGATACGTTAATTTAAGTGGCTTACCGTTTACTTTAATGGACTCACGAATACACTCTTCAGTAAAATCCATCAACCAATGGTAATTAGTATATGCAGCATAAAACTCCATCATGGTAAATTCAGGATTGTGCCTTACACTTAAACCCTCATTTCTAAAATTTCTGTTGATTTCATAGACTCGATCAAATCCACCCACTACAAGTCGCTTTAAATATAACTCGGGAGCGATACGCATATACATTTGCATATCTAAAGCATTGTGATGCGTGATAAATGGCTTTGCTGATGCACCTCCCGGGATTGGATGCAACATTGGAGTTTCAACCTCTAGGAATTTATTTTCATTCATAAAGTTTCGAATGGATTGCACTACATTACTTCTTATAGTAAATGTTTTTCTTGTATCCTCATTCACGATCAAATCTACATAACGTTGTCGGTATTTAATCTCTTGATCAGTCAGTCCATGAAATTTTTCAGGTAATGGTCTTAACGACTTAGTTAATAGGTTAATCTCTGTTACTTCAATACTTAATTCATCAGTGTTCGTTTTAAATAACTTACCTTTAGCCCAGAGGATATCTCCCATATCCCATTTTTTAAAATCAGCATATAACTCTGGATTTTTTTCATTATTAATTAGATCTCGTGATACATATAATTGGATTCTTCCAGTTGTATCTTGAATTGTTGCAAAACTCGCCTTACCCATCACGCGCTTTAACATCATTCTGCCTGCAACTTGAACCTCCATGGTCTTTCCACCCAAACTCTCTTTATCAAACTGATCAAATTCAGCATGCAAATCTACTGCGTAATGAGTGGGTTTATAAGAATTTGGGAACGCAACTCCCTTTGAACGTATCTCTTTTAACTTATGTCTTCTCTCTTGAATAATAGAGTTTTCATCTAAATTTTGTTCTTGTTGTGCTTCTTTATTTTCCAACCTATACCCCTTGTTTTAAACTTTCAATAATGAATGGATCGAGATTACCATCTAAAACTCCTTGAGTGTTCCCAACCTCAACTCCAGTTCTTAAGTCTTTAATTCTTGATTGATCAAGCACATAACTTCTAATTTGATGGCCCCAACCAATATCTGATTTGGCATCTTCCAATGCTTGCTTTTCCTCATTTCTTTTTTCAAGCTCTAATCTATACAATTGAGCTTTTAACATATTCATAGCTTCTGCTTTATTTCTGTGCTGTGACCGATCATTCTGACATTGAACTACTACACCAGATGGAATATGGGTTATTCTAACAGCAGAATCTGTTTTATTGATATGCTGACCCCCGGCACCAGAAGCTCTATAGGTATCAATGCGCAGATCTGCAGGGTTAACATCAATCTCTATAGACTCATCTATTTCTGGATAAACATTAACACCTGCAAAAGATGTATGTCTTCTATTTCCAGAATCAAAAGGTGATTTTCTTACTAACCGATGTATTCCAGTTTCAGTCCTAAAATATCCATAAGCATAATCACCACTTATTTTTATTGTTGCTCCTTTTATCCCCGCAACCTCACCATCGGAAATTTCTAGGATCTCAACCTTAAAAGCTTTTTCTTCTGCATATCTCAAATACATTCGGAGTAACATATTCGCCCAATCTTGTGCCTCTGTCCCCCCGCTTCCTGATTGAAAGTCAATAAAACAATTGTTAGGATCAAGCGGATTAGAAAACATTCTTCTAAATTCAGCTGCGTCTACATCTTTCTTAATACTTTCTGTTTCAGTAATAACTTCGTTAAAGATTGAATTATCATTTTCTTCAACAGCAATATCAAATAAAACCTGATTATCATCTATCTTGTTATTTAGCGCTTCAAAGGTGGAAACAACATCTTCTAAGAGTTTCTTTTCTTTGCCAATTTTTTGACTTAATGCATGATCATTCCAAATATTAGGATCTTCTTGTTGCAGGGTTAATTCAGTAATTTTTTGTTTTTTACTATCCAGGTCAAAGGTAACTCCTTAACGCATAAAAACGATCTTTTATTTCATTAAGTTCTTGTTTTAATTGATTTATTTGTTCTGATTCCATTTTTTTTCCAGATAATTTTGTTGTATTTTAACGTGTTTTATAAAAACAATAAATTGTCATAAAAGTGTCATAAATGGTAAATATAATTTAGCTGCAGTTTATTTTATCGGAGATTAAACACATGCTTAAATTAAAACAAAAAACAATTATCGCGTCAGCAGTAATTGCAGCGGCAACAAATGTATATGCTGCAACTGATATCGTAACGATTGATGGTTCATCCACCGTATACCCTATTACAGAAGCGGTTGCTGAAGAATTTCAAAAAGAAACCGGTATCAAAGTTACAGTAGGCTTGTCTGGAACCGGTGGTGGTTTTAAAAAATTCTGTCGTGGTGAAACCGTAATCTCTAATGCATCACGGCCAATCAAAGACAAAGAAATGAAAGCATGTGAAGAAAAAGGTATTTCATTCATTGAAATTCCAGTTGCATTTGATGCGTTAACAGTGGTTATCAATAAAAATAACGACTGGGCTGCTGAAATGTCTCCGCAAGAATTAAAAAAAATGTGGGAACCAAATGCTCAAGGTAAAGTTATGAACTGGAATCAAGTTCGTGAAGGCATGCCAAATACACCTCTTAAACTTTATGGTCCCGGTGCGGATTCAGGCACATTTGATTATTTCACTGAAGCAATCATCGAAAAATCAAAATCAATTCGTGGTGACTTCACCGCTTCAGAAGATGACAATGTATTAGTTCAAGGTGTTGCTGGTGATAAAGGTGGTATTGGTTATTTCGGATTAGCTTATTACGTTGAAAATAAAGATAAACTTAAAGCAGTTAAAATCAAAAATAAAGAGGGCAAATTTGTTACACCATCTGTTGAAACGGTCATGAATGGTTCTTATAATCCTCTTTCACGTCCATTATTTATCTATTTAAATGCATCAAAAGCAGCTTTTGATCCTAAAATTAAAAAGTTTGTTGAGTTCTATCTTAAAAACGCAGGTAAATTATCTAAAGAGGTTGGCTATGTTCCATTTTCTAAAGAAGAGTATGCATCTATCGAGAATCATTATAAAAAATTAAAAACAGGCACTGCTTTTAAGAGTGGTCCTGCGATTGGTTTATCTGTAAAAGAAATCTTAGAAAAGGCAGCTGACTAAGAAAGCTTAACATAATCTTGATCAAAAAAAATGGGGTTTTACAACCCCTTTTTTTTGGGTTGATCATTGAAAAACTTAGGTATAATCCAATTAAACATAAAATCATTGTCTCTATTGTCTATGAAAAAAACTGAAGCAAAAATAAGTGCCGCACTATCAAAAAACTTCAGAAAAAATATCAAAGAAAACCTTGTAGAACTTCTACTACTTTTTTCTGGAGTTATCGCAATACTTATTACAGTTGGCATTGTTTATGTTTTAATCTCGGAATCAATACCCTTCTTCATGCATGTTTCTCTAAAAGAATTTCTTACTTCTACTGTTTGGACCCCACTTTTTGAAAAAAAAAATTATGGTATCTTGCCACTAATATCTGGGACCTTAACTATTACCGGAATTGCACTTTTGGTTGCGGTACCTTTGGGTACCATAACTGCAGTTTACTTATCGGAATTTGCATCACACAAAACTAGAGAAATAGTTAAACCTATCCTTGAGCTTTTAGTCGGTGTACCTACAGTTGTTTTTGGTTATTTTGCACTATTACTTGTAACGCCCTTGCTGCAAAAAATTTATCCTGATTTACCAACTTTTAATATGCTGGGGCCAGGGATTGTAATGGGAGTAATGATTGTTCCCTATATTGCCTCTGTTTCAGAAGATGCAATGCGAGCTGTTCCTATGTTTATGCGAGAAGGAGCTTATGCTATGGGGGCGACTCGCTTTCAAACAGCATTTTCTGTCGTTATGCCTGCAGCCACCTCTGGAATTGTAGCCGCATATATTTTAGCTATCAGTAGAGCAGTAGGTGAAACCATGATTGTAGCTATTGCTGCAGGCCAACAACCTAATTTTACTTTCAATCCACTTGAGGGTGCTGCAACAATTACTGCTTATATTGTGTCAGTAGCGCTAGGTGATCTTGAACACGGTGGTATTGCTTACAGAAGTATTTTTGCTGCTGGTATTACTCTATTTGCCATGACCTTAAGTCTTAATATCCTGGGACAATGGGTTAGAAGAAAATTTACTGAGAGATATTAATCTAAATGGATAACAGAGAACTCAATAAAATAAGAACTTTAATCACAAAACATAAAAGAAATGATTATTTATTTTCTATTTTAGGAATGTTTATCGTTGCAAGTTTAGCGATAACTTTACTTATCCTATTTTTAGATCTAATTTTTGACGGTTATCCCAAATTTGGAATTGATTTTTTTACTAACTTTCCCTCAAGAAGGCCAGACGCAGCCGGTATACTATCCGCATGGGTTGGTTCTGCACTTGTTTTAATTGTTACTTTCTTTGTAGCTGTTCCCCTTGGTGTCGCTGCTGGCGTCTACTTAGAAGAATATTCTAAAAAAGGAATTCTTGCTGATTTAATAGAAATAAACGTTGCAAACTTGGCTGGTGTTCCTTCGATTATATATGGGCTGCTTGCCTTAGGTTTATTTGTCTATGAGTTCGGTTTGGGTCAAAGCATCTTAACCGCAGGTTTAACATTAGCATTACTTATGCTACCCATCGTTATTGTGTCTACACGTGAAGCTATTCGTGCAATTCCTATTCACATTCGAGAGGCTGCATTTGCGGTTGGTGCAACAAAATGGCAAGTGACAATTGATCACATCATTCAGTACTCAATGGGTGGCATTTTAACAGGAATAATTATTGGATTAGCAAGAGCAATTGGAGAAACTGCACCTGTTATAACCATTGGAGCTTTAACATTTATTGCTTTTCTACCACCAAGTCCGATAAGCGAAACAATTCCTTTTATAAATTTTGAATGGCTTGAGGCAGGGTTTACGGTATTACCAATACAAATGTTTAATTGGATATCTAGGCCAGAGCATGCGTTTCATATAAATGCTGCCGCAACTGGAGCAGTTATTATTGTTCTTACATTAGTAATGAATGCATTTGCAATTAAGATAAGATATAACATAAGAAAGAAAATTAAGTGGTAAATAATATGATTAACAAAAAAAACGAAACAATAAAAGCTGAAGCAAAAAATTTTGAATTCTTTTATGCAGATGGAACACATGCTTTAAAAAATATTAATCTACCTATTTATGAAAAAAGAATTACCGCCTTAATTGGACCTTCTGGTTGTGGAAAATCAACTTTTTTAAGATCTTTTAATCGCATGCATGATTTGTACCCTGGAAATAAATATAAGGGTGAGATAATTCTTTATCCAGATAATACAAATATTCTAGCAAAAAAAGTAGATCCAATTGAAGTGAGAATGCGCATAAGTATGGTGTTTCAAAAACCAAATCCATTTCCAAAATCTATTTATGAAAACGTTGCTTACGGCCTCAGAGTTAGAGGAGAAAATAATAAAAGAATAGTTGACGAGAAAGTTGAGGAAGCTTTAAAAGGAGCTTCTTTATGGAACGAAGTAAAAGATCGCCTTCAAGATTTAGCGTTCAACTTATCAGGAGGGCAACAACAAAGGCTATGTATTGCTAGAGCTTTAGCTACAGATCCAGAGATTATTTTATTTGATGAACCAACTTCAGCTCTTGACCCAATCGCAACTGTTAATATCGAAGAATTAATGAGCGAATTAAGAAAGAAACTCTCCATTCTTATTGTTACGCACAACATGCAACAAGCAGCCAGAATTTCTGATTACACAGCCTATATGTATCTGGGTGAGATGGTTGAGTTTGATGAAACTGATAAAATTTTTACAAACCCATCTAAGAAAAAAACAGAAGATTATATTACTGGTAAATTCGGTTAACTAGTTGTTTTCCAGAATCACTTTCTGAATTATTTTGTTAGCTTTTTCTGCTATGTCAAAATTTTGACACTCTGTCATCACTCTAATTATTGGTTCAGTTCCTGATGGTCTTAACAAAACTCTTCCCTGATTATTCATCAGACGATTTGCTTCTTCAATGGATTTTTTAATGATTTCAGAAGAGAGATCTATATTCTTAAAAGGTAAGTTTACTAAAACTTGTGGGTAAAGTTTAATTTCAGAAACTGCCTGCTCAAAACTAATATTTCTTTCTTGAAGAGTTCTTAACACTTGAAGTGCAGTAATAATACCGTCACCGCTTGTGTGAATTTTATTTAGTAATATATGTCCTGAATTTTCTCCACCAAAATTCCATGATTTCTCAGTCATCATTTCTGTGACATATCGATCTCCAACTTTTGCACGCGCAAAAGGAATATTCTTTTCTTTTAACTTTTCTTCAAAAGCTAAATTTGTCATTAAGGTGCCTACTACACCTCCCTCAAATTTATTGCACTCTATATCATGACTAATAATAATATAAAGTAATTGATCACCATCTACCTTATTTCCATCGCGATCGACCATGATGACCCGATCGCCATCACCATCAAAAGCAATACCTAAGTCTGCCTTTGAATTTTTAGTTTTTTCAATGAGTGCTTCTAAGTGGGTTGAGCCACAAGCCTGATTAATATTTTGCCCATCAGGTTCCACACCAATTAAATCAACTTGCGCACCAAGTTCTCTAAATATTTTGGGTGCAACTTGGTAAGTCGCGCCATGTGCACAGTCTAAGATAATTTTAAGCCCATCTAATGACAGATGATTAGGAAAACTATTTTTGCAAAATTCAGCATATCGACCTTGTGCATCATCAACACGCTTCGCTTTTCCTATTTGAATAGATTCAATCTCTGTTAAGGAATCTAATAAATGTTCTATTTCAAGCTCGATTGCATCATCAATTTTTTTTCCCTCATGTGAAAAAAATTTAATGCCATTGTCCTCATATAGATTATGTGAGGCTGAGATAACAACACCTACCTCTACTCTAAGTGCTTTAGTTAAATAGGCAACTGCGGGAGTTGGAATTGGACCAGTCAAATATACATTGACCCCTGCAGCTGAAAAACCAGCCTCCAGGGCTGATTCCAACATATATCCTGATACACGGGTATCTTTACCAATCACCACTGCAGGCATTTTATTTTTTTTGGCATGGCTGGTCAGTACCTGACCTGCTGCATAACCAAGTTTCAAAAAGAAATCTGAAGATATCGGAAATTTTCCTGCTTTGCCTCGAATGCCATCGGTGCCGAAATATTTTCTCATGATAAAAAATCTAAATACTGTTTTGTCTTTTTGACGTTATGAACACGCACAATCTTAGCACCTTTTTGTATCGCTTTTGCTGAAAAAAAAGCGGATGCATCATCAAGGTCTGCTAATGTTTCCCCCACAATTTCTTTCAACATGCGTTTACGAGATACCCCTACTAAAATTGCTGGGGTGATTTTTTTTAAGGACTCTAATTGATTAAATAAAGCCCAATTATGTGCCGTAGTTTTTCCAAAGCCAAAGCCTGGATCAATAATAATTCGGTCACTTTCAATGTTATGTTGTAAGCAATGATTCACTTGATTCTCTAAAAATACTGATACTTCATAATTCACATCTTGGTAGTAGGGATTGTCTTGCATAGTTTTTGGTGTACCCTGCATATGCATCAAACTAATCATAACCTCAGATTGCTGAATGACTTGTGTGGAGTCTAAACTTGAAAGTGCTTTAATATCGTTAATAAGGTCCACTCCTAATGCAATCACTTCACGCATGACTTCGGGTTTATATGTATCAATTGAAATTTTAATATCTTGAATCGATTTTACTTTTTCGATCACCGGTAAGATTCTTTTTAACTCATCGGAGACAGAAATAGATTCCGACCCAGGCTTGGAGGATTCACCACCAATATCGATGATATCAGCACCGTCTGCTTTAAGTTCTGAACAATGTTCAAACGCCTGATCTGGATCTAGAAATTTTCCACCATCAGAAAATGAATCGGGGGTGACATTAAGTACCCCCATAATTAATGGTTTTTTTTGATTTAATAATTCTTTTAGAGTCATCTAAAAAAATTATTATCGTTAAGTCTTTGCGGTTGGTTGCGGCTTGGTCACACTTGGAGAAGACCCTGATCCACTAGAGTTATTTTTTGCGCTAGATGAAGTCCCTTCCTTCGGTGGTCTTACTTTTTTTCCTTGCATGATATCTTCAATTTGATCTGCATCAATAGTTTCATACTCCAACAATGCCTTAGCCATGACCTCAACCTTTTTCTTACTTTTTTCTAGTATTTTACGTGCAACTGCATACTGCTCATCGAGAATGCGTCTCACCTCTGTATCTACTTTTTGTTGCGTTGCTTCTGAGATGGTTTTCGAAGGCATGCCAAAAGCGAATTCGTTCTGGTCATCGCTATAGACCATGGTCCCCAACTTGGCAGACATACCGTACTTGGTCACCATATCTCTTGCAATTTTTGTCGCACGCTCAAAATCATTTGATGCCCCAGTAGACATTTGCTTCATAAATATCTCCTCTGCAATACGGCCACCAAATAAAATAGAAATTTCTTCCAACATCTTATCTTTAAAATTACTAAATCGATCAAACTCTGGCAGCTGCCAGGTTAATCCTAAAGCCCAACCTCTCGGCATAATTGTTACTTTATGCACCGGATCTGCTTTAGGTAATGATTTTGCAACAATTGCGTGTCCTGACTCATGATATGCTGTGTTACGTCTTTCTTCTTCCCGCATCACTAATGATTTTCTTTCAGGCCCCATAAAGATTTTATCTTTTGCATCTTCAAAATCTTGCATCGTCACTGTGCGTTTATTTCGTCGAGCAGCAAAAAGTGCGGCCTCGTTAACTAAATTAGCTAAATCTGCCCCTGAGAATCCAGGAGTTCCTCTCGCTAAAATACTCGCTTCGACATCATCATCTATAGGTACCTTGCGCATATGCACATCTAA
>JAYNJX010000022.1:0-9885 GCA_038110565.1 Nitrosomonadales bacterium | reverse complement strand
AATGGATTAATGTGACACCCTAATAAATAAATTTCACCCTTTTGTATAATGACATAAGCTTCTTTTATATTAACCCGATTGTCACGAATAGCCTTAACCTCCCAACCCTCAAGGGCAATACCCGCCTCATACTTTTCTTCAATAAAGTAGTCATGGAAAGCTTTTTTATTCTGAGTTATCGACATTTAAGGGGTTTAAATAATTTAAGTTAAGTATAATTGTACGCAAATAAAAGTGATTTATTAAAAATGTCTGTAATAAATAAAAGTGCCATCGTTTTTTTTAGTGCAAAAAAAATGTTTAACTTGGTTGACTCCATCGAGGAGTACCCTCAATTTCTATCTTGGTGTGGTAGCACTAAAATTATTGAACGCAATAGTGATTTCACGACCGCATCAATTGAAATTGCATACAAGGGAATTCGCCAAATATTCACAACAAAAAATACCAAAAAAAATTTTGATGAAATGGTCATGACGCTTGTAGACGGTCCCTTTAAGAAGCTTTCCGGGGTATGGAAATTCAAGGCGCTTGATCAAGAATCATGTAAAATTAACCTAGACTTGGAATATGAATTTAATAATTCCGTTATTAGTACAATACTGAGCCCGGTTTTTGATTATATCGCCAAGACTTTTATTGATGAATTTATCCAAGAGGCAAATAGAAGATTTTTAAATGAAAAGTGAAATACAAATCGAAGTGGCATTCGCAACACCCGAAAAACAACTCATTATTCCTGTTTTTGTCAAAGAGGGTACAACAGTGATTGAGGCCGTTAAGTTGTCAAAAATCGAAGAGCAATTTACTGAAATCGATTTGAAAAATCTTGTGCTAGGTATATTTGGTAAACATATCACACCTGAAACTGTTCTAAGAGAAAAGGATCGTGTTGAAATATACCGTCCATTAATCGCAGACCCTAAAGAAATTAGAAGAAAAAGGGCTGAAGAAGGCAAAGCCATGAAAAAAGGTGGTGGCGAACTAGAAAATAATTCGTAAAGTATTTCGGTTTTCTGTATAATCTCGTTTTGCGCGAAAAGGAAATGACATATGCGTCTCAAAGAACAAGCTCTAACATTCGATGACATTCTCTTGATACCTGCACGTTCAAACGTTCTCCCCAAAGAAGTCAACTTAGCAACCCAATTAACTCGAAACTTACGGTTGAGTATTCCCTTAGTTTCAGCGGCAATGGATACCGTAACCGAAGCGGGCTTAGCAATAGCAATGGCTGAAGAAGGTGGTATTGGCATTATCCATAAGAATATGACTCCTGAGGATCAAGCAAAACATGTCTCCAAGGTCAAAAGGTTTGAATCCGGTATCGTCAATAATCCGATCACTATCACACCTGATATGACCGTTAATGAAGTCATTGCAATTACTAAGAAACATAAAATATCAGGACTTCCCGTTTTAGAAAATAATAAAGTCGTTGGTATTGTGACCAATCGGGACTTAAGGTTTGAAGAAAACTTATCTCAACCTGTTAAGAATGTCATGACCACAAGAGAAAAACTGGTGACCGTCAATGAAGGTGCATCTAAAGATGAGGTAATGCGTTTACTGCATCAATACCGCCTAGAAAGATTACTGGTAATAGATAAAAATGATGAACTAAAAGGATTAATTACGGTTAAAGATATACAAAAATCAACTGATCATCCATACGCTTCTAAAGATGAAAAAGAACGATTACTTGTTGGTGCTGCTGTTGGTGTTGGTGCGGAAACCGACAAACGTATTGAATTACTATCAGAAGCCGGGGTTGATGTAATCGTTGTCGACACAGCTCATGGTCATTCACAAGGTGTCTTAGATCGAGTTAATTGGATTAAAAAGAAGTTTGGTCATATTGATGTCATTGGTGGCAATATTGCAACCGCTGATGCAGCGCTTGCTCTAGTGGATGCCGGTGCTGATGGTGTAAAAGTTGGTATTGGTCCTGGTTCAATATGTACCACTCGAATTGTTGCAGGCGTCGGTGTGCCTCAGATTACTGCGATAAGTAATGTTGCTAAAGCCTTAGAAAAAAACAAAGTGCCATTTATTGCGGATGGTGGTATTCGCTACTCTGGTGATATTTCAAAAGCAATTGCTGCAGGTGCATACTCAGTAATGTTAGGCAGTATGTTTGCTGGAACAGAAGAAGCACCAGGAGAAGTTGAACTTTACCAAGGTCGCTCTTATAAATCATACCGCGGTATGGGTTCAATTGGAGCAATGCAAAAAGGTTCAAAAGATAGGTATTTCCAAGATAGTGAAGATAATGCTGAGAAGTTAGTCCCTGAAGGTATTGAAGGCCGTGTTCCCTATAAAGGACCTGTAGTAAATGTCATACACCAATTAATGGGGGGCTTAAGGGCTTCAATGGGGTACGTTGGTGTTAAAACAATTGAGAAAATGAGAACAACAACAGAGTTTGTCCAAATTACAAATGCCGGTATTCGTGAATCTCATGTGCATGATGTTCAAATCACTAAAGAAGCACCTAACTACAGACTAGATTAATTTTGAGCAAAGTTCTGATATTAGATTTTGGTTCACAATATACTCAGCTGATTGCAAGACGTGTTCGTGAAATGCATGTTTACTGTGAGATCATGCCCTATGATGTCACAGTAGAATCCATCCAGGAATTTAAGCCTACATCTATTATCTTATCAGGCGGACCCAATTCAGTTTATGAAGAAGAAACGCCTCAGGCACCAGAAATTGTCTTTTCACTAAACGTTCCAATTTTAGGTATCTGCTATGGCATGCAGACCCTATGCAATCAACTCGGTGGAAAAGTGATCAACAGCAAGAAAAGAGAGTTTGGTTTCGCTGAGATCAGAGCACACAACCATTCAAAATTACTAGAAGGCATTCAAGATAACACGAACACTGAAGGTCATGGATTGCTTGATGTTTGGATGAGCCATGGCGATAAAGTAGAACAAATACCTAAAGGATTTAAAATTATCAGCAGCAATGAAGCAACCCCAATTGCCGCCATCGCCAACGATGAGCGAAAGATATATGGGTTGCAATTTCATCCTGAGGTCACACACACTAAAAAAGGATTTGAGATCTTAAAAAGATTTGTGCTTAATATTTCTAATTGTGAGCCTGGTTGGACCATGCCAAATTATATTGAAACCGCTATAGAGGATATTAGACTCAAAGTTCAAGAGGATGAAGTTATATTAGGACTTTCTGGCGGTGTTGACTCCTCAGTCGCCGCAGCACTACTTCATAGGGCAATCGGTAAACAATTAACTTGTATATTTGTGGATCATGGGCTTTTAAGAAAAGATGAAGCGACTCAGGTGATGTCATTATTTCAAAATAATCTAGGCGTTAAAGTCATTCATGTAGATGCTACAAAAAAATTTATGACTGACTTAAAAGGTGTTACAGATCCAGAAGAGAAAAGAAAAATAATTGGTCGAGACTTTGTTGAAGTTTTTCAAGAGTACGCAGAAAAAATACCAAATGCTAAATGGCTTGCGCAGGGAACCATTTATCCTGATGTGATCGAGTCAGCAGGGGCTAAAACAAAAAAGGCTCACAACATTAAAAGTCATCACAATGTTGGGGGGCTGCCTGAAACATTGCACTTAAATTTATTAGAACCCCTTCGTGAGTTATTTAAAGACGAAGTGCGTGAACTCGGAATTGAATTAGGACTCCCTAAAGATATGGTCTATCGACACCCCTTCCCTGGTCCAGGCTTGGGCGTCAGAATCTTAGGCGAGGTTAAGCTTGAATATGCTGATCTTTTGAGAGAGGCAGATGCAATATTCATAGAGGAACTCAAAAATACAGGTTGGTATGATAAAACCTCTCAAGCCTTTGCAGTTTTTCTTCCTGTAAAATCAGTTGGGGTTATGGGTGATGGGCGAACCTATGAATATGTAGTAGCGCTTCGCTCGGTGGAGACCACTGATTTTATGACCGCAAAATGGTCTGAATTACCTTATGAGCTTCTTGGAAGAGTTTCTAACCGTATTATCAATGAGGTAAAAGGCATAAACCGTGTTGTTTATGATGTATCTGGAAAACCACCAGCTACCATCGAGTGGGAATAAATTAACTCTTTTTTAAATCTTTTAGACAGTCTTCTTTAGAGTTAAATTTCTTAATTGCGATTAGGCTATTAAATCTTAAATCATTACTCTCAACACACTCACCATTAGCTGTTTGTTTAACAAGCTGATTAGTTTTACTACGAAATATTTTTTCCGTCCAATGTAAGTCGCTATCTGCTGCAAAGATAGATATGGTAAACAAAAAGAATAATAAAAAGTAAAGCAAGGTTTTCAATGGATTGTTAAAATAATTAATTATTTAATTAAAGTCAGTATAAAGATGAGTCGAGCTTTTGTAAAAGAAAATGATTTAGAACATGCAGGCATTGATATTCCTGAGAGACCAATCAGTGCTGAGCCAAACTATGTTACACCCAGTGGTCTTTATCTATTAAAGACACAACTCACAGCTCTGGAAAATGATTTACAACAAATTAAACAGAAAGATGACCAACAGTCTCAACAAATAAAATTCAAAATTGAAAGAGACATTCGCTACACACTCGCACGCCTTGAATCGGCAATTTTAATTAAACCAGAGAATCAATCCTCTGAAAAAATCTTATTCGGAGCAACTGTATATCTAGAGGACGATGAGGGTAAAAATTATCAGTTTAAGATTGTAGGAGAAGATGAGGCTGATATAAAGAACAATAAATTAAGCTACGTTGCACCATTGAGTAAACAACTTATTGGTCGTGAAGTCGGCGATGAAATTATTTGGACCAAGGCTTCTGAAACAATTCACCTCACCATCACAAACTTTAAATATTAATTAACCCTCAGTTCGTGAGGCACGTTTTCTTTCGTGCTCTAACAAATATCTTTTTCGTAAACGAATTGTTTGTGGCGTAATCTCGACCAACTCATCATCATCAATAAATTCAACTGCATACTCTAAAGTCAGCGGGATGGGCGGCGTTAAATTAATCGCTTCATCTTTACCTGATGCACGCACATTGGTTAATTGTTTTCCTTTAATAGGGTTCACCACCAAATCATTATCTCTAGAATGGATACCAATAACCATCCCTTCGTATAAAACATCTCCGGGATTTACAAACATACGACCTCGATCTTGAAGTTTCCAAAGAGCATAAGCCACCGCGTCGCCCTTTTCTGCTGAAATAAGCACGCCATTGCGTCGACCAGGAATATCATCTTTAATGGGTCCGTAGCTATCAAAGATATGGGCCATAATCCCGTTACCACGGGTTAATGTAAGAAATTCACTCTGAAAGCCAATAAGACCGCGAGCAGGAATTTTATATTCCAGACGTGTGCGACCCAAGCCATCATTTTCCATATTAGCTAATTCGCCACGACGGTAACCCAACTCCTCCATCACAGCACCCTGTGACTCGGAATCAATATCAACCGTTAAGAACTCATATGGTTCTATTTTGACACCATTTTCTTCTTTAAACACAACGCGTGGTTTGCCAACTGCAATTTCATAGCCTTCTCGACGCATATTTTCTAATAAAATTGTGAGGTGTAATTCACCGCGTCCAGAAACTCTAAATACATCTGCATCAGGAGTTTCTTCAACACGTAAAGCAACATTAGTGAGTAATTCACGATCTAAACGTTCTTTGATTTGACGACTAGTCACAAATTTACCTTCTTTGCCAGCTAAGGGTGATGAATTGACAACAAAGTCCATAGTCAGTGTTGGCTCGTCAATACTCATTAAGGGTAAGCCTATAGGATTTGCGGAATCACACACCGTGTATCCAATACCAATATCTTCGAGACCGGAAATAATAATTATGTCACCTGCTTCTGCCTCTTGAACGGGAACTCTTTCTAAGCCTTTAAATCCTAAAACTTCATTAATGCGACCCTGTCCTTTTTTCTTATCATCGGCCATAACCACAACACTCATGCCCGGTTTTATTTTTCCATTTACAATACGACCAATCGCCAGACGGCCGGTATAGCTTGAATAGTCCAACGCTGAGATTTGCATTTGCAAGGGTTGACTTGCGTCACCACTCGGCGCCCCAACATGGGCTATAACTTTCTCAAACAAAGGTTTCATATCTGACGATTCATCAGCTTCATTTAATTTTGCATAACCATTTAACGCTGAAGCATAAACTACTGGAAAATCAAGCTGCTCATCATTGGCACCTAAATTTGCAAAGAGATCAAACGTTTGATTAATAACCCAATCACAACGAGCACCTGGGCGATCTATCTTATTGATGACAACGATTGGCTTTAAGCCTAAGCTTAATGCTTTCTTCGTCACAAAACGTGTTTGCGGCATTGGGCCATCAACGGCATCTACTAGCAACAAACAACCATCCACCATACCAAGTACACGTTCAACCTCACCCCCAAAATCAGCATGGCCAGGAGTATCTACGATATTAATTCTCATATCGCCATAGGTTAACGCCGTATTCTTCGCAAGAATTGTGATGCCACGTTCTTTTTCTAAATCATTGGAATCCATCACACGCTCAGTCACCTCTTTGTGTGACTCAAAGGTTCCAGATTGTTGTAACAGTTTATCAACGAGTGTCGTTTTACCATGGTCCACATGGGCAATAATTGCGATATTTCTGAGATTTCGTGACATGAATATTTTTGCTTAAATTAAAGACGCGCCATTATAGCACTGGATAAAATTTAAAGGGGTTTTGTCTGAATCTTTGCTCTGGCTTCTAAGGCCTTTTTTCTTGCTTCTTCAACGCTTTCACCTGAGGCCAAAACAACACCCATTCTTCTTTTTACAAAAGACTCTGGTTTCCCAAATAATCGGACATCGAGACCTTTTACTGATAGTGCATCTGCAATATTGGTAAATTCAATTTCCTGTGCATCAAAGCCACCATATATAACTGTTGTAGCACCCGGATTATTGATGCTTGTATCTGTTGGAAGACCCAATACGGCCTTCGCATGCAACTCAAATTCGGATTGTTTTTGCGTCACCATAGTAACCATACCTGTATCATGGGGCCTTGGGCTCACTTCTGAGAACCAGACGTCATCACCCTTGATAAATAACTCCACACCAAATAGACCCAAACCACCTAGAGCATCGGTTACCTTTTTGGCAATCTCTTGAGATCTTATCAAGGCTTTGTTACTCATTGGTTGCGGCTGCCAACTCTCAACATAGTCACCGCTCTCTTGTCGATGACCAATGGGTTCACAGAATTGCGTTATTGTTTCACCCTGACTATTTAAAGACCTCACAGTGAGTAACGTAATCTCATAATCAAAATCAATCTGACCTTCAGCAATCACAACTCCTTCATTAACTCTGCCAGCGCTTGCTGCATAGTCCCATGCTTTTTGAATGTCACTTACTGATGTAATCCTAGACTGACCTTTTCCGGAGGATGACATGGTAGGCTTAATAAAACAGGGCAAGCCAACCTTATCAACGGCTAACTTTAATTCTGCATAACTTCTAGCGAACGCATAAGGAGAAGTTGGCAAACCTAATTCTTCAGCGGCTAGCCTGCGGATTCCTTCTCGGTTCATAGTTAATTGCACGGCTTTTACATTGGGTATGACTTTAGTCAAACCCTCAGACTCTAATTTTTCTAAGAGTTTTGTGTTGATGGCCTCTATCTCTGGAATAATAAGGTCAGGTTTTTCTTTTAAGATTAAGGTCTCAAGTTCATCCGCATTAGTCATATTGATTGTATAAGAACGATGTGCCACCTGATGCCCAGGTGCATTCTCATAGCGGTCGACTGCGATCACCTCTAAGCCTAATCTTTGTAATGAGATAATCACTTCCTTGCCAAGCTCACCACTGCCTAAGAGCATGATTCGAGTGGAGTTTTTACTGAGTGGAGTTGATATACGCATACCCTATATTATACCTTGTAGGGCTTATTCAATTTCTATAATTTTTTCCGATTTAGCAAGTCGATAAAAATCGATAGAGGAATTTAAATTTAACTTTTTCTTAATTGATGTTTGATAATTTGCTGCTGTCTTAACGCTGATATTTAAAATTTTAGCAATTGAATTGATATCTTCGCTCAGGGCAATTAATTTAAATACCTCAAATTCTCGATCATTTAAAACTTCAAAAATATTTTTATTAGATAATGACGATGGAAAAAACTTTTTACCACTTAAAATAGTTGTAATTGCAATTAAAAGATCTTCAGCAATTTCTGATTTACTCACATAACCATAGGCGCCCATATCATAAGCCCTCTTTATAATAACAGGACTATCATGCATCGATAGAAACATAATCTTCTGTTTTTTATTTCGCTTTAATAAACGTTCAGCAAGATCTAATCCAGAACGACCCTCTAACGATATGTCAGCAATCACCAGATCAACCTTATTTTGACTCAGATACTTATAAGCCGCTTCAGCAGAATCACAATCATGACTAATGATCAAATTTTTATCTTTTGATAGAAGCGAGATTAATCCTGAACGCACGATTTCATGATCATCAATAATTAATATAGTATTGTTCATTAAAATGGAATACTAATTGTTATAAAAAATTTATTTTTAGTGAGTTTGTATTCAAATTGGCCTTTGAGATTTCTAACTCTCTCTTGGATACCTAAAATACCAAAGCCATTTCCTACTTTTATTGTTTTTGGATAATCGTTTTCAATCTTAAAATAAAGTCTATTTCCTTTTTCGTTAAGAGCAACAATTATTTTTTTGGCTGCTGAATGTTTACTAATATTAGTCAATGACTCTTGTAAAATCCTATAGATTGCCTGCTTCAATTCTTTTTGAATATTACTCTTTATCTTGACGTTTTCATTGATAATAACTCGAGGATTTTTTAAACGCCAATTATTCATTAAATCTTTAAGCGCACTTTCAAAATCCATATCATCAAGCACCATTAAACTTAATCTTTTGATCAGATTTCGTGTAAAAGACATCAGCTCTTTTGTCTGTAATGTAATTTTATCAAGGTGTTTATTCCTTGCCGAGATTGTCTTAATAGACTTCCCTGATAGGAGCTCCATTTGCATTGCCACAAGTGACTGACCTAACTCATCATGCAAATCTTTGGATATAACAGCCCTTTCCTTTTCTTGAGTATTTAATAGCTCCTGGTTTAAAGCGTGAATCTTTTTATTATCTTCGGATAGTCTCATCGCTAATTTATTAAATTGTTTCCGCAACAGATCAATCTCCGAGATACCGTAAGATTTATTAATGACTTTAAAACTTCCATCAGCAAGGCTTTTAAAGCCATTAATTAATGCATTAATAGGATTGATTAGCTTATTTAAAATGAATAAAACCGAAATATTAATTAACAAAAATAAAAAAAGCGCAATATATAACCCATTAATTAAATGAGTCCAGATCTCATCATATTCGTATTCAGGTCTAGGGGTAATTTCAATTTTACCTAAAAATTTTCCTTGGGCGTAAATTGGAATTTTAATTTCATCTAAATCAATTTTCATCATAGAGAATATTTTTCTAAACCATAAAGGACTCGAAAATGATTCGGATTGAATATTCTGATCAATAACATGATTATCTCTATCTAAGAATTTAATGGATAAATGTCGAATATTTGAAATTAATTTTAAGTCTAAAGAATTTTTGTTAAAAAGATAAAACTCAGGATTTTTTTTAACCCCGGTCTCAATTGCATACGTTGCCAGTGACATTGATGACTCGATTTCAGAGCGCACTGAATTTTTTGCAGACAAAATTACCGATACAAAACCAATCACTACAGATATCAATAAAACAAAATTTAAAATAATGATTAATCGGTTTTTTAAGCTCATATGCTTATTCTAAATAAAAAAGGCTCTATTCAAGAGCCTTTTTT
>JAYNJX010000021.1:0-12981 GCA_038110565.1 Nitrosomonadales bacterium | reverse complement strand
TGGCGGAAGAGGTGAGATTCGAACTCACGGTGGGCGTGAACCCACGACGGTTTTCAAGACCGTTGCATTAAACCGCTCTGCCACTCTTCCATTGAGTGCAAGATTTTATCATAGCTGTCTAGTTAAAGGAATTATTCTTTAAATATTTCACTATGAAAACCAAAGTAACGAAAATCTTCAATTCTCATGGGATATAAAACTCCATCCAAATGGTCACACTCATGTTGAACGACTCGAGCATGAAAGCCATTCACCTCCCTCTTAATCTGGGTTCCATGTTGATCAAAACCTTCATATTTTATCTTTGCATATCGAGGCACTAAACCTCTCAAACCTGGAACAGATAAACAGCCTTCCCAACCATCTTCAAAATCATCCGCTAAAGGTTCAATTTTTGGATTAATTAAAACTGTAAATGGAATTGGATCTTCATTTGGATAACGTTCATTTTCGTCAAAACCAAAAATCACTACTCGCTTAAAAATCCCAATTTGTGGAGCAGCTAAACCCGCCCCCTCATTTGCCTTCATAGTATCAAGCATATCCTCAATTAGTTTATCTAACTCAGAATTGGAAAAAGCTTCTACAGGATCGCTGACCTTTAATAAGTGTGGATTACCCATTTTTAAAATTTGCTTAATAGCCAAATTGAGACACCAAGCCTTTCAAAATCAAAACTATATTTTCTATTGTCTTTTTTGAATTATGATTCAAAACAGCAGAAGAAATGCCTTCTTTACTTGTGCCTTTGCCGGCAGCATGATTTGCAACTGGACAAATAGCAGCATAGCTTAATTCAATTTCTCGAGCTAAAACTGCTTCTGGCATGCCAGTCATGCCTACAATTGTTGCTCCTTCCTGCTGATAACGAAGAATTTCTGCTGCTGTTTCAAGTCTGGGGCCTTGAGTGGCAGCATAAACACCATCTTTAAAAAAATTTAACTTCAATGATTTCATAACCTCAACAATGATTTGCCTGACTGAATCATCATAAGGATGGGTAAAATCAATATGCTTTAAAGGGGAATTGCCCAAGCCGTCATAAAAAGTTGGATTGCGGCCATAGGTGTAATCAATAATTTGATGTGGCACTACAAAATCACCCGGATTCATACCCTCAACTATTGAGCCTACAGAAGCTATAGAAATTATTGATTTAGCCCCTACTTCTTTAAGTGCATAAATATTGGCACGATAATTTATCAAATGAGGTGCGATTGAATGATTTGCTCCATGTCGAGCTAAGAAGATTATTTCTTTATTATTTAATTCCCCAAAAACAATCGGTTCAGAAGGCTGTCCATAAGGCGTCCTAACAATCTCTCTTCGAATGACTTTGAGGCCTTCAATTTTACATAAACCAGATCCGCCAATAACTGCTAACATTAATCATCCTTAAAAAAATTTATATCATAAATTATACAACCTATGAACAAAGCTGTAATAGCAAAAAGAAAAAATGAAAACTTCCTGGTAGGGTATCTACTTAAAGATGATATTAAAAAATTAATTTTTGCACTATATTCTTTTGCAAGACATTGTGATGATATAGCAGACTCTCCAAAACTCTCATCTAAAACAAAGAAAAATAAACTGAGTGAAATTAGTGATGAAATAAATCATTACCCCACCACAAAACCAAAGAAAAAAATAATTAAAAATTTACATAAAGAACTGGTCAAACATTTAATAAATTATCAATATATAAAGGATTTAATGAATGCATTTCTTCAGGATGCAAAAAAAGAAAAATACAAGAACATTGAAGAAATCTACCATTATTGTAATTTAGCAGCAAATTCAGTTGGCAGAATCTACTTAGAGGCTCATAAATATCGCGAACCTCTTCTTTTTAAAAAATCAGATCATATCTGCACGGCTCTTGCCATGATCGACATGGCACAGGATATTGAGGAAGATCTAAAAATACCGAGAATATATATACCTCAATCTTTTTTTAAAAAATATAATATAAAGATAGATGATATAAGAAAAAAAAAATTTAATAAAAACTGGAATCTCTTAGCTCACGATTGGCTTGGTTTAATAGACGAAAACTTTAATAAAGGAAAAGATCTTTACCAAAATCTATCTGGTAGATTTAGATTTGAAGTCAAAATAATTACTTTTGCTGGAATATTTTTAGTGGAGAAACTAAAAAGAAATAATAACTTCTTTATGAACAACAAATTATCAAAACTGAATTGGATAATCATCTTTTTAAGAGCAATTTTCGCCAAATGACCCCTTATCAATATTGTAAAAATATTATCAAAGAAAGTCATTCGAGCTTTCATAATGCATTTATTTTTATCCGAGGTGATAAAAAAAAGGCCTTAGTAGGTTTGTATGCTTTTTGTCGAAAAGTTGATGATGCAGTTGATGAATCAACTGATTATGAGATTGGTAAAGCCAAAATGCAATGGTGGAAAGATGAAATAGATAATTTATTCAACAGTAAACCAAACCACCCGATTTCGAAGCATTTATTAAAATATATAAAAAAATTTAATCTTAATAAAAACTATTTTTTAGAGATTTTAGATGGTATGGAAATGGATTTAAATTTTAACCGCTATGAAAGTTTTAAAGAACTGCAACTGTATTGTTATCGAGTCGCATCAGTCGTCGGAATCCTAACATCAAATATATTTGAATTAGAGCCAACATCAGAAACTCATAATTTTGCCCACAATCTTGGTATTGCCTTACAGCTCACAAACATTATTCGTGATATTGGTGAGGATGCAAGAAGAAATCGAATATATATTCCACTAGATGAATTAAAAAAATTTCAAATTAATGAAAATCACATTGTCGAACTAAAACAGAATATTGAAATTAAGCCCTTAATGGAGAATCAAATTAGACAAGCTGAAATATTCTTTAAGAAAGCTTTCTCATTTGCTAATAAAGATACCTTCAAAAAACATAAACCATCAATAATTATGGGAAATATTTACTATGAACTCCTACAGGAAATTAAAAAATCCAATCTCAACAACGTACTAAATGAAAAAATTGCACTAACCAGCTTTAGAAAATTTGTGATTACGATAAATACATTATTTTTTAATAAAATATATGTAAATCAATAGTTTATATAAAATATATAATGTTAATTATAGATTAAAAATTGCTTTTATTGCATCAGAAATAGTCGAAATTCCAATTAAAGAAATATTTTTATGAATATTTTTAGGCAAATTTTGTTTAGGTAAAATTACTTTTTTAAAGCCAAGCTTGATGACCTCATTTAATCTCTCTTGGCCTTTAACTACCGGACGAACTTCTCCCCCTAACCCAACTTCACCAAAAATAGCTACCTTCTCATCGATCGACTTATCTAGCAATGAGGAAGCAATTGCAACCAATATCGCCAAATCCGCTCCCGTTTCACTGATTTTTACTCCTCCAACAGCATTCACAAAAACATCATACTCATGACAAGATAAATTGAGATGTTTATTTAAAATCGCAATAATCATTGCAATTCGATTATTTTCCAATCCAACAGATAATCTTTTTGGATTATTTTGCTTTGAAAGGTCTACTAATGCCTGAATTTCAACCAAAAGTGGCCTGGTTCCCTCCTGAATCACTGTTACAACAGAACCTTTGTTTGGATAAGTAACAGACGATAAAAAAATTGCTGAGGGATTTGTAACTGCCTTAAGTCCCTTTTCAGTCATGGCGAATATGCCTAACTCATTAGCTGAACCGTATCGATTTTTTATAGCCCGAATTAAACGAAATGATGAATTTGTTTCTCCTTCAAAGTAGAGAACAGTATCTACAATATGTTCTAATACCCGAGGTCCAGCAATTGAGCCTTCTTTTGTGACATGTCCCACAAGCAATAAGCTGATATGCATAGATTTAGCAACCCTAGTTAATTGCGCTGAACACTCTCTTACTTGAGAGACAGACCCTGGAGCTGCTGTTAAATCCTCAGAGAATAGGGTTTGAATTGAATCGACGACGACGACATCTGGCTTTTCTTTCTCAAGAACTTTGATTATTTTGCCTAAATTAATTTCTGACAGCAGAAATATATCAGACACTTCAAGATCAAGTCTTTTTGCTCTTAATGCAATCTGTTCAATGGATTCTTCACCAGATATATAAATACACTTACATTCATTTGATGGGTCATTCGTCAGCCCAGCAAGCGTTTGAATTAAAATAGTTGATTTTCCAATTCCAGGGTCCCCTCCAATGAGGGTAACACCCCCAGGGACCAGACCTCCGCCAAGAACACGATCAAACTCAGGATTATTTGTTAAATTTCTGGAAATATCACTTATATCTACATCATCAATTTTTTGCAGTTTTGAATTCTTATTTAGAGGATTAAATCGTGAAACCTGAGCCTCAATAACAACTTCATTTAATGAATTCCATTGAAAACAATGCGGACATTGACCTTGCCACTTTGATGATTGCCCACCACATTCAGCACATTCATAAGCGGTTTTTGTTTTAACCATATGAAATACTTAATGGGACTCTTATTGATGATGAAACGGCACATAACAGCTCATATCCAACAGTTTGCGCATGCTGAGCTACCTCATCAACAGATAAGTTATCTCCCCACAACTCAACTTTAGATCCAATGCTAACGTTAGATACATTTGATAAATCTACACATAACATATCCATTGAAACCCTACCTATAGTTTTCGTTAATTGATTTTCAACAATGATTGGGGTTCCGCTTGGCGCAATCCTCGGAAAACCATCAGCATAGCCACAGGCTACAACTCCGATTTGCATTTCATTTTCTGCAACAAAAGAAGAACCGTATCCAACAGCATCTCCTTTTTTTATTATTCTGGTCGCAATAATTTCAGAAACCAAACTCATGACTGGTTTTAAACCGAGTTCTTTTGCTGTCTTATCATGAAAAGGTGTGGCTCCATATAACATGATCCCAGGCCTTACCCATTCTAAATGGGTTTCTGGATAGTTAATAATAGCCGCAGAATTTGCAACAGAAAATTCATGCTTATAGTTTTGCATCAATTTTTTAATTGTGTCTATTTCTTTTTTTATGCCTTTTTTATTATCGGCATTTGCAAAATGAGTCATCAAAATAATTTGATTAATTTTTTTATTCTCTTTAATCTGTAACAAAACTTTTGGTATGACATCAATATCAAACCCCAATCTATTCATTCCAGTATTAATTTTTAAATGGATATTGATTTTTTTTTGATTTGAAAGTTGCCGAAGCAGGCTTAGTTGATAATCGTTATGCACCACTATGTCGAAATTAAAGGCACTTGCAATTCTTAATTCTTCATAATCATAAACACCTTCAAGTAATAATATGCGACCTTCATAACCATGCTCTCTTAACTCGATTGCTTCCTCAATACATAATACTGAAAAAGCATCGGCTTCAGAAAAAGCATTAGCCATAAAATCCAAACCATGGCCATAAGCATTTGCCTTTAGGGTTGCAATAATTTTTGATTTTGGACATAAGATTCTGACCTGATTAAAGTTTGAACGAGCATGCTCAAGATTAATTAAAGCTTTTAAAGGTCTCATTCTTCAGGAAACTGATACCCAATTGGATTAGCAAAGTTCTCAAATTTAGTATATTCACCAAGGAATGTAAGCTTAACGCGTCCAACAGGGCCATTTCTTTGTTTCCCAACGATAACTTCAGCAATACCTTTATCGGGTGAGTCAGGATTATAAACTTCATCTCGGTAGATAAACATAATAACATCCGCATCTTGTTCAATTGCGCCTGATTCCCTCAAATCAGACATAACTGGACGCTTATCTGGTCTTTGTTCAACACTTCTATTTAATTGAGACAAAGCGATAACTGGAACATTTAATTCTTTCGCCAGAGATTTTAATGATCTAGAAATTTCAGAAATTTCTGTAGCTCGATTTTCACTGCCAGAATTTGCTGAGGCCATCAATTGAAGATAATCAATAACAATTAAACCTAACTTTCCGCATTGTTTATTAAGTCGACGCGCCCTAGCCCTAACCTCATATGGGTTTAAAGCTGAACCCTCATCGATAAAAATTGGAGCTTCATTTAACTGCCCAAGCGCATCGGATAGTTTTTCCCAATCTTCATCTTCAAGCTGTCCTGTTCTCATTTTATGCTGATTTAATTTACCTACAGAACCTATTAAACGAGATACGAGTTGAGTTGAGCCCATCTCCATAGAAAAAATTGCAGTTGGTAATCCATTGTCAACCGAAACATGCTCACACATATTCAATGCTAAAGACGTTTTACCCATAGATGGACGCCCAGCAATAATGATTAAGTCCCCAGGCTGCAGGCCTGATGTCATCATATCCAAGTCCTTATAACCGGTAGGCACGCCTGTAATACCAGAAGTATTATCTAACTTATATAACTCATCTATTCTTTTAGCAACCTCTGGAAGTAAAATTTTAATATCTGCAAAACCTGTTTTATCTTTTTTTCCAGCTTCTGCAATATGAAAAATTTTTGCTTCGGATTCATCTAATAACTGCTGAGCATCTTTACCTTGTGGTGAAAATGCACTATCAACTATATCTGTTCCAACTTCAACAAGTTTCCTCATAATGGATCGCTCTCGCACAATCTGCGCATAACCACGAATATTTGCTGAGGTTGGTGTACTTTCTGCCAAAATACCCAGATACTCAAGCCCTCCCACCGTATTTAATTCATTATTTTGATCCAAAGACTCGCCGATAGTAACAATATCGGCTGGTTGATTTTTTTCAATTAAAGTGAGGATATGTTTAAAAATAATCCGATGGTCTTGGCGATAAAAATCATCAGTAAAGACTAGATCACCAATTTTATCTAAAGATTGATTGTCAATAATCAAACCCCCAAGCAATGACTGTTCTGCTTCAATGGAGTGTGGTGGTAATTTTAATTTTTGAACAATATCATCGGCCATATGTAATTATAACGGATATAAAAAAGGCTGCCATAGGCAGCCTTAATTAAATCTTAATTGCTTTATTAAAACTTAGTTTGTTTCACCTAACACGGCAACAGTTATTTCAACTACAACATCTGTATGTAAAGCAATAGATATTTTATGATCGCCTATTACTTTTAGTGGGCCCTCAGGCATGCGAATGGCAGATTTTACAACCTCATAACCTGCTTTTTTTAATTCTTCGGCAATGTCAAAATTTGTCACAGAACCAAATAACTTTCCATCAACTCCAGCTTTCTGAGTTACTTGTAAAGTAAAGCCATTTAATTTTTGACCCCGTTCTTCAGCAGCCTTTAATAAAGCTGCTTGTTGCTTTTCTAAATCAGCTTTCTTCGCTTCAAATTCAGCCATGTTTGCTTCAGTTGCTCTTTTAGCCTTTCCTTGCGGAATTAAAAAGTTTCTACCAAAACCATCTTTCACTTTAACCACATCACCAAGGTTACCTAAGTTAGCAACTCTCTCTAATAAAATAACTTGCATTGCTTAATCTCCTTAATGTTTATCAGTATATGGTAATAATGCTAAAAATCTTGCTTGCTTAATTGCTGTACCAAGCTGTCTTTGATATCTTGCCTTAGTACCCGTGATACGAGCTGGAATAATTTTTCCATTTTCAGATATAAAATCTTTTAATAAATCAACGTCTTTATAATCAACGTGTTTGATACCTTCAGCAGAAAATCTGCAGAACCTTCTTCTTCTGATCATTTCTCTTGCCATAATAAAACTCCTTTAATTAATCTCTTTAATATGAAATAAAAGCTGATTTGATTTTTTAGATTTTCTATCCAAAAAACCAAGGAAATTTTTCTTTTGCCCCTCTTTATAATCGCCAAGAGCTAACTTTCCTATTAATACCGCCTCAATTTCAAATTCAACTTGTTTATAAAATTTTTTTTGTTCTTGATTCTGAAAAAAAATTTTTAAATTTCTTATTGGAATATTAGCTGGTGAATATCGTAAAGAATCTAACCTGCTAATAATCCCTGAAATTTTTAATTCATTCAATCCTCAGTTACTTCCTCTTCAGCGGACTCTTCTTTTACAAACTTATCTTTTTTGCTGTCATCGCCAACAATAGCTTTAGATTTTTCTTCCTTCATCATAGGTGATGGCGAAGTTACTGGGCCCTTTGTTGAAACAACTAAATGTCTAATGACCGCATCATTAAATTTAAAAGAATTTTCTAGTTCAGACAAAGTTTCCTGGTCGCATTCAATATTCATAAGCACATAATGGGCTTTGTGAATTTTTTGAATTGGATAGGCTAATTGCCTTCTTCCCCAATCTTCTAGGCGGTGAACAGCACCTTTATTCTGTTTTATAAGGTTTTGATATCTATCTATCATTGCAGGAACCTGTTCGCTTTGATCAGGGTGCACGATAAACACTACTTCATAGTGACGCATAAACTCTCCTTATGGTTTGTAGCTTCCTATATTCAATAGTGAAGCAAGGATTAAAAAAGTGAGATTATACTGGCATTATTTATTAAAATCAATTAGTTATTTAAATAGTATCTTTGGGAACATTTCCGTAAACACTAGTCTTAAGAAACTTAATTTCGTCTCGAATATTTGCTGCATTTTCAAATTCTAAATTTTTGGCCGCGGCTTGCATTTTCTTTTCAAGCTTACTAATTTCTTTAATCATTTCAGGCTCAGTTAAGTCTTCATACTTTCTGTATTTTTTTCTTTCCTCACGATTAAACTTAAAACTTTCCACATCAGCTTCTTTTTCAATAATATCTTTAATTCTTTTTTTCACCCCAGCTGGAGTAATATTATTTTCCTTATTGTGTAACAGTTGCTTTTCCCGTCTTCTTTCCATCTCATAAATAGCTTTTTTAATACTCTTTGTTTGAGAATTTGCATAAAAAATTACACGGCCATTGAGATTTCTTGCTGCACGTCCCGCCGTTTGAATTAAAGAACGTTCAGATCTCAAAAAACCTTCCTTATCCGCATCCAAGACTGCAACTAATCCTACTTCCGGAATATCCAAGCCTTCTCTCAATAAATTAATACCAACGACAACATCAAACAGACCCAATCTTAAATCCCTAATAATTTCTACTCGTTCAACAGTATCAATATCAGAGTGTAAATAGCGAACTTTAACCGCATTCTCCATTAGGTAATCTGTTAAGTCCTCTGCCATTCTTTTGGTAAGTGTTGTTACTAAAATTCTATCTTTATTCTCTATAGTTTTTTTTATCTCACCAAGCAAATGATCAACTTGAGAATCAGCTGGATATATCTCTACCTGGGGGTCTACTAAGCCAGTTGGCCTCACAACCTGCTCAACAATTATTTTTGAGTGTGCATCTTCATAATCGGCGGGTGTTGCAGAAACAAAAATACATTGTTTCATAACTTTTTCAAACTCTTCAAACTTCAATGGTCTATTGTCCATTGCTGATGGTAATCTAAATCCATATTCAACTAAATTTTCTTTTCTTGCACGATCTCCTTTATACATCCCACCAATTTGTGGAACAGTGACATGACTTTCATCAATTATCATTAGTGCATTATTAGGAAGATAATCTAGTAAAGTAGGAGGCGGGTCTCCTGCTGCCCTTCCAGACAAGTGTCGAGAGTAATTTTCAATCCCTTTGCAAAAACCAATTTCATTTAACATTTCCACATCAAATTTTGTTCTTTGCTCTATTCGCTGAGCCTCAACTAGTCTTTTCTCTTTTAAAAAATAATTAACACGATCTTGCAATTCAATTTTAATTTTATCTATAGCTCGAATAGTTGTTTCTCTTGGAGTGACATAATGACTACTTGGATATACTGTATATTTTCTGATTTTTTCATACATTTGCCCTGTTAGCGGATCAAACTGGGTAATTGATTCGACTTCGTCATCAAATAAGGAAATTCTAATAGCGGTTTCAGAATTTTCAGCAGGATAAACATCTATTACATCACCTCTTACACGAAAACTTCCTCTAGAAAAATCAAAATCATTTCTATCATATTGCATAGAAACCAAACGCAAAATAATATTTCTTTGCAAGATCTTCTCTCCAACCTGAAGATGCAATACCATTCCCTGGTAATCAACCGGATCACCAATACCATATATGGCTGAAACTGTTGCTACAATAATTGAGTCGTCTCTCTCGAGAAGTGATTTTGTGGCGGAAAGCCTCATTTGCTCAATATGATCATTAATGCTCGAATCTTTTTCAATAAATAGATCACGCGCTGGAACATAAGCTTCAGGCTGATAATAATCATAATAAGAAACAAAATACTCAACAGAGTTTTTAGGGAAAAACTCTCGAAATTCTGAGTACAGTTGAGCGGCCAAAGTTTTATTTGGTGCCATTACTATAGCTGGCCGTCCTGTTTTTGCGATCACGTTAGCAATCGTAAAAGTTTTACCTGAGCCGGTTACCCCTAATAAAGTTTGAAATTGCTCATTATTATTTATACCATGAACCAAACTTTCAATGGCGGTTGGCTGATCACCGGAGGGTTCAAATGGTAAATTTAACTCATAAGGACTATTAGGGTATTTTTTAAAATTTATTTGGTCCATAAAATTATTAATAATTTTAACAGCAGTTTAAGAACTAAATTATTTTTTATCAGTCTTTTAATAATGAAAAAAATACTTTTAGCAACCCTTCTGCTTACATCTTCAATAGTCAGCGCCGCATTAAACCAGGCAGCCCTCATGAAAGCGTTTACCTCGGTAGTAATGATTAGAGGCTATCATGAAAATGGATCACTTGGATATGGTTCTGGCGTTATTGTTGGTGAAAATCAAATAGTAACAAACTGTCATGTTTTACGAAGTACTTCAAAGCCCTGGGTTTCACAAGGAGAATATACTTATTCAATTACCTCTGTCCGATCAAGTCCTTGGCATGATTTGTGTTTACTTGATGTTCATGGTCTTAATCGCGACCCAGTCCCTATCGGCTCAAGCCTAAACTTAAAGAAAGGACAAGAGTTAGTTGGGATAGGTCACTCTAACGGTGCACCCGTTCCTCTTACAACTGGTGGTTATGTTTTATCAACCTACCCGCTTGACGATGGGAATGTAATTCACACAAGTGCTAAATTTAGACTTGGGGCAAGCGGCAGTGGTCTTTTCGATCTTGACGGTAATTTAATTGGGATTAATACTTTTAAAACAACTGGTTATGGTTCATATTATGCTGTTCCAGTTGAATGGCTTAAAGATTTACAACAACAAGATGTTTTAGATGAATTTCCAATTCAAGGAAGAGCGCTATGGGAAGAAGATGAAGATCAAAAACCTTTTTTTCTTAAAATAGCTATTCCAAAAGTTAAAGAAAATTGGGAGCAGGTAAAAAATATCGCAATCGATTGGACTAAAAAAGAACCAAAAAATAGTGAAGCATGGTTTGAATTGGCGATGGCACAAAAAAATCTAGGAAACAATGTTGATTTTATTGATTCATTAAACAAATCTTTAAAGCAAGATGAAAACAACATAGACGCTTTATTTGAGTTGGCGCTTGACGCTAACCAAAAAAACCTTGCCCAATATCAAAAGTACTATGAATTACTTTCATCAATTAATCTTGCTAAAGCTGAAGAATTAAAAGAACTTGTTGGCAAATCAAAATAATTCTTTGTAAACAAACTATTTTTTTGTAAAATAATTTTTATTAAAATTACTTTCAAAAAAAACCTTGCCATCAAATAAATTTATTTCCAAAACGTCCTCTAGAATTAAGGAGTCTCCTACTTTAGCAGTTACTGCTAAGGCAAATTATTTAAAATCTCAAGGAATTGATATAGTAGGTTTAGCAGCTGGCGAACCCGACTTCGACACTCCAAATTTTATTAAAGATGCAGCTAAAAAAGCAATCGATGAAGGTAAAACGAAATATACAGCTGTAGGAGGCATTCCAAGCTTAAAAAAAGCAATCGTAAATAAATTTAAAAGAGATAACGACCTCAGTTATACCGAAAAAGAAATAGTTGTTGGAGTGGGTGGTAAACAGTGTATTTTTAATTTATGTCTTGCCGTTTTAAATTCAGATGACGAAGTAATTATTCCTTCCCCTTACTGGGTGTCTTATGAAGATATTGCACTAGTGGCTGACGCAAAACCAATAATTATCCAAACGAGTTTTCAAGACAAATTTAAGATTACTGTCACACAGCTTGAACAATCCATTACCAATAAAACAAAATTAATCTTTTTGAACTCTCCTTCCAATCCGACAGGATCCGTTTATTCAAAAAGTGAATTAGAAGCTATTGCTAATGTTCTTCTAAAGCATCCAAATATTTTAGTTGCTTCAGATGATATATATGAACATATTAATTTGAATGGTAATCCATTTTATAACATTCTAATGGTTGAGCCAAAACTTAAAGACAGATGTGTAATTTTAAATGGAGTTTCAAAAGCTTATTCAATGACCGGATGGAGAATTGGATATGCAGCTGGTCCTGAAGAAATTATTCTAGCCATGACCAACCTTCAATCGCAATCAACTTCAAACCCATGCTCTATCTCTCAAGCCGCAGCTGAGGCGGCTCTTAACGGAGACCAAGATTGTATAAAAGTAATGACCGCTGAATTTAAAAAAAGGCATGATTTTATTCTTACAGAGCTCAATAAAATTAATGGTCTTAAATGTGTAAGTGCAGATGGAGCTTTTTATGTATTTCCGTATGCATATGATGCAATACAAAAATTATTCCAACAAAAATTAATTAAAGAGCCTACTGATATTGCATTATGTGAATATTTCATTGAAAAGGCTAATGTTGCCGTAGTTCCAGGAAGTGCTTTCGGAGCACCAAATTATTTTAGAATTTCATTCGCAACATCTTTAGAAAACTTAAAAAAAGCAGTTGATCGCATTAAATTTGCATTGAGCAAATAATATTGCCTAGATATTGACCTAAGATAATTTTCTGCTTATCATCTCACATTCATTTCCCCAATAGCTCAGTCGGTAGAGCAACGGACTGTTAATCCGTGTGTCCCTGGT
>JAYNJX010000020.1:0-18389 GCA_038110565.1 Nitrosomonadales bacterium | reverse complement strand
AGCCCCATACAGAGCCACCACCATGTTGCCAACCGTCTTTAACTGCTTGTGGTTTTAACCAAGTTTTTAAACCTAGGTCTTTAACGCCACCTTCTAATTTAGCAGTGTCGATTTTTTTGAAAGAACCACCTTGTTTGTTACCGCCATTTACGTCTTCATAAACTGACATAGCTGAGTAAAGTGGGTTTTCTTTGTTAAAGTCAGCGCCAATTAACACTTCTTTATCTGGACCAGTGCTGTATGCTTTCCATGCTAAAGAACCGTCTTTGATGTTGTAAGCTGCAATAAAGCAACGAACACCGAATTCAGCACCAGAGCAACCTGATAACACTTTGTCTTTATAAACGTGAGGAGCGTTAGTATTTGTAGCACCTACTTTAGGATCTGTGTTTTGAACTTCCCATACTTTTTTACCAGTCTTAGCATCTAAAGCAACTAATTGACCGTCATTTTGTTGTAGGAAGATTTTACCATCACCAAAACCTAAACCACGGTTAACGTTGTCACAGCATAATACTGCTTGAACGCTTGGGTCTTGTTTTGGGAAGTATGACCAAACGATTTTTTGATCATTGTTTAAGTCTAAAGCGTATACGTTATTTGGGAACGCAGTGTGAACATACATTGTGCTACCAATAACTAAAGGAGCACCTTCATGACCACGGTTTACACCAGTAGCGAATGTCCATGCTGCTTTAAGGTTTTTAACGTTACCTTTATTAACTTGTGATAATGCTGTGTAACCGTGATTGTCATAACCATTACGTGGATGTGACCAGTTATTAGCATCGCCCATAGCTTTTTCTTGATCAGCAGCAGCGAATGCAACCATAGGTGCAGCAGCAACTAAACCAAGAGCTAGTTTGATTTTATTAAGTTTCATTTAATTAATCTCCAAAGTATTTAACTAAGGTTCAAAAAAAGTAAGAAAAACATCCCATATAAATGATTTTTTATATAGAGTGGATTTCATACCGTAGCACTAACTTACCTGTGCTTGAAAAACACTTTATACCTATTAAATATAAATTGCAACACTTTTGTTACAATTTATTTACAAATATTTAATTTATTTTTCTTATCAAAATATGTTGTGCTATCAATATATAAAACATCAATATATAGTATTTTCATACGATTAGAAGTAAATAATTATTGATTAACAATGGTATAATTTTGATTAATTAATTGAACAAATATTTTAACAATGCAGACACTTTTTCCAGAAATTGAACCTTTTAAAACCCATGATATTAAGGTGGATTCTAGCCATTCAGTATATGTGGAAGAGTCTGGAAACCCCCAAGGCCAACCCATCATTTTTTTACACGGAGGTCCTGGTGGCGGAACCGGTCCAAAACAAAGACGCTTTTTTGATCCCAATCACTACAGAATCATTTTATTTGATCAAAGAGGTTGTGGAAAAAGCTCTCCGCAAGGCGAAATTGTTAACAACACAACAGATGACCTCGTAAGCGATATTGAAACAATTCGGAAACATTTAGGAATTGATGATTGGATTTTATTTGGTGGCTCTTGGGGAAGTACACTCGCATTAGCATATGCCATTCAATTTCCTGGGCAAGTCAAGGGTCTTATTTTGAGGGGTATATTCTTAAGTCGACCATTCGAGCTTGAGTGGTTTTTAAAAGAGGTAGAGATTTTCTGCCCTGAAAAATATCAAACCTTATTAAACTTTAAACCTGACATCACCAAAACAAACCTAGTCGAGAAATATTTGCAAATGGTATTTGGATCTGACCAAGAGCTGGCGGAAAAAGCTGCATATAACTGGAACCACTTTGAAGGTAGCATTCTTAAATTATTACCTGAAGAAGTGACTACCGAGGACCCTATAAACTATAATGAAGAATTAGCAAGAGCCAGGGTACAGCTGCATTATATCCAAAATCAATGCTTTGTAGATGGTGAAGCTATCTTGGAAAAAGCAACATTACTCCTTAAGGATAAACCCATAGTGATCGTACAAGGACAATACGATATGGTTTGCCCTCCAAAAACTGCCTGGGATCTTAAACATGCGGTCCCTCACGCAGAATTTTATTTAATACCAGATGCTGGTCACTCTGCTTCCGAACCTGGCATAACATCAGCATTAATTGAGGCAACTGAAAAGTATAAAAAAGTTTAATGATCATAGACTTTAAAAAAAATTTTTGGCGACTTAAATTTTATCTAGAATCATTCTCTTATAACTTAAGAAACCATCACTTTCTTAATCTCAATGCTTCGATGAGTTTTTACTTCTTATTAACCCTAATCCCTTTTATCATCATTGTCTTTTTCTTTTTAACCCAGTGGCTCAGCAACTCAAGGCTGGCTTTGTATGAAATTGAAATGATTACCAATAGCTTAATTCCTGAGATTTCAACCAAGGTTTTAAAAGAAATAAGTAATTTTAGCCATCAACGAAAAGATTTTGGTTGGCTATGGATTTTCATTCTATTTTGGGCAACAACACCTCTTGCTCAATCATTAAGAAAAAATATACAAATCATTTTCCACCAAGAGCAAACCAATGAGAGATTTCTAAGAAAGAAAATAGTCGACGTTAGCGTTTTAGTGTTAATTATGTCTTTATTTTTTTCCTATATTTTCTTTTCTAAATATTTAGCACACTTAACGACTTTTTTTGCAATCTTAATCCCTATTGCCGAGAAAAGCTTTTTGCTAAGCTTATCTTCTGCCACCTTATTAATAGCAGCGTTATTTCTTTTTTTTAAAATTTTAATCCCTATCCGACGTATCAAAAATATATATTTGATCTCGGGCGCAGTGATCACTTGTGCGCTATGGATATCCTTAAGGGAAATATTTGATATTTTTTTGAGCATCGGACAGTCTTACGGTTTGTTTTACGGGAGCATGCGAAATATTTTTATTTCTATTATTTGGCTTTTTTTTAATGTCGGGAGCTTTTTAGTTGGAATTGAATTCATCGCATTTATGTATGAACTTCGATATTACAAATACAAGTCGCTGATCATTAATCCAAACAAAGAATTGTTTCAGAGTTTTTTCAAAGACCAGGTTGTGCGATACAGAAAAGATGAAATAATTTTTAGAGAAACAGATGACTCAGATTTTTTTTATTTTATTACCGAAGGTGAAATTGAAACCACGTTAAATGAAAAAACTTTTTTACATCGAAATAATGAATATTTCGGCGAACTTTCTATCATTAATAACACCAAGCGTTTAGGTCATGCAAAAGTAATTTCCGATTGGGCAAGAATAATTAGAATTCGAGGCAATGTCTTAAGAAAATTACTGAGAGAGGATCCTGTCTTCCAGAGTCTAGTCTTAAACAATTTGAATAGGAAAATTATTGTCTAAAGCTGTTTGGGTTTCAAATCAAACGCAATGCAAACTCGTTCTTCATCAGAACTAAAAGGGATGGTTCGATGAAAAACAGATGAGGGAAAAAATACAACCTCGCCTTCTTTTGGCAAAATAGTTTTAGTAGGGAATTGATCATGCTCATTTGGATAATTGTCACCGTGCACACTCAATTCAATTGCTCCTTCGTCAGGATCATTTCTTTTTTTAGGGATCATCAGATAAACTGCGCCACTAACCCAACCCTCTTCGTGGATATGAGAAGTTAAATGACCCCCTTTTTTCATCTTGACATACCAAGAGCTACTAAAATCTATTTCTTGCGGAAAGAGTTTAATAAATGTTGAAGATTCATTTTTATAAATTTGGAAATATTTTTTTATTGCTTCTCTTAGAGCTTTAGCTAATTGTTGAAAAGATTGCTCTGGTCTTTTAAATAAATTTCCCGCTGACTGGCTACCAAAATATAATCGACTTTGTTGTCGCTCTGCAATATCTGCTTGTTGAATATCTTTTAATAGCTCTTTAACTAAACGACTATCTTCTTTTAATAGCTCTGGGATTTCAGCATGATAAACATGATCTAGTGGATTTGGACAAAAATTATAAATATCTTCTTTATTAAAATTGAAAGCATAGTGAGTTGATAATGTTGCCAACAAAGGAGAATTATTTGGTTTCGCTGATACCCGGTTTAGTTCAGCATAAAATTCATCAAATTTTTTTAGCTTATACAAACAATAAAGTACTCGTGATTCATAGTCATATATTTTTGAGTTTTTAAAAAAACTCAAAGCTTCTTCTAATTTATTATTGTCATAAAGAAAAACACCTAATTGATAATTTGCCTTTGCATGCAAAGGCTCAATTTGAACAGCTTGACGAAGAAATTTTTCTGCATCTTTGATATTACCATCATGCCAAAACGCATCCCCAAGATCGGATAAAAATTCCGGTTCTTGATTACTTAATTCAATCGCTTGCTTGTACTCTTTAATTGCGTCTTTGAGTAAGCCATTATTACGAAGTGCCCCGGCTAAATTAAAGTGCGCCCTTGGATTATTAAAAATCTGAATAGATTTTTGGTAAGCCGCAACCGCGGCCTCATGATTTCCCAGTCGCTGATACACAGAACCTAGATTATTTAGCGCTTCGTAATAGCCCGGTTGAATTTCGATTGCTCTTTTATATGATGCAATTGAACCCTCTAAATTACCCATCTGGTTATAAGCCAAACCTCGATTAAAATAAGCTTCTGCCATATCAGGTTTTATTTTAATTGCTTCTTCAAATAAATTAATCGCGCCGACAGGATCATTCAAGTTTAACTTGATAGCCCCGAGATTAAATAATACTTCAGGGATATTGCGGTTAAGGGTTATTGCTTCTTCGTATGCCTGCTTCGCCTCTTGAATCTTTCCAAGTCGCTCATAACTTGCCCCTAATATGTTCCATAGAAAAACTTCTTTTTTATTAGCTTTTAAAAATTTATTGACCTGATGCACAACATCATCAAACTTTCCTTGATTGAAAAGCTGAATGACCAAATGAATATCTTGCTGTGTAAGTATTTTCATTCTTTAAAATGAGGTCATGTTAGAATTTATCACTATGATGAATGTCGACATAATTAACATAATCGGTCTTGTATTATTCGCTATAGCAATTATACATACGTTTTCAACTAAAATTTTTGAGCACCTCGCACACAAGCATCACAATTTTTCTGGCTTGTTGCACTTACTTGGGGAGGTTGAAATTGTTTTTGGCTTCTGGGCTATGATTCTAGTTCTCTTTATGTTTGGCATCCATGGAAAAGAGTTTGCAGTTGAATATGTAGACAGCAGAAACTATACCGAGCCCATGTTTGTATTTGTTATTATGGTTATTGCTGCGACAAAACCAATACTTCAAATATCTGAAAAAATTGTAATTGGTCTTAGTAAAATAATTCCGATCCAAACGGAACTGGGTATTTTCTTTCTGCTCTTGAGTCTTGTGCCGCTGCTTGGATCTTTTATTACTGAACCAGCTGCGATGACATTATCCGCATTATTACTAAGCAATATCTTTTTTAAAAACCAAAAGCTTAGCGAAAAATTTAAATATTTAATTCTTGGGGTGCTTTTTGTAAATATTTCCATCGGTGGAACATTAACGCCTTACGCTGCGCCCCCGGTGCTCATGGTGGCTGGGAAATGGAATTGGGATATACAGTTTATGCTTATGCATTTTGGTTGGAAATCTATAATCGCCGTTTTAATAAATGCAACTATCTTAACCTTAGCTTTTAAAAATGAATTAAAAAAAATAAAATTTAACAATATAAATAAAAACAAAATTCCGCTTCCTATTACATTGGTTCATATTCTTTTTTTAGTAGGGGTTGTAATATTCGCACACCATCCAGCAGTATTTATGTCGTTATTTTTATTCTTTTTAGGTTTCAGTATCGCTTACAAGAAATATCAACATGAGCTCATTCTAAAAGAAGCGCTTCTCGTTGCATTCTTTCTTGCTGGGCTTGTTGTTTTAGGAGGAGTGCAGCAGTGGTGGCTACAACCCCTTTTGATTTCAATGTCTGATAACGTCGTCTATTTTGGTGCCACAGTATTAACTGCCTTTACTGATAATGCAGCGCTCACCTATCTCGGTTCTTTGGTTGAAGGCTTGTCAGAACCATTTAAAATATCATTGGTTGCTGGTGCTGTTACCGGAGGGGGTTTGACAGTTATAGCCAATGCACCAAATCCTGCTGGTGTTAGTATTTTAAAAAACTTTTTTAACGAGCAATCTATTAGCCCGCTTGGACTTTTCTTAGGCGCAATTTTACCGACCCTGACTTCAATCATTTTATTTAGGCTATTTTAATGAGTGACTCTCAAATTGATTTTGAAAAAATAAAATCTACGCGCAAGAAATTAAAAATCAGCCTTGATGACGCCAGTGTTGGTTGTGCTTTATCCATAACACAAATCCAATCGATTGAAGAAAATAAAGATGTGGGGTTTTTTAATGCACACTTCAAAAAAATTGCGACCCTTAAATATATTAAATTTTTAGGTCTCACTCCTGAAGATCTAATGATTCAAATGCCTCTTGAACCCAAAACTCAAAAAGATATCGAGATGACAAAAAAAGATTTTTCAATTCCGAAAAATTCAAATGATATTGATTCCCCTAAAAAATTAAATTTGATGCAAAAAAATTTAATAATAGGGTTAGCAGCAATCTTGTTAATCGTTTTGTTTTGGTTTTTCTTCACAAATAACGATTCTCATCAAACTGATTATGAGAATACTTTAAACAATGATTCAATTGATAACAAGGTTAACCTAGATGAAGGTCAAGCTGAAGAAAATCCAGAGGAATTAAATCAATCTCCAATAGAGGCAACTCCTAAACAGGATTTTTCTGATCAAAAAACAGAAAACAAAACTGAAGATTTAGCTCACACGCAAAATATTCCTGCAACACTCCCTAAAGAAGAAAAAATTAATGCAACAAATTCAATTTGTCCTCTAGACTTTATCAATCAAGCTGTGAACTTTAAAGAGTACAAAACTTATCGTATTCCAGAAAAACCTGATAGCTATATTCATATCGTTTCAACTGGCGCTCAAAAATTATGTGTTATTGACGCCTCTGAAAAACTAAAAGAATACGATTTGTCTGCTCCAGAAAACATTACCATCTCTGGTAAACCGCCTTATAAATTATGGCTTGATCCCAATCAAACAGAAGTTTATTTTCAAGGTTGGAGAGTCCCATTGTCAGCTGAGGATACTTTCTATTCCATTAACAAATATATAGATCCAAATTTAACTAGCGATCAATAATTCATCCCAGTTTGTTGTAAACCGCTTACTCTTATTACGTTGTTTCATATGCCACTGTGGCTTATTTGTCTTCCATCCAGTGTGCATTACGTGTGATGCGTACTTGGCATGTATCTGATTGATCATCAGATGCAAAGTTTCTGATTTTTTATCCTTGGTATCCATGGGCATGATATTACCTTGTGTGTATACTTTTTCCTGCAAGTTTACAAGCGCAATACCGGCTTTATGATAATTAACTGACGTTTCGTAAATCTTTCTTAGGCCCTGTATTGCTAAATTATTTAATACTCGAAAATCGTCTGTCCAAAACTCCCCCCGCATCAAGATTGTACGATGAACACTTTCCTTTTCACTAAAGGGATTACTCCTAATTTGCACAATCATATCCCTTGCTACTAAATGCTGTCGATGCAGTTTTACGATCGCCTTTTCAACGAAATGCGAAATCGCATCAGCTAATTGAGTGATGTCTGATACGACATGGCCAAAGCTTCTAGAAGATAAAATTTGCTTTTGTGGAGGACTTTTTGTTTCGATCTGATAACAAGAAATCTCGTTGAGTTCTAATACTGTTCGCTCTAAAGTAATGCCAAAAATTTTTTTTATCCATTTTGGATAACTATTTTTAAGCTCATATACCGTCGATATTTTTAGTGTCCTTAGCTTAGCAGCTATTTTTCTTCCCACACCCCATACCTCATCTATCGGAATTTGCTGTATTAATTCATCAAATATTTTTTTACTTTGTTCATTGATAACAAAAACACCTTGAAATTCTTTATGTTTTTTTGCAATATGATTGGCTAACTTAGAAAGAGTCTTAGTTTTTGCTACGCCGACGCAAACTGGTAAACCTAGCTTGTTATAAATACTTGTCCTAATTGATCGTGCATTTTCAAGAAAGTTTTTTCTCAAGCTTAAGAAACATTCGTCAATCGAGTAAATCTCTTGTTGGGTTGAAAATTCTCCGAGTAATGTCATAACTCGATTACTCATATCAGCATACAGTGGATAATTTGAAGAATAGACTGAAACATGATGGTTCTCAATCTTTTTTTTTGCCTTAAATAAAGGTTCTCCCATTCGGATCCCTAAAGCTTTAGCCTCATCACTTCTTGAGATAATACATCCATCATTATTACTCAGCACTACAACTGGCTTGGCTTGAATTTGCGGATTAAATACTCTCTCACAGCTTACATAAAAATTGTTTACATCAATTAAAGCAATCATAATGCGCTTAAAATTTTCTCACTGACCCTGTGACCACTCCCCAAATTTCAAACTGGCTTGTCTCTTTTACCTCAATGGGCTGATAATTTTTGTTAGCGGGGAGTAACACTGGTATCTCTTTCTTTTTAGATAAAGTCTTGACGGTGAATTCACCATCAATAGAGGCAAGCACAATAGCTCCCAACCTTGCTTGCTTGGAGCGGTCCACGATCACAATATCGTTGTCCAAAATTCCTGCATCAACCATAGAATCGCCTTTTACGCGTACAAAAAATGTTGTCTCTTGTTTGTCGATTAAATATTCATTCAGATCTAACCTTTTCTCAGCATGGTCATCAGCTGGTGACGGAAACCCAGCAGGCACCTTATGATTAAATAGTATGAGCTTCTGCTGATCTGCATTTAATGCTGGCTGCTGAAAGTCATACACATTTGACTCAAAAGTCTTGTGTAATAAATAGTCCTTAATGCTTTCAACTTTACTTTTTGGAACCCGAATAATCTTGGTTGGTTCACCGTAAAGTCCACTACCTAATTTACGACCCGCTCCCTGACGCACTCCACCATGTTGTATTTTTTTTTTATTCATTTGAAATTTGTTACGTTAATCAAGTTAAATTCTTATTTTTTTCTCGATTCTTGTCAATCAAAAAATATAAAAAAAATACCAATATATCCTTGACATCGTTATGGATATTGGGCAAAGTGAACACAACTACCCAGAACTCAGATTTTACGGGGAGTTTAGGCAATCAAGTTTTGTTGTATTTTTTGTTTGCCTATAATACTTTCATTATACTTTTTTAGTCTACGGAGGATATTTCATAATGAACAAAGGCGAACTTATCGAAGCAATTGCAAAATCAACTGGTTCAACTAAAGCAGATGCAGGAAGAGCATTAGATGCAACTATTGAAAGCATTACAAAAGCCCTTAAAAAAGGTGACACAGTGACTTTAATTGGTTTTGGTACATTTAAAGTAACGAAAAGAGCAGCAAGAGTAGGCCGTAACCCACAAACAGGTAAAGAATTAAAAATCCCAGCAAGAAAAGCTCCATCATTCAAAGCTGGTGCAGCGCTTAAATCAGCAGTTAACTAATTTAACAGCATTAAAAGAAAAGCAAAAAAACCCAGCTTAGGCTGGGTTTTTTATTTTCTCAATCTATCGTCGCTTCTCTTCTTTCTTTTCAAACAATTTATATAAGGCTGGGAGTACGAACAAGGTTAGTGTGGTTGAAGTCAGAAGCCCGCCGATTACTACAATCGCCAAAGGTTTTTGAACCTCTGAACCGGGTCCTGTTGCAAATAAAAATGGAATAAGTGCTAACATCGCAACCGAAGCGGTCATTAACACTGGTCTAAGTCTTTGTTTACAGCCTTCTATAATTGCTAACTCTTGCTTCAACCCATCATTACGTAAATTTTGAATACAAGAAATCAATACTACCCCATTCAAAACGGCAATTCCTGCCAAGGTTATAAATCCAACTGAGGCGGGAACTGATAGATACTCGCCAGTCAATGCAAGTCCAAAAATTCCACCTATACTAGCAAAGGGGAGGACTGTAATAATCAAAGCTGCATAACGAACTGAATTAAATAATAGAAAGAGTAAGAAAAAGATCCCGGCAATGGTCACAGGAATAATAATCGAAAGATGTCCAAGCGCGCGGGTCATATTCTGAAATTGACCCCCGTACTCAATATAATAACCCTCAGGCAAATCAAGTTGCTGGTTAATTGCGAGTTTTAAATCAGCCACCAATCCACCTAAATCTCTGTCTTTGATATTAATCGCTGTATAAACTCTTCGTTTAGCAAATTCTCGACTGATACTTGCCGGTCCGTCTTTAACCTCTATGGTCGCCAAATCCCCCAGGGATACGCGGGAACCGTTCGGGGAAGTGAGCATGATATTTCGAATTACATCCTCGTCGTTACGATATTTTTCTGGAAAACGGACCGCGGCACCAAAGTTTTTTTGTCCCTCATAAATTCGGGTTGCTTCTTTTCCGCCAATCGCCATCTCAATAAGATCATTAATCTCTGAAGCATTAAAGCCGTAACGCGCGATTGCGGAACGATCTAAAATAATATTTAAATATTTTTGACCAGTAATTTTTTCTACCTTAATCCCAGTTGCCCCAGGAATTCCTTTTGCGATTTGCGCAACCTCATCAGCTTTCTTACGGAGTATATTAAGGTCGTCTCCAAAAATCTTAACAGCCACATCAGCTCTGACTCCAGTCACCAATTCATCAACACGATCGGATATAGGCTGCATCATAGTTATTACAACACCTGGCAAATGTTTAATTTTGTCATAGATCGCATCAGTAATATCGTCCTGGGTCCAGCCCTTAGGCCATTCATTTTTTGGTTTTAAACTTACGAGTGGGGTAGACTCACCTTGACCTTGTGGATCAGCTGGGCTCTCGCCCCGACCTATCGCGCTAACAACAGACTTCACCCCTGGTACTTTCATAATTTCTGTTTGCGCTGCTAATTCCATCTTGATTGATTCTTCAATCGAAATATTAGGTACTCGATCAATTCCCGGAACGATTGATCCCTCTTTCATCTCCGGAATAAAAGAAGTACCTAAGAACGGGATAACGCATAACGAGGCAATAAAAATACCCACTGAGAGAAAAATAACTTTTTTTTCATTAGTGAGGACTAGCCTTAAAACTTTTTCATAGGGTGTTTTAATTTTTTGTATTAATTTTGTATCCTCGCCAGAACCACCTTTTAAAAAATAACTACAAAGAGCGGGAGAGAGAGTGAAAGATAAGATCAGAGATATTGTGAGCGCAATCGCTATAGTCAGGGCCAAGGGAGAAAACATCTTACCTTCCATCCCCTGCATAGTCATTAACGGTAAAAACACTAAAATAATAATACCTACGCCAAATAACACCGGAGTAGCAACTTCGCGGGCAGCATGGAAAACCATATCCGCTTGACTTTGAGTTTTTAATTTGTGGCCGAGCCTATGAAAAGTATTTTCAACAATAACAACTGACCCATCAACCATTAATCCAATTGCGATTGCCAATCCTCCAAGAGACATAAGATTTGCAGAAATTCCTATATGATTCATCGCCATAAATGTAATCAGCGGCGTCAGAATTAAGGTCATGACGACGATCATGCTTGATCTAAAATCACCTAAAAATAAAAATAAAACAGCTATTACAAGAATGACACCTTCGATCAAAACCTTAACAACGGTCTTAATCGCAGCATCGACTAATTCACTGCGATCATAAAAAGGAACAATTTGCAGGCCTTCCGGCAGGATCTTTTCTCGATTAATTTCATCAACTCGCTGTTTAATTTTTTTAACAACCTCTTTAGCATTTCCGCCTCTGAGCATCATCACCACCCCACCGACTGATTGTGATTTGCCATTTTTCATTACAGCGCCAACCTGGACCTCATAGCCAATTTTAACTTCTCCAATATCTCGCATATATACCGGGATACCATCTGATTCTCGAAGTACTATATTTTCAATATCATTTACATTCTTAATGAGCCCCTCACCTCTGATTAAATATTGCTGTTCGCCTTGAGGAAGAATTCCAGCCCCACTATTTAAATTATTTTTCTTGAGCGCATCAAACACGCTAACTAATTTAATTTTATAGTGAGCAAGTCGATCTGGACTGACCAGCACCTGATACTGCTTTACGTATCCGCCTTGAGAGTTTATTTCGGCGACACCTTGAATATTTCTCAACAAAGGTCTTAGTACCCAATCATTTACCGTTCTTCGATCAGTTAATTCTGCAACCGACAGCTCTCTTCCGTTTTCCCCGGGAGACTCTAATGTATATTGGTACACTTCACCTAATCCGGTTGAAACTGGACCTAGCATAGGGTTGATGCCCTCAGGCATAACGTCCTGCACTTGCATTAACCGTTCCATGACTAATTGACGAGCAAAATAAACATCAGTCTGATCATTAAAAACTAGGGTAATCAGAGAAAGCTGATTTTTATTTAGTGATCTCATTTCCACCAAACCTGGTAGGCCGGTCATTGCAATCTCTATCGGAACTGTAATAAACCTTTCAACTTCTTCGGGGGATTTTCCGGTCGCAACCGTTGCAACTTGCACTTGAATATTGGTGACATCAGGAAAAGCATCTAAGGATAATTTTTTTGCTGCAAAGACTCCTGCAACCACCAGCATAAGCGATACAACCAAAACAATTAAGCGTTGATTTAATGAGCTTTTGATTAATGCTTCAATCATTACTTACTCTTTTTTATACATCCGCTCATTATTTAAATGAAACGCACCCTTGGAAACATACTCCTCACCAAGGTTTAATCCCTGTTCAATATGAATATATTTCTTATCTTTAATCCCAGTGGTCACTGGCCGTAAAATAAATTTATTATCAGCTTGCTTAATAAAAATATTTTTTTGATCCTCGATATTAACAATAGCCTCGATTGGGACGCCAATCTTATTTACTTTTTGGCCAGCAACCTTCATGGTAATCAACATATCGGGTTTTAATAAAAAATCTTTGTTGTTTATTTCTGTGCGAATTGAAATGGTACGTGTAATTGGGTCTACAATATCGCCTAAATAAGATATCTTACCCTCAACCCGCTTTTCATCGTAAGCTGGAACCTCAATTAAAACCTCATCGCCTTGACTTAAAAAGCTAATTTGCCTCTCTGGCACCTGCGCAACACCCCAAACCTCATCTAAAGCCGCTACAGTAAATATTTCATCCACGGGCTCTACAACTTGGCCAATATTAACGTTTTTAACAATTACCTTGCCGTCAATTTTTGCTTGTATATAAGACACAGAGTCAATTTGCGTTTCTAATTTTAAATTCTTAATTTCTGCATCAGACATTCCAAGGATACCTAACTGACCCCTGCTTGCTTCCATCTCGGCTTTTGCTGCAGCCAGTTCTGTTTTACGCTCAAGCATTTGAGCCTCACTCACAACATCTTCAGCTAATAATAATTCCGCCCTTTGAAATGCTTTTGATTTCAGCTCAACCTGTTGCACTGCTTTAATATACTCAAGCTGCATCTTTGCGAGTTCAGTGCTGCTCACGACTGCCAGCACCTCTCCTTTTTTAACTTTCTGGCCAAGCGTAACTTTAATGTCAATTATTCTGCCTTTAACTGGGGAACCAATCTTTGCTAATAAATTTTGTTTTACTTCTACACTTCCAGGAATATCAAGGGTTCTTTTTATTGAACGCTCTTGAGCAGTTTCAATTTGCAATTGTTTTATAAGTTCGGGTTTGGCAATAATTTCATTAAGATTTAATTTATCTTGAGAATCAATCTGCTCTTTTTCCGAACACGCCGAAATCAATATCAAAAATAGTGAAAATATAAATAATGTTTTTTGCATATCACTCCATTATATGTGTACCAAGTAATTGTTCAATTTGAAGTACCGAAATTAAGTAATCAAGTTTTGCGGCTAAATAATCTTTTCGCACAACGCGTTGTGTTCTTTGCGCATCAAGATATTCAAGAATGCCCCTCTCACCATAACGATAAGCAGATTCAACTACTTTCAAAACTGATTCAGCCTGAGCTAATAAATTTTCTTCAAAAGTGATTACCTGATCTTTAGCAATCAAATACCGCTGAAAAGCAGCGTCAACTTCGCGCCTTAAGGCCAACTCTTGTTGGTTATAGCTCGCTTCAACTTCTCTTAAATTAGCCATCGCCTGGTTAATTTGACCCTCGCGTTGATTCCAAATTGGAAGTGGGATACTCAAACCAATTGTATAATTTCGGATTCCAGGATCTTGATTCATCCCTGCACTTAAAGTTAATCCTGGATTTACCAAATTTTTTTCTAATTTAATTTTATTTTGATAAATATCACCAGCGGCTTTTAATTGTTTAAGGGTCGGGCTATTTTTTATTTTTTCATCAAGCTCGGCTCTTGAGAAATCAACCCTGGTATCTTTCAGTTCACCTGAAAGCTCAAATTCTTCCGGCATCGATCTTCCAATTAATCCTTTGAGAAATAACTTGCTCTCTTCAATCCTTAACTTTGCCGCCTGTGCATCCCGTTTAGCTGCCAATAATTCAGTGTCTGCTTTGATAAGTTCGTAACGAGGAGATTCACCAACCTCAACCCTGAGATTCACTTTATCCCTGATATTTTGAATCACATTACGATCTGCTTCTGCGAGTTTTAAAATCTCTTGATTGTGAATTACAGAAAAAAATGCCGATTTAATATTAAGATGTAAATTAATACGCGCGCCTTTATTGAGCTCAGCAATATAATTCACATTCGATTCAGCCACTTCTTTTCGTGCAGAACGAACATCACCAAATTCTAATGGCTGAGATATCCCCACTGCCCAATTTTTATCATGTTCTGTTGGGGGTGTTCTAGTCTTAGTAGGGCCGACAGCCAAACCTATGTCTGGATTTAAATATTGTTCTGCAATACTAACGCCAGCTTTTGCAGCATCCTCTTTTGCTTGATTGATTTCCATAAGGGGATTCGTTTGGTCTGCCATCCGAATTAAATCATCTAGCTGAAAAACTGGGATCGAAAAACAATTTGAGAACAAAAATAATAGGGAAAAAAGATACTGTTTTGGTCTAAGTGTCATTGGGGTATATTATAAAGGAATATTTTTATATATCGTAGCTTAAGCAATTTAAATTCTTCAAGGCGAACTGATGACAAATGTTTTTATTACGGGTGCTAACAGAGGTTTGGGTTTAGAGTTTGTGAAACAATACCTAAAACTTGGGCATTATGTTTATGCAGCCTGTCGAAACCCAAAACAAGCCAAAGAGCTTCATCAAATTCAAAATAAAAATTTAGAAATTTTAAAGTTAGATGTATCAAATACAAAAGACATACAAGCGGTCAAATCAATTTTGGGCAATAAATCCATTGATATTCTGATTAACAATGCGGGTATTTGGAGAGGAAGTACTATTGGATCAATCAGTGAAAAAGATTGGCTTGAGAGTTTTACAGTCAATACCATTGCACCCATTAAACTCGCCGAAGCACTTTTGGATAATATCAAACTGGGTCATTTAAAAAAAATTGTCTCTATTACCAGTAAAATGGGCAGTATTGACGATAATACGAGTGGCGGTTCCTATATTTACCGTTCATCAAAATCTGCTTTAAACTCTGCAATGCAAAGCTTACGCCATGACTTATTCAACCAAGATATTGCAACACTGACTCTGCATCCAGGTTGGGTTAGGACTGATATGGGTGGTCCAGGTGGCTGGATTGATGTACAAGAAAGCGTAAGCGGTATGATTCGGGTTATAAATAATCTTTCCCTGAAAAATTCAGGTCAATATTTAGACTATGCTGGAAAATCAATTCATTGGTAACTTCATTTACTGATGCTGAAAATTTCTTAATCAAAAAAGGGTATCCCTGGGAACCATTAATTAAAAAGATTGGTCCATGTCGATTAAAAATTAGTGATGATTTACTTCCCTACCAAAGCATTATCAAATCCATTTTCTATCAACAACTGCACCCAAAAGCTGGCGATGCAATCTTTACAAGATTCATGCAGATCTTTGAGAATAAATTTCCAACCCCAAAAGAGTTGATACAGCGAAAAAAAGAATTTGAGCAAATTGGACTTTCAAAAAGAAAAAGAGAAACTATTATGCAGATTAATTTATTAATTGATCAACAAAAGCTTCCTATTAGCCTTCAAGATTTCACAAGAAATGAAATCGAAACTCAATATACTCAAGTTAAAGGTGTGGGGATATGGACTGTTCAAATGATGTTAATTTTTAATCAAGGTTTTTTAGATATTATGCCTTGCACGGATTTTGCTATTCGAAAAAATTTTAGTACTTTAATGAATTTAGAAAATATGATTACGCCAAAAAAATTAGAGGCTGAGACTCTATCCCTAAAACCTTACCGATCAATTGCGGCTTGGTATTTATGGCAACTTCCACAAACTTTATAAATTACGCACAATCACCGAACGCTTCTATCATCCGCTGAACTTCTTTAGCGACTTTAGTTTCCAGTATTTTTGAGTTTGACTCTAACTGATCACTTGATTTTGTTTGATGGTTATTATGATTTGCTGCTAAGGTTTGCAAAACCTCAAAACCTGATGTTTGATAACTGGGCATTTTATTTCCTTTTGGGTAAAAAAATTTATTAACTTTTGGTTAATGTGTAACAGATTACTCCAATTGAAAAAAGTTTCAATAATTTATTTCAGCTCGCATTCCCCCTCGCGCATCAGTGAGGAAAATAATTTTTCGGAAGGAACCTCATATTCTTGATAATCCTTCATCCTAAGTGTGTAACGATGCAGATATGTTTTGTGATAGCGTAGAATTTTTTTTTGGCCCTGCTTTTTTTCGATGACTTTATTACAAACCATTTCATCTTCTGATTTTTCACAATCCTTTAAGGAATAGAAAACAGCTTGGTTACTAAAACCTTTTGCTTCATCATATTTCCAGCTTTCTGGATTGACGCTTATTGGCTTTTGCCAATTATCATCTATTGTCACTTTTAAATCACAAGCGAAATTAAAGGTTTCGGCAAATAAATTAGATGAAAAAACTAATGCGATTAATAATCGATAATCCAAATATTACCAGCCCATTTCACAGATAAAATTTTCATCACCTAAAACTTTTTCGCATCTGTCTGGATAGTAAATAAGATAAGCTAATACAAATAAAATAATACCAACAACTATAATTAGATTCTTCATAATCATTCTCCTTATAAAGTTAGTAAAAAAAACGCAAAATTAGTTTCAAATTATTTTTTAATACTGATAACATTTTTTGAAAGACTGACCTCTTTTAAAAAGGTAAGCAACCCAATAATCACTGCAGCCATTGTTGTAATAAATAATAATGTGATTAACTTGTTAAAAAGATTAAATTGAACTTCCGTCGCAATAAAAATAGATGCAATTAAGATACATAACAAAAGTGCTGCAAGCGTAACAAATGTGATCGCCCAGTGTGTATATTTTGCCCTTAACAGCAAATACCGCATTTCACTCTCTTTATCTTTGCTTTTAAAGTTTTTTGATTCTTTCAGAATACGAAAACGATCTACAATTCTTGCCAGGCGTGTAGCCATCACAGTCAAAATTGCACCGACCCCAGTCAAAATAAAAGCAGGGGCTACAGCCATTTCAATTGCATTTGCAAGCTCAACTAAGTTTGTCATAAATAATAGATTACCTTTTTCTTGGGATAAAGAAAATAAATCTTTATTTTCTTTTTGCGCTTGATGTATTGCTTGGTTTTCCAGTTAGGGGTTGACCTGGCTTAAAGGCTTTTTTATTGTACTGATCACCCTCTTTATCAATAACAGTGATCCAGCCCGTATCCCAGTATATCAATGCTTTACCATCTTTCTCTTCCCAGTTTCCATATTTCATGTCTTTACCATGAGTCCCTGATGCAGACCCACTTTCTTCCAGGAGAATTTCAAATGGCTCCCCGTTTGTGTCTGCAAGAATCCAAGAACCTACAAATTCTTTTGCAAATATCGTTGCTGAGAAAATAATGCCAAATAGTAAAACTACTAGAGTATGTAAGGATTTAAATTTAATTTTCATATAACTTTTCTTAATAAATACACTAAGTTCATTCTACAATCATTTATTAAAAATAATAGGAGTGTAAATCTCTATTTTATCTTTCACTAAAAATTGCCAACTCAAATTTAATAAAAGGTTCAAATCTAAACTAACTGGATTTTAAGCAAATATTGTAAAATAAACTTTTATGGGGGATTAGCTCAGCTGGTAGAGCAGCGGACTCTTAATCCGTTTGTCGCGAGTTCGACCCTCGCATCCCCTACCAAATAATAGTAAATTACTTCTTCCTAAAATATGATTTTAATTTGGTGGGCCCACCTGGACTCGAACCAGGGACCAAAGGATTATGAGTCCTCT
>JAYNJX010000019.1:0-23472 GCA_038110565.1 Nitrosomonadales bacterium | reverse complement strand
CCCGCGACCCCCGGCGTGACAGGCCGGTATTCTAACCAACTGAACTACCACTCCGTATTTTTGGTGGGTGATGACGGGATCGAACCGCCGACATTCGCCTTGTAAGGGCGACGCTCTACCAGCTGAGCTAATCACCCAAAAATACATCAAGGCGACATTATAGTGTAACTATAGATGAAAAGCTAGATTTTATTAGTGAGCAACTGACTTATCAATATCATCTAATTTACGATCAGAGTCAGTTCTCTTTTTCGTTGATTTCTTTTCTAATTGTTTTAAATTTTCTGGATTTTTTGTTAATGCATGTTCAATAACTTGGTCAATCCATTTAACTGAAACCACTTTTATTTGCTTCAAAATTTCTTTTGGAATATCAACTAAATCTTTTACATTCTGCTCTGGGATTAAAACTTTTTTTATTCCACCACGATGAGCAGCTAAAAGTTTTTCTTTTAAACCACCGATAGGTAAAACTTCTCCTCTAAGGGTAATTTCCCCTGTCATTGCAACATCTGCACGAACAGGAATATGAGTTAATGAAGATATAATCGCCGTCGTCATACCTATACCTGCGCTCGGTCCATCTTTTGGCGTTGCACCTTCAGGAACATGGATATGGACGTCATTATGTTCATAAAAATCTGTCATGATATTATATTTTTTTGCCCTACTTCTAACCACGCTTAAGGCAGTATGAATAGACTCTTTCATTACATCACCAAGTTTGCCAGTTAATGTAATTTTTCCTTTTCCAGGGAGTAAAACTGACTCAATAGTTAACAATTCCCCTCCAACTTGAGTCCAAGCTAATCCAGTCACTTGACCAACTTGATTTTTTTTAGTCGCTAGGCCTATATCGAAAATTTTAACTCCCAAGAAGTTGTCTATATTTTTTGAAGTTACAGAAATCTTATTAATATTTCTTTTAGTTAAAATTTCTTTGACTGCTTTTCTACAGATTTTTGATATCGCTTGTTCTAATTTTCTAACCCCAGCTTCTCTGGTGTAAAACTGAATAATTGATTTAATAGCCGAAGCGGTAATGTTAATCTCATTTTTCTTCAACCCATTTATATCGATTTGCTTTGGCACGAGATGTTTTAAAGCAATATCTAACTTTTCTTGCTCTGTATATCCAGCAAGTCGAATTATTTCCATACGATCTAACAAAGGTTCAGGAATATCTAATGAATTTGCAGTGGCGACAAACATCACATTCGATAAATCATATTCAACCTCAGCATAATGATCCATAAACGTATTATTTTGCTCCGGATCAAGAACTTCAAGCATTGCTGAGGAGGGATCCCCACGAAAATCTTGACCCATTTTATCTATCTCATCTAATAAAAATAGTGGATTTTTAACACCCACTTTGGTCATATTTTGCAAAATTTTTCCTGGCATTGATCCTATATATGTTTTCCTATGCCCTCTAATTTCAGCTTCGTCTCGAACGCCACCCAGAGCCATACGCACAAACTTACGATTGATCGACTTAGCAATACTTTGACCCAAAGAAGTTTTTCCAACTCCCGGAGGGCCAACCAGACAAAGAATGGGTGATTTAACTTTATCCACTCTTTGCTGCACTGCAAGATATTCAATAATTCTTTCTTTAACTTTTTCAAGGCCATGATGATCGTTGTTAAGAATCTTTTCAGCATTTTTTAGGTTTAAATTTACGTCGGTTTTATTTTTCCAAGGTAAAGAAATTATTGTTTCAATGTATGTTCTAACCACTGAAGCCTCAGCTGACATTGGTGACATCATTTTTAATTTTTTTAACTCACCTAAACATTTATCTTCAGCCTCTTTAGACATCGAAGCCTCAATAATCTTTTTTTCTAGTTCTTCAAATTCAGCTGCCTCATCTTGTTCACCAAGTTCTTTTTGAATTGCTTTTACTTGTTCGTTTAAATAATATTCGCGCTGTGATTTTTCCATTTGTCTTTTCACTCTGCCACGAATTCTTTTTTCAACTTGCAATATATCTAACTCTCCCTCAAGCAGATCCATAAGCATCTCAAGCCTATCAGTAACATTAATGCACTCAAGTAATTTTTGTTTATCTGAAAGTTTTAGGTTTAAATTTGCTGCAATTGAATCAGCCATTCTTCCAGGATCTTCAATACCAGAAAGTGTCGTTAAAAGTTCTGGGGGGATTTTTTTATTTAATTTTACATACTGATCAAATTGAGAATATACCGTTCTCTTAAGGGCAACTGATTTTTTATCTTTTGCTTCTTTAATTTTAATAATTTTTACAGCAGCAGACCAAAAATCGCCCTTTTCATTAAATTCTGTTATTTCAATACGCTCCAAACCCTCAACAAGGACTTTAACAGTGCCATCGGGAAGCTTTAACATCTGTAAAATTGTTGCTAAAGTGCCAACATTAAAAAGATCTTTAACTGAAGGATCATCAGTATTTGCAGATTTTTGTGCTACAAGTAATATTTGCTTATCCCCAGCATTTGCAGTCTCAATTGCTTTTATAGATTTTTCACGGCCCACAAACAAAGGAATAACGAGCTGTGGATAAACAACTACATCTCTTAAAGGGAGTAAGGGGGTTAACTGATTAATTTTCACAGATGCCATGGTGATCTTTCTTTGTAATTCTTTATTTAATTATGGTGACTTGAATAAAAAATTCAAGTATTAATTCAAGTTTGTTTTTTTCTGTTCAGATTCAGAGTAAATAATTATCGGTTTAGAATTTTTGGTAATTGAATTTTCATCGATAATTACTTTTTCAATATTTTCTGAGCCCGGTAAATCAAACATAATGTCCTCAAGAACATCTTCTAATATTGACCTCAAACCTCTTGCGCCAGTATTTCGCTTAATCGCTTTTTTAGCAATTTGAACTAATGCTTGATCCCGAAACTCAAGTTCTACATTTTCTAAGGTAAATAGTTTTTGAAATTGCTTAACTAGTGCATTTTTAGGTTTTGTAAGAATACTAATTAACGAACTCTCATCGAGTGGTTCTAATGCAGCAATAACAGGCAATCGACCAATAAACTCAGGAATAAGACCAAACTTAACTAAATCCTCTGGCTCAGTATTTTTAAGAAGATTGTATGCATTTTTAACATTGCTTTTAGATTGAACAGAGGCCCCGAACCCAATACTATTGTTTTCATTTCTTTTCTGAATGATTTTCTCTAAACCATCAAAAGCACCACCACAAATAAATAAAATATTAGAGGTATCTACTTGAAGAAATTCCTGGTTTGGGTGTTTTCTTCCGCCTTGTGGAGGAACTGACGCAACCGTTCCTTCTATTAGTTTTAAAAGCGCTTGCTGAACGCCCTCTCCTGAAACATCGCGTGTAATGGATGGATTATCTGATTTTCGAGAGATCTTATCAACTTCATCGATATAGACAATGCCTTTTTCAGCTTTTTTAACATCATAATCACATTTTTGCAGTAATTTTTGTATGATATTTTCAACATCTTCACCAACATAACCAGCCTCAGTGAGTGTCGTTGCATCAGCCATAACGAATGGCACATTTAAAAATTTTGCTAATGTTTGAGCTAAAAGAGTTTTTCCTGAGCCAGTAGGGCCAATTAACAATATATTACTCTTAGATAGATCAGTATCCCTATCAATCTCGTTGGCTGAGGTCAAACGTTTATAGTGATTATATACAGCAACAGAAAGTGATTTTTTTGCTTTATTTTGACCAATAATATATTCATCTAGTTGATCGTAAATTTCTTGAGGTTTTGGAATGTAGTTGACTGCAGAATCTTCAGTATTTTTTATTTCCGTTTTTTTTTCTTCTTTAATGATGTCTGTACAAAGTTCAATACATTCATCACATATAAAGACCGAAGGACCTGCAATGAGTTTTTTTACCTCATGCTGGTTCTTTCCACAAAAAGAACAAAATAAAGTTTTATCTTTTTCTTGATCCGCCATATAAAATATTTATCTACTTGTTATTACTTGATCGATTAATCCATATTTTGCTGCTTCTTCAGCATTCATGAAGTTATCTCTATCAGTATCAACTGCAATCTTATCTACTTTTTGACCAGAATGTTTTGCTAAAATTTCATTTAATTTTTGCTTTAGATATAAAATTTCTTTAGCATGAATTTCAATATCAGAGGCCTGACCTTGGAAGCCACCAAGAGGCTGATGAATCATGACACGAGAATTTGGTAATGAATACCGTTTTCCTTTTGCGCCAGCAGTTAAAAGTAAAGCGCCCATGCTGGCAGCTTGGCCCACACACAAAGTAGACACATCAGGCTTGATAAACTGCATGGTGTCATATATGGCCATACCAGCAGTAACTGAACCTCCTGGTGAGTTGATGTATAAAGATATATCTTTATCAGGGTTTTCTGCCTCTAAAAACAATAATTGTGCAACAACAAGATTTGCCATCATGTCATCAATAGGGCCGACTAAAAAGACTACTCGTTCTTTTAAAAGCCTTGAATAAATATCATACGCTCGCTCACCTCTTCCGCTTTGCTCAACAACCATTGGAACATAACCAAGATTTTTAATTTGCGTGTTATTCATAGAGAATTATTTATTACCAAGTAGCTCATCAAAAGAAACTTTTTCATTTTTGATCTTGCATGATTTTAAAACGAATGAAACAACATTATCTTCAGTAGCTAATGCCGCTGGTTCATCAAGACGTTTTTCATCTTCATAAAACCATTGAATAGCTTTTTCAGAATCGTCATACATTGCTGCAAAACTTGAAACTTTATCTTTAACCTGCTCTGGGGTTGCCTGAAGGTTGTTTTTCTGGACAAGATCAGCTAAGACAATTCTTAGGCGTGCTGTTTGCTCTGCTCTTTCGTTAAACATTGATGGTTCAAGATTTAAGTCTTTTGGATTAGCACCTTGTCTTTGAAAATTCCCAATCATTTGCTGCATTAAACGATAAGACTCGTTATCAATAATTGATTTCGGAAGATCAAACTTAGCATTCTTGACTATTTCAACAAAAATCTGATCTTTAACTTTTAATTTAATTCTTTTTTCCACTTCTTCTTTTAAGGAATCTTCAATTTGCGCATTCATTTTTGCAACATCCCCATCCTCAACTCCCAATGATTTTGCAAAATCTGCATCTATCTTAGGCACAACCCCTTCATCAACTTGGGTAATTTCTACATGGTATTTGACTTTTTTTCCAGCCAATTGCTTGGGTTCATGGTCTTTGGGGTATTGAATTTCAAAATCTTTTAAATCATGAGCTTTTAAACCTACTAACTGATCATCAAAAACATCAAATCTATTTTTATCCCCTAAAATAAATTGCATTGGTTCAGTACCGGTAGATTCGGCAGATTTTTCATCAATAAATGATTCGAGTTTAACATGCAGCCTGTCTCCTTTTTTTGCTGCTCTGTCTACTTTACTAAATTGGGTCCTTTGTTTTTGCATTACCTCAATAGTGCTATCAACGTCTTTCTTGGTAACTTTTGTTTCAGGTTGAGTTATTTCAATTTTTTTTAGGTCAATTTCTTTAATATCAGGTAAAACCTCAAAAGTAGCAGTAAATTCAAAATCTTTGTTTACTTTTGAAAGAGGTTCATGTTCAATTTGCGGCATTCCAACAATTTGTAATTTATTTTCATTTACAATTTCGCCAAATTTCATTTCAATTGCTCTTGAATATACTTCAGCTTTAACATCAGCACCGAACTGCTGTTCGACAATCTTCATCGGAGCTTTTCCTGGTCTAAAGCCTTGTATTCTTGCATTTCGAGAAATTTGCTTAAAACGATTAGCAATCTCATCTTGCAATGGTGCAATTAATATTTGCGCCTTAATTTTTCTTTCAATTTCATTAATTTTTTCTACTGCCTGTGCCATATAAATATTACCTTGATTCGTTAATTATTGGTGCGAGAGGAGAGACTCGAACTCTCACGCTTTTAGGCGCTGGAATCTAAATCCAGTGCGTCTACCAATTCCGCCACTCTCGCTTAAAAATAGCGGTAAATTATATCACTTATGATGTTGTTTTTCTAAATAAATTCCATAAATTTGAAAGATATTCTTTGGTAGAATAGTTTTAATAATTCAACTATAAAACATATCAATTGAAACATTTAAGCTATTTAAAAAATTTACATATTTTCTTAACATTCATATGCATTATTTTTACTTCAGCTTGTCAGTATATTCCATTTCAAAAAAAGGAAATTGACCCGGTTTCAATTACTGACGAAGTTCAAACAAGAAATATCGATGAACCAAATTTCAATGACTTTTTAGACAAAAATAAACTAAAAATTAACAAAAATGCATGGGTTTTTGAATCAATGTTTTCAGCGCTTTTGTATTTTAATGCAAATATTTATGAGGCTAGGCAAAATTGGCGTTCATCTCAGAACAAAGAAATTATCGCAAAACAAAGGCCGCTATCTTCTCTGGGTGTTGAATTAGGTAAAAGCGATGGAGCGAATGGTGATAAATCTAAAAGCATTGAAGGTTTAAATCTATTATTTCCTCTGGAAACAGCAAATAAAAGACTGATACGCTATGAAATTGCTCTTAATGAAACTCAGCTAGCCTATGAAACTTATAGAAAAAAAATATGGAACGAGCGAATAAATCTTATTAATCAAATTACCAGATACTACTTCATAACTGAAAACATCAAAACAACACGCAAGAAACTGATTTCTAAAAAATTAATTTTTGATATGCTAACTGCTCGTTTTGATGAAGGCCTTGTAAGTAAATTAGAGATGCAAAAAATCAAGATTGAACTCCTGGAGTTAGAAAACGAACTGAGTAATCTGCAGCTTGAAATGGGTGAATCAAAAAAAAATATCGCTTCTCTAATTGGGATTGAGCTTTATCAATTAGATTCAATACCTATTACCCTGTCAGATTTTGAGGGGAAATCGCTAAATACAGCTAATGAAATATTAAAAAATAATATTATTGATAATTGGAGGACTTCGGCACTTCTAGATCGCATTGACTTGCGAATAGCACTTTCAGAATATGCCATTGCAGAAGCAAAATTAAAATATGAAATTGCAAAACAATATCCAGATATTGAATTTAACCCAGCATACCTATTTGATCAAGGTAATAAAATTTGGACTTTTGGCATAACTACCACTATTCCTAATGCAATATTAAGTAGTGCGCTGGTGAAAGATGCAGAAATTTCAAGAGAAATAAAATTGAATAATATTAAAAATCTTCAGCTTTTAACAATCAACAGTACAGAAAATATATTCATAAAACTCTCTCAACAATATGAAAAATATATAGATGCAAAAAAAATTAAAGATCAAAAAGAAGAGTTACTTCAATACTATAAAGAGCAATACCAACAGGGTATAATCAGTCGATACGATCTGGAGTTAGAAAACTTCAAATTAATTAATTTTGAAATGATTTACAACCAGAATTTATTCAATTTAATTAATACGATTAAAGATTTTGAAAATACCTTACAGCATCCATTACTAACAGAAGAGATTAATTACTTAGAAGATGAATAAAAAAATTCTGACCTTAATTGCCATACAATCTTTAACAATCATGTTATTGATATGGGTGATCATATTCATTGGACAAGATGAGATTTTCAAAGATGATAATGATGAAGAAATTGAAACAAAATCCTTTGTAACTCAGAATCAAGATGGGCTGACAACTATAAAAATAACTGAGGTTATTGAAAAAAACAGCGGCATCGAAATAGCTTCACTTAGAACCTCAGACAAAGATAAAATATTGACCTATTATGGAACGGTAATAGGCACAGATGCTTTAGTTGATCTTAAAAATATTTATGATCAACTTAACACAGAAAAAAACCAGCTTTTAATTCAGCAACAATCAGAAGAAAAAAAATTAAATGCCTTTATTGCACTTAACAAACAAGACAAAAATATCTCAGATCAGGCTTTACTTGAACAAAAAGTAGTCGTAGATCAAATCATTCAAAAAATTAAAAATAATACGGAATTACAGATAAATTTAAAACAAAAAATTGAAAATCAATGGGGAAAATTATTTTATGACACCATTATTGGAATTTCTAAAAATACAGATATCTCAAAACTATTAAATGGAAAATCAAAACTAATAAAAATTACTATCCCATCAGTTGACAAAAGTCTAATTCCATCCTCAGAAGTGATTTTCTCTCCCATTAATGGAAATGATGAAAATGTTGGTTACTTTTTAGCAAATGCCCCTTCAATCGATAATGAGATTTCTGGGCAAACCTACTTTTATATTATTCACTCAAACCAATATCGAATTGGTTCTAAAATTATTGCCTATCTAACAAACAAAACAACTTCTAAAAACTATGAAGTTCCTGGTAGCTCAATTGTTTGGAATAATGGATTACCTTACATCTATGTTAAGACTAAACCTGGGGAATATATCAAAAAACCTTTAAGCCTAAAAGATGAAACCCCCGATGGATGGATTATTGATTCTGATTTCCTTCAAGAGCAAGATAAAATAGTTATTCAAGGTTCTCAACTTTTATTATCTGAAGAATACAAGTATCAAATTAAAAATGAAAATGAGGATTAAGTGTCATCGTTAATTAAATTCTCAATACGCTATGCCGGAGTAATTATCGGTTTAGCATTAATAACCATTTTATATGGCATTATTCAAATAAAAAACAGCCCGCTAAATGTATTTCCTGAATTTTCTCCAACACAAGTAATTATTCAAACAGAGTCACCTGGATTTTCAGCAGATCTTGTTGAAAATTTAGTTACACGACCAATTGAAGTAATGGTATCTGGAACAATTGGTGTCAAACAAATTAGATCACAATCGATACCTGGATTGTCTGTAGTGACTGTAATTTTTGAAGAAAATACCAATATTTATAGAAATAGGCAGTCGATTTCAGAAAAACTTTCTACTTTAAACAATATATTGCCGGACAGTATCATTCCAAAAATTACTCCACTCACCTCATCAGCATCTAGCGTATTAGGTATTGGGCTCACTTCAGAGGAAAAAGATGAAATTCAAATTAGAACTTTTGCAGATAACTTTATTATTCCTCACCTCATGAGTATTGAAGGTGTAGCGGATGTGAATAAATTTGGTGGCAAAATCAGACAGTTTCAGATTCAGGTCAATCCAGAAAAATTATATGAAAACAATATAACTTTTCAGGAGGTTTTTGAGGCAGCCTCTAAATCATCTGCTGTCAAAGGTGGAGGATTTATTCAAAATAATAACCAAAGGATTATTATCAACACCATCGGGCAAACAAAAACTTTAGAAGAGTTAGAAGACACTTATATTACAAACTCAAAAAATAAAACATTACGTTTAAAAGATATTGCTAAAATTCAGTTAGGCTTTGTTCCATCAATTAGTAGCGCATCTATTGATGGTAAACCTGGTGTTTATTTATCTATTCAAGGGCAACTGGGCTCTGACACGTATGAACTAACAAAGAAACTTGAAAAAAGTTTAGACAGTTTAAAAAATATTGCTCAAAAAGAAAAAATAAAGATTCATCCTGAACTTTTCAAGCCAGCTAACTTTATAGATGCTTCGATTAAAGGGCTTCGCCTAGATATTATTATTGGAGCTATTTTAGTTATATCGATTCTATATTTATTTTTATTTAATTTTAGAACTGCATTTATATCTGCAGTTGCTATTCCACTATCGTTATTATCAGCAATCGGCATCATGAGTCATCTAGACCTAGGCCTAAATGTTATGGTCCTTAGTGGATTAGCTATCGCACTGGGTGAAGTAGTTGATGATGCAATTATTGATGTTGAAAATATCTTTAGAAGACTTAGAGAGAATAAAAATAAACAAAACCCAAAACCAGTTCATACAATTGTTTATGAGGCTTCAATGGAAGTAAGAAAGTCAGTAGTTTATGCAACACTGATCATCGTTATTGTATTTCTCCCCCTTCTTTCATTGTCTGGAGTTGCCGGTAAACTTTTTGGACCTTTGGGTATAGCCTATATTTTATCTATTCTTGCTTCACTTGTTGTGGCTCTTACTTTAACTCCTGCGTTAAGCTACCTCCTGTTAGCAAAAGGAAAAAATCTAAAAACTGAAGATTCACCTGTCATTAGAAATCTTAAGCTTAAGTATGAAAAAATATTATTAAAAATTGAATCTCAATCAAAAATAATAATTTCCACTTCTATGTTAATGATTATTTTCGCAATATCCTTTTTGCCTTTATTTAAAACACAATTTATCCCCCCTTTAAACGAAGGGCATTACATTATGCATATGACCGCTTTCCCTGGAACATCTGAACTAGAATCCATCAGGATCGGAAATTTGGTATCTGAAAAAATAAGAAAAATTGATGGGGTAAAGTCAGTTGCACAATGGGTTGGGCGCTCTCCACTTGCGGCTGACACATTTGGAACACATTACAGTGAATTTGAAATTGAGCTCTCCAAGACATCAGGAAAAGATCAAAGGAGAGTATTAGACTCAATCAAAGAGCTGCTTTATAACGCAGAGCAAAATGGATTTGTTGGAGTTAACTTTGCAATTAATACTTTTCTAACCGAGAGAATAGAAGAAACAATATCAGGCTATAGTGCCGCTGTGGTGGTAAATTTATATGGATCAAACCTTGATGCACTTGATTCCGATGCATTAAAAGTTGCTAGAGTTCTAGAGGAAATGAAAGGCGCGATTGATATTACTCTTCAATCTCCTCCAGGCAATCCACAAGTTTCTGTAAGGCTTCTGCCGGAAAAACTTATTCAATATGGAGTAAGCAGGCTGGACGCACTAAATATTATTAGAGCTGCATACGAAAGTCTTCCTGTAGCACAAATTTATGAGTCAATGCTACCCATTGATATTGCTGTGACAATTGATGATGAATTTAAAAATGATATTAATGATATAAAAAAATTGCCGATACAAACTTCACTTGGAAAAATTATTACCCTTGAGAATATTGCCCAAATTTATCAAGAAAGTGGAAGATCTAAAATACTTCATCAAGGTGGAAAACGTGTGCAAACCATTACCTCAAACATTCATAATAGAGATTTGAATGAATTTATCAAAGAGCTTAACCTGCGTATTAATAATGCTAATTTATTACCTGGAAACTATTTCGAAATTACTGGGGAGGCACAAGAAAATGCTAGATCACGTGAAGATCTGATTTCACATTCAATACTAGCTGGAACGAGTATTCTTCTTATGCTCTATATTGCTTTTGGCTCAATGAGAAATCTTTTAGTAACGGTTTTAAATCTCCCTTTTGCTTTAATTGGGGGTGTCATTGCTGCTGCTTTTCATGGTGGTTGGATATCTATTGGTTCACTGGTTGGATTTGTAACACTTTTTGGAATAACTCTTAGGAACTCAATTATGTTGATCTCACATTATCAACATCTAATCGATTTTGAGGGCTTGCAATGGAACTTACAAACATGCATAAAAGGGGCTTCAGAGCGATTACCATCTATCCTCATGACCGCTCTTGTTGCCGGTCTTGCGCTGATGCCAATTGCATTAGGCTCTGGTGAGCCTGGAAAAGAAATTGAAGGGCCAATGGCAATGATTATTATTGGTGGATTGTTTTCATCAACAATTCTAAATTTACTAATCTTACCCACAATTCTTTTAAACTTTGGAAATTTTAAGAAACATAAACTCTCTGAATTTTAAATATTATTCTTAAATGAATTAATTGTATTTTCTATATTTTTGGCTTTCTGCACTATCTCATCAAACTCTTCATTCACATTAGAGTATTTTGTAATACCCCCACCAGAAAAATAATGCATCATGTGTTCATGAAAGAATATAGAACGAATAGCAATATTAGAATTAAAATTACCATTAAAACTATAATAAAAAAAAGAACCACAATAAATTTCACGGGGAAAGTCCTCAAGTTTATCAATAATTTCCATGGCTTTTATTTTAGGTGCCCCCGTGATTGAACCTCCAGGAAACGAATCAACAAATAACTGAAACGGGGTATTTGTTGACTTAATTTTTCCTTTAATTTTACTTACTAGATGATGAACATTCGGATAGGTTTCAACTTCAAATAATTCTTCAACAAATACCGAACCCGTTTCGCAATCTTTTCCAATATCATTTCTTATTAAATCAACGATCATAAGATTTTCAGCATGATCTTTTTCGCTCTGCTTTAATTTATTTATTTGAACTATATCTTTTATTGGATCAAGCTCTCTCTTCACCGTTCCCTTAATTGGTCTTGAAGTAACGACACCCTGACTAACCTCGATAAACTGCTCGGGCGATCCACTGGCCACTTTAAAATCATCGTAATCTGCAAAAACCATATAAGAAGATTGATTAAATTTTCTAAATTTCTTATAAAAATTCCATTCACTCCCTACATATTTAGTGGAATATTTTTTAGCTAAATTAACTTGATATACATCCCCTTCATTAATATGATTCATGATCGTATTAAATTTTGAAGCGTAAATTTCACGTTCTAATTTTTCATCACTGTTGATTTCTTCAGCACAAAATGGCAAGTCATTGAATTCAGAACTTTCAAAATTAACATTCAAAATTTCATAAGTTTTTATATCATCGCTAAAAGCATTAATAAAAAAAGTTTCTTTTTTTTCATGGTCAACAACAATTGCTTTGTCGTAAGCACAAATGATTTCTTTTGGAATTAAATTCTGTTTGCTTTTACTGATGGACATGGCTTCGTAAGACAAAAAACCCACAAAACCCCCCGTAAATGGAAGGTCTGGCTTCTCATCAACCCTATACTGATCATAAATAGAATCTACAACAGAAATAAAGGATTCATCGGATATAAACTCGATATCATCTTTTTTGATATAAGTTTTATTGCCTTGAGATTTAATTTCAATAAAGGGATCAAAAACCAAAATATCAAATCGCGCATGCTGAATTGGATCCGATAAATAAGCATAGCAGCTATCAAAAAAAACGGGGTGTCTAAGGTGTTTGATTACTTCAAACCATTTAGATGTGTCTTTAATATACGGTAAACTTTTTCGAAACATTAAAAACTAGATATTTTCAGTTTAAAATAAAAAAGGAGGCAATAAAATCCTCCTTTTTTTAAATTCAAGAAGCTTTAATTTTACTCAAGATTTGCATGAATTGCTCTCATGCTATCTTCAGTTAAGTTTTTATCAAAAATGATTTCAGCAATCACTGCTTCTAAATAAACAAGTGTGGATAATTCAAACACCGTTCCCATAGGCATACCTTCAGTATAATTTGAATAGCTATTATCATTGCCAATTTGTACAACAAGGTCTGAAATATCAGCCATAGCTGAACTTGTTTTTTGAGATATAACAGCAATTTTTCCACCTTTAGATTTTGCAGTCTCTAGAATTGGAAGTAATGTTTTGGTACCCCCAGATCCTGAAATAACCACGAGTAAGTCACCATTCTTCATTGCTGGGGTCACAACCTCACCAACCATATTGACTTGATAACCTGAGTGGACAAGGCGCATCGCAAAAAAACGAGAAACCAATCCTGAGCGACCAGCACCGCCAACAAAAATTCTTCCTGCACCCTCTACTAAGGCTTTTAATTTTGAAGCACTTGCTTTATCAGTTTCTGATAAAACCGTTGTTAGTCTGTCTAAAATTAATTTTTGAGTATCCATTATTAATATTTCCTTAAAAAAACCATCTGTAAGATGAATCATACCAAAAAAAATCCCGACATGTTGTCGGGATTTTTAAAAGTTAACTTGCTAACTAAATTAATTAGTGAGCAATACTTGTGATTTCTGCAGCAGCAGCAGCTGGATCAGCAGCGCCGTAGATTGCAGCACCAGCAACGATGATTGCAGCACCAGCATCTTTAACTTGTTGAGTTGTGTTAGCTTTAACACCGCCAGCAACAGAAATTTTAGCGCCTGTGTTTAATGCAGCAATATCAGCTAAATCAGCAAATGGTGTATGGCCAGCAGCTTGAGCGTCAAGACCAGTGTGAACACCAATGATATGAGCACCCGCAGCAACAGCTTCTTTTGCTAAAGATTTTTTATCAGCAACATTAATCATGTCAACTTGAACTTCTTTACCATATTTTTTAGCAGCAGCAATAACACCTTTAATAGTCGCAATACCTGATGCGCCAAGAACTGTACAGATGTCAGCACCAGCTTTATAGAAAGGCTCAGCTTCGTATTCGCCAGCGTCCATAGTTTTAAGATCAACTAAGATTAAGTTATTTGGGAACTTAGCTCTTAATGTTTCTAATAGTTTAATACCATTGTGTTTAATACATGGTGTACCAATTTCTAAGATATCAACGTGTGGTGCAACTTTTTCTGCAAGTGCAACGGTTGCGTCAAAGTCTAATGAGTCTAATGCCATTTGAGTTAATGCCATGGTTTATTTCTCCATAAAAATAAAAAATTTAAAAAAAACAGTCTTGTCTACCGTTTAACGAGTTAGATTGTCGATCATATAGATAGACAAGACCAATGTCAATCAAGAAAATTGATTAGCTTATAACTTTTCTGCTAATGCTTTTTCAAGTTTATTTTGATCAATTACGAAGTTTCTAATACCTTCAGCAAGCTTTTCTGTAGCCATAGCGTCTTCATTATGATCAAATCTAAATTGGGATTCTGTTAATCTTGGTGGTTTATTTGTTTTTGCACCATTATCAACCAATTTCCTCTCAAGCGTTCCTTGAACATTTTCTAATTCAGTTAACAATGCAGGTGCTATCGTTAAACGATCACAACCGGCTAATTCAGTAATTTCACTGATATTTCTGAATGAAGCTCCCATAACTACTGTATTAAAACCATGTTCTTTATACCAATCGTAGATTTTAGTTACTGAAATAACACCAGGATCTTCGGCGCCTTGGTAGTCTTGTCCATTTTTTGCCTTATACCAATCTAAAATTCTGCCCACAAATGGCGAAATTAGAAAAACCCCCGCTTCCGCACACGCTCTTGCTTGTGCAAAGCTAAATAAAAGGGTTAAGTTACAATTGATACCTTCTTTTTCTAGAGCCTCACCAGCCTTAATTCCTTCCCATGTAGATGCAAGTTTAATCAATACACGGTCATTTTTAACGCCAGCGTCATTATATAATTTGATGATTTTTTTTGCTTTAGTCACCATTGCATCAATATCAAAAGATAAACTTGCGTCAACCTCAGTTGAAATACGACCAGGGATATGATTAAGAATTTCAAGACCTACATTCACCGCAAGTTTATCTGCAGCATGAGCTATTTGTTCTTGTTTAGATCCCCCTTCTGCCTTTGCATAAGCAACTGCATCTTCAATCATTGAAACACATTGAGGTAATTGGCTTGCTTTTAATAATAAAGATGGATTTGTAGTTGCGTCAACCGGTTTTAGATTTTTAATTGCATCTACCTCTCCAGTATCGGCAACAATGGTTGTCATTTCTTTTAATTGTTCTAATAGTGATGCCATTATTTATATCTCCAGTAAAATAAATTTAGATGAACTTTGTACTTTGTAAATTCAAATATGAGTCCGATATTTTAACAATATAAAAATCTAGAATCAATTTTTATTCAAATATATCAGAGTAAATTGAAGTAACCGCGTTGTTATATATTTCTGCATCTTCCTTACTCAATGCTGCATATTTTGCATTATTTAAAGCTGATAAATGTTGTTTCTCTCGATAAAAACGATACGCATTAGTCAAACTATTAGCAGATTTAGCATCTAATAGCTTTTTTTCTTTTAAAATTTTTATAAGGGCAATATTACCTATGTTTTGGGTGAGTTCAGAATACTGTTTTGCATTCAATAAAATCAAATATTGCACAATAAATTCAATATCAATTAAACCACCTGGAGATGATTTGATATTAAAAACATTTTCTTCTTTTAATTTTTCTTGAAATTCCTTTGAAACTTTCTTTCTCATGTTGTCGATATCATTTCTAAGAGTTTTCCGATCTCTTTTTTTCATGAGTGTGCTAATTCTTATTTTTTCAAACTTTTTCTTTAACTTATCTGATCCATAACAGAAACGAGCTTTAGTTAAAGCCTGATGTTCCCAAGTCCATGCATTTTCATTTTGATACTTTTCAAAACTTGAAATCGAAGTAACTAACATTCCACTATTTCCATTTGGCCTTAATTCAAGATCTAGATCATACAGAATGCCGGCATTCGTGAAACTTGTTAGATAGGAGCTTATTTTTTTTACAACCTTTATGTAAAGGTCTCTTGAATCTGAAAATTTTTCATCATATAGAAATATTAAGTCTAAATCTGAAGAAAAGCTCATCTCTTTTGCCCCATATTTACCATAGGCAATAATAGTAAAACCAGAAAAATTTACTTCTGAATATTCAACTTTTATGCATTCCATAACAATATCGAGCATAAGGTCTGCGATTAGAGTTAATTGATCAGAGATTTCTTCAACGCTTATCTTATTTCTTATTTGCAAAAGAGCACATTGAAAAACAAGCTTGTGTTTTTGATCTCTAAGAAAATCTAGTCTTTCTTCAAAATTATCTAAATTGATTAAATTACTTAAAATTGAATCTCGTTGGCTTAGGTATTCAAATTGAAAATCATAGTTATTCAATATCGCGTCATCAATTAAGATGGGATGTGATTTGATATAATTAATTGCCCAAGAGCTCTTATTGCCTATATTAATCAACTCATCCACAACATTTGGATATTCTGCAAAAAAGGCAATGTAATTTGAACGACCGGAGATAGCAACAATCAGATCAAATAAAGCATTAAATGTAGCTACACTACATAAATTATTTTCAAGTTTTAAATAAATTTGCGTGATTATTAACTGTATTCGCTCTTGTGATGAAGCTGGTAAATTAAGAAACTTTTTTGATGAAAAATATTTATCTAAAACTTGATTTTCTTTTAGTTCGCTAATTTCTTTTTTTGCATAATTTTTTTCTTCATGTTTAAAAAAGGACTTAAACAGACTTGATACTCTTTTTCTAAGATCATTTAATTTTTGATAAAAAACATCAACCTCTTTATAACCCATTGTGTTGATAACTTTAGCTAATTCCTCTTTATTCGGAATTTGATGTGTTTGCTTATTTTCTTGATACTGAATACGATGCTCAAGGGTTCTTAAAAAAATATAGGCTTCAGTTAATAAATTTCTATCATCAGCTAACAAAAGCTTTTCATGGTATAAACATTCAATCGAATTTAAGGTATTACTTATCTGAATTTTTTTTATTTTACCGCCATGAATTAATTGAATTGCCTGCACGATGAACTCAATCTCCCTAATTCCACCCTCACCCAACTTAATATCGTCCTGTTTTTTTCTTTGCCCCAAGTCCGTTTTTATTAAGTCTTTTAAGGTCCTTATTTCTGAAAGAGTTTTGTAGTCAAGGTACTTTCTATAAATAAAGGGGCGAATTATTTTTTCTATAACATGCTTAGAACCTATGATCACTCTTCCTTTAATCCAAGCATACCTCTCCCAATCTCTACCTTGGCTTAGATAGTAATCTTCAAGAAGTTTTATTGATGGACATAATAAGCCCTCAGATCCAAATGGACGTAATCGAGTATCTACCCGAAATACAAAACCATTTTCATTGCTATTATCCAACGCATTAATAATTTTTTTTGTAACTATTAGAAAAAAATCTTTATTTTGAATCGTTGAAGGCCCTGCTGTATAACCTTCACCGTCATATGCAAATATTAAATCAATATCTGATGAAACATTGAGTTCGTAACCCCCTAACTTACCCAAAGCAAATACATAAAAAACAGATTCTTTGCTTTCATTGATAGGCTTGCCGTGAATTTTTGAAAAATGATCATAAAAAAAGTGATAAGCTAATTTAACTGCTTTATCAGCAAATTTCGACAATAGCTGCATAACATCAATAATTTGTATTTTGTTATTAGTATCTAAAACTAACATGAGACAAAAAAACTTATTACGTGCAATTCTGATTTTGTTTAAAAAATCTATTTCGTTGTAAATTTCAAAATCAAGCAAATCATCAATTAAATTTGAAAAATCCTTTTTTTTTGAAAAATCTTGCAATACATGTTCAATAAAGCCTTTGATTTCAGGATTATTCATTGAGTTAGCAAAGTATTTGCTAAATGAAATAGACTGTTTAATCATATTCATATTTTTCTTCATAGCTAACTTTATTTAAATCCAAGGTTTAACAATCAATCTTAATTATAAATAATTATGTCATTTATAATGACAAGTCCTCACTAATTTGGCAAAATTACAGCCTTAATTTTTATACTAAATTTTTCATTCGAAGTTGAGAAAATAAACATGACAAATTATGTAATAGCATTTGAGAATCTCAGAAATACTGACGTTGGATCAGTAGGAGGTAAAAATGCATCTTTAGGCGAGATGATATCTCAGCTTCATAAAAAAGGGATAAGGGTACCTACTGGTTTTGCAACAACAGCATTTGCATTCCAGGAATTTCTAAAGCACAACAATCTCAGCGAAAAAATAAATTCAGAACTTGAAAATCTTGATATTGATGATGTAAAAAAATTAGCTGAATCGGGCAAGAAAATTAGAGCCTGGATTATGGATACCCCTTTTCCAGAAGCATTAAATAAAGCAATCGAAGAGGAATACAAAAACTTAACCTCAAGATCAGCAGATGGAACAACTTTTGCAGTTCGCTCATCTGCGACAGCAGAAGATCTTCCAGATGCATCATTTGCTGGCCAACAAGAAAGTTTTCTTAATATTCATGGAATCAATAATATTAAATTTGCCATCAAGGAAGTTTTTGCTTCTTTATATAACGACAGAGCAATCTCATATAGAGTTCATAAAGGTTTTATTCATTCAGAAGTTTCTATCTCTGCGGGTGTTCAGCAAATGGTCAGAAGTGATATTGGCTGCTCAGGCGTGATGTTCTCAATTGATACAGAATCAGGCTTCAAAGATGTTGTTTTCATTACTGCCTCCTATGGCCTTGGAGAAACGGTTGTTCAAGGTGCAGTGAATCCCGACGAATTTTATGTTCATAAACCACTTTTAAAAGATAATTTTCCTGCAATCGTAAAAAGAACCATTGGTTCTAAAAAAATAAAAATGGTCTTTTCAGATCTCAATGAGGCTGGAAAAAGCACACATACCGTTGATGTAGAGGACAAACAGTCAAATCAATTTTGTATTACCGATGAGGATGTTTTAGAGCTTGCCAAGTACGCAGCAACCATTGAAGAACATTATGGCTGCCCGATGGATATAGAATGGGGTAAAAATGGAATTGATAATAAAATTTATATACTCCAAGCAAGACCTGAGACTGTCAAATCTCAATCAAAAAATGTTACAGAAATTTTTAAATTAAAAGAAACAGGCAAAGCAATAGTTGCTGGCCGTGCAGTTACCCAAAAAATTGGAGTTGGTCCTGTGCGAGTAGTAACAGACCCAAATGAAATGCATACAGTACAGCCTGGTGATGTATTAGTTGCAGATATGACAGACCCTAACTGGGAACCCGTTATGAAAAGGGCATCCGCTCTAGTTACCAACAGAGGTGGAAGAACATGTCATGCGGCAATTATTGCACGTGAGCTTGGTATTCCTGCAATCGTTGGCAGTGTGAATGCAACTGAACTTTTAAAAGATGGTGATCTAGTAACCGTTTCTTGCGCAGAGGGTGAAACAGGCATTGTATATCAAGGCAAGCTTGCATATGAGGTAGAAACTCAAGAAGAAGGAGAACTTAAAAAACCTCCGGTTAAAATTATGATGAATGTTGGAAATCCTGATATGGCCTTTACTTTTGCCCAAACTCCAAATCATGGCGTTGGGTTAGCTCGATTAGAATTTGTGATTAATAACATCATTGGAATCCATCCTAAAGCTATACTAAATTACGATGCTATGCCATCAGATATCAAAGAAATCATTGACCATAAAGCTAAAGGGTATAAAGACCCGATTGACTTTTATATCAATAAAGTCGCTGAAGGTATAGCAACAATTGGTGCCGCCTTCTATCCTAATCCTGTTATTTTAAGAACATCAGACTTCAAATCAAATGAGTACAAAAAATTAGTCGCTGGAGATATATATGAACCAGATGAAGAAAATCCAATGATAGGGTTTAGAGGTGCTGCCCGCTATCAGTCTGAAGATTTTAAAGATTGTTTTGCTTTGGAATGTAAAGCAATTAAAAAAGTGAGGGATGAATTAGGACTTAAAAATATACAGGTAATGATTCCTTTTGTCAGAACTCTGAGTGAAGGAAAAAATGTATTAAAAATTTTAGCTGCGAATGGACTCAAACAGGGTGAAAATGAACTAAAAGTCATTATGATGTGTGAAGTGCCTTCAAATGCAATTCTTGCAGATGAATTCCTTGACCTCTTTGACGGCTTCTCGATTGGCTCTAACGATTTAACGCAACTGACATTGGGAACGGATCGAGATTCAGGAATCTTAGCGGATGGATTTGATGAAAGAAATCCGGCGGTGATGAAACTGATAGAAATGGCAATTGCAACTGCTCGCAAAAAGAAAAAATATATTGGCATCTGCGGTCAAGGTCCATCAGATCATGATGATTTCGCTCAATGGTTGGTTGAAAAGCAAATCACTTCTATTTCTCTCAACCCAGATACCGTAACTGCAACTTGGAAGAAAATTACTAAATAATGAATCAACAGGATAAAAAAAGAAGAGCTTTTTTTATTTCTGATGGAACTGGAATTACTGCAGGATCCCTGGGTGGTCTATTAGCGCACTTTCCCAATACTGAATTTGAGCAAATCAGAATCCCGTTCACAAATTCACATAACGGCATTGAAGATGCCCAAAAACGAATTGTTAATGCAAAATTAATTAATGGGATTCGACCAATTGTAATTATGTCCATTGGTAATGAAATCTTAAGGGCTGAACTTAAGCAAGTTGATGCTTACTACATAGATCTTTTTGAATCTTTTATAAATCCTTTAGGAATTGAGTTAAAAGAGGATCCCCTTACAAAACCTGGAGTTGCTCATAGCATGAGTGGTTCTAATTATGGTTCAAGAATTGAAGCTATTAACTTTGCTTTAGGTCATGATGATGGTATGACCCACAATGGGCTTAATCAAGCCCATGTAATATTGATCGGAGTTTCCAGGTCTGGAAAAACGCCAACAAGCATCTATCTTGCTATGCAATTTGGCATCAAAGCTGCCAACTACCCTCTTATTCCTGAAGATTTTGAAAGAGGAACCTTACCTCCAATACTTGATGGCTATATAGACAAAATATTTGGCTTAACTATTCAAGCAAATAGATTAAGTTCCTTGAGAAGTGAAAGAAGACCGAATAGCCAGTATGCCTCAATCGAAAATTGCATGAATGAAATTCGGATGGCAGAGCAATTGATGAAAAAAATTAATATACCGATTGCTGATTCAACATCAAGATCCGTTGAAGAGTTGTCAGCTATAATTATTCAACATATCAATAAAAACTAATTTACCCCAAAAGGTTTTAACTTGTTCATGATATCGCTAGAGTCGGGTGCGGTCATGCTTGAAAAAACATGAACAGATTCAAAATTTGGCATCACTAGAAATTTATAAAAATTCCACATTGGTGCTTTACCAGTTACATCATGCAGTTTTTTATATACGGGGTTGGTATTTGGTCCAATAACATGAGATTTTTCCATCATCGGAAACTTGACAGAGTATGTTAATTTACAAAATTTTTGTATTTCATTATTGGTGCCGGGTTCTTGATTAAAATCATTAGATGGAAAACCAACAATTAAAAATTTATCTTTATTGCGTTGATATAAATCTTCAAGTTTTTCAAACTGCGGGGTAAATCCACATTTACTTGCTGTATTTACGAAAAGGATAGGTTTATCTTTATGTTCACACAAATCAAAAGACTCTCCCTGTAAAGTAACCAGCTTGTTGTCATAAAAATCCGCACAGGCAGAAAAAACTGTTACTGGAAATAAAAACAAATAAATAATAGATATAATTTTTTTCATATTTATAAGATTATCAAACTTTAACAAAAGTTCAATTCTTTATCCGCCACTCCCAAGGTGAGATTGGGTTATCAAATCCCCAAAGGCCTTGTTTGTTAATCATTGCTTTATAGTGCGCTTCTTCATATAGCTTTTGGTCTGAAGACTCTAGTGTATTTTTATATTTAACATAAAACCATGCGCCCCCTTCATGAACCATCATTAAATTAATATCTTTTTCATTAATAACTAATTTTGCCAACAATCTTTTATATCGATCAGAGCCGTAAACATATATTTTTGTATGTAAATTCAGCAGGTATGACTCAAGCATGGCTTTTGACTCTTTGCCAAAAGGCTGACTTATCTCTGGCGCGTCAATTCCGACCAGTCTAATTTTTTTTGTTTTATTTTTGGCTAAACGATCTCCATTTTCAAATTCGATTTCAGCATAGACAGTATCTCCATCAATGACTTTAGAAATGATTCCTTCATAAAGATTTTCATAAGAAAATGAGGTTAAAGCATAAATTTGATAAAATAAAAAAATGCCGATTTTAATTAAAAAATTCATATCAATAATTTTAATCATTGTTTTATTCAGCAACGTACACTCGACGGAAATACAATATAAAGTTGATCAAAACTATAGCAGCACAATTAATAACCAACAAGCTGGAAAGGTTTACTGGTATAGACATTCTGATATTTTAAAAAACACGATTCCTTTAATTTCAGACGAACAATTTATTTTTAAAGAATGTCAAATCGATCAAGAATCGGAACTCATTATGTTTATTAGTCCGAATTTTTTTTATAACCCATTGATGACAACTCTTTATGGTGAGTTGTCCATCAAACTGTACTCCAATGAAAAATTAGAATTTTTAAAAAATTATGAAGATGAAATCAATATTAATCTATTAACAAATTATGAGTATTATTTATCGCAGATGTATAAAAAAATATTTCATCAAATCAAATTAGATATTCCAAAAAACATCAAACACAAAACTAATAGTAAGCTTTGTTCTTTGCTTTAAAGCTATTCGGATATCTAATTAACTAACAAAACAATCAATTTAAAAGCGTCATTTAAGACAGATTTCCAATAACAATTTTGTTGTTTTTATCAGAAATTACTAATGACCCTTTATTATATTCACAAGATAAATTGCTTAAGCGCATATAGACAGTGCCATCACCTTCAACTTGAGATAATAATTTTCCATTAAAACACAATAAATTTTCAGGGACTAAGGGTTTAGATAATTTTGCATGAACTGCAATACCAAAAGACAAAAATAACATTATTAATAATACTAGATTTAAGAAGATTGTATTTAACATACATGACCTCTCTTATTAATATTAAAACACTATATATTGTATACATTAATTTAAAAAAATCAACTAATAGCTAATTAAGAATTTAAGGTCATAAACGAAGCAAAACATAAATAAGAATGGCGGAAGGAGCG
>JAYNJX010000018.1:1931-27700 GCA_038110565.1 Nitrosomonadales bacterium | reverse complement strand
TGAACACGCTTTCCAGGCGTGCGACTTAAACCAACTCATCCACCCTTCCGAAATAGTAAGTGCATAATTATAATTTATTTATAACGAATTCTCGAAGAATAACTTGATTTATTGGCAAATAAAGATTAAAGTTCAATATCTATTCAAGTCTTATATAAGACCTAAATTAATAAAAATTAATGTTTTATTTCTCAGGAGGAAAAATGGCTTTTGATACTTTAAAAAATATGGGAATAAAAAGCCCATATAAAGAAAAATACGACAACTTTATCGGGGGTAAATGGGTTAAACCGGTAGATGGTAAATACTTCGAAAATATCACCCCCCTTTCTGGAAAGCCATTCTGTGAAGTTGCAAGATCCAATGAGAAAGATATAAATCTAGCTTTAGACGCAGCACACGCAGCTAAGGAGTCATGGGGTAAAACAAGTCCAACGGAAAGATCAAACATTTTACTCAAAATTGCTGACGTAATGGAAAAGAATCTTAATACGATTGCTTTAGCGGAAACCATCGACAATGGAAAACCAATCAGAGAAACCATGGCTGCAGATATTCCTCTTGCAATTGATCACTTCAGGTATTTTGCTGGAGCGATTAGAGCTCAAGAAGGTTCTGTCTGCGAAATTGATCATGACACAGTTGCATATCACTTTCATGAGCCATTAGGAGTTGTTGGTCAAATTATTCCCTGGAATTTCCCAATACTTATGGCCGCTTGGAAATTAGCCCCTGCAATCGGCGCTGGTAACTGTATAGTTCTAAAACCAGCTGAACAAACTCCTGTCTCAATTATGATTGTCATGGAATTAATCGCCGACATTCTTCCTCCAGGCGTTTTAAATATTGTGAATGGTTTTGGTTTAGAAGCTGGAAAACCGCTAGCATCTTCAAATAGAATTTCTAAAATTGCATTTACTGGAGAGACAACTACTGGTCGCCTAATTATGCAATATGCTTCTGAAAACATTATTCCAGTAACGCTTGAATTGGGTGGTAAATCACCAAATATCTTCTTCGAAGATATTATGGATGCCGATGATGCCTACTTTGATAAGGCGCTTGAAGGTTTTACTATGTTTGCACTTAACCAAGGTGAGGTCTGCACCTGCCCATCAAGAGCATTAGTACAAGAATCTATTTATGATAAATTTATTGAAAGAGCTATTGCACGAACAAAAGCTATCACCAGTGGAAGTCCGCTTGACTCTAACACCATGATTGGCGCGCAAGCCTCAAGTGAACAGGTAGAAAAAATCATGTCCTATATCAAACTAGGTCAAGAAGAAGGTGCTGAATTATTAACTGGGGGTAACTATAGAAAACTTGATGGTGAACTCTCAGGTGGCTATTACATCGAGCCAACAATCTTCAAAGGTAATAACAAAATGCGTATTTTCCAAGAAGAAATTTTTGGTCCCGTTGTATCTGTAGCAACATTTAAAGATGAAGCCGAGGCATTAGCAATCGCTAACGATACTCTATACGGTCTTGGTTCTGGTGTTTGGACTAGAAATGGTAACCGTGCCTTTAGAATGGGTCGAGGTATTCAAGCGGGTCGAGTTTGGACAAATTGCTATCATGCTTACCCTGCACATGCAGCATTTGGCGGCTACAAGATGTCAGGTATTGGTAGAGAAACTCACAAAATGATGTTAGATCATTATCAGCAAACTAAAAACTTACTCGTAAGTTACAGTGAAAACAAACTTGGGTTCTTTTAAAAAGAATTTAAAGATGTAAAATAAAGGCTAATTTATATTAGCCTTTTTTTTATTATGATCCAAAGAATAAGCGCAACAGATGAAGCCAAAAAACTAATTGATGAGCTCAGGGAGACTCATGGTGAGCTTATGTTTCATCAATCAGGCGGTTGTTGTGACGGAAGTGCTCCAATGTGCTTTCAAAAGGGTGAATTTCATTTAGGCTCAAACGACGTATGTTTAGGTGATGTTCACAATACATCTTTTTATATGAGTGCAGCACAATTTGAATATTGGGAGCATACCCACCTCATCCTTGATGTCGTCAAAGGTACTGGTGGACAATTCTCACTTGAAAGGCCTACGGGGCTTAGATTTCTTATCAGATCTAGATTGTATAGTGATGAAGAATGGGCCTACTTAGAAAAAAATCCTGTAAAAAAGGCTGTTTAAAACTTCATACATTTGCCAGTTAAGGTAAAATAGAATTGGCGGGTCACCTCGCATTGTTAGTTAGCCAACCTGGTCAGGTGCGGAAGCAAGCAGCCACAACTAATAAAGCAAGTGCCGAGATCATGGCTCGCCTATTAAATTTATGACAAAACAAGTACTCGCAAGAAAATATCGCCCTAAAAATTTTGACCAGCTTTTGGGTCAAAGCTTTGTTATTCAGGCGTTAAATAATTCATTAACTAACAACAGACTGCACCATGCATACTTGTTTTCTGGAACGAGGGGTGTTGGTAAAACTACTATAGCCAGAATTCTTGCTAAATGTCTCAATTGTGAGAAAACTCCCGGTCCAAATCCTTGTTGCTCATGCAACACATGTAATGAAATTGACGACGGTAAAGCCTTGGATGTAATTGAACTGGATGCGGCATCTAACACCCAAGTCGATAACATGCGTGAGCTTATGGAAAATGCTCAATATCAACCATCATCCGCAAAATACAAAATTTTTATTATTGACGAAGTTCATATGCTTTCAAAAAGCTCATTTAACGCGATGCTAAAAACATTAGAAGAGCCACCAGAGCATGTAAAATTTATTTTAGCGACCACAGATCCAGAAAAAATTCCTGTAACCGTTCTATCTCGTTGCCTACATTTTAGCCTGTTAAACATGACTTCTGAAGATATAGAAAATCATCTTGGGAATCTCTTAAAAAGTGAAGCAATAGTTTATGAGCAAGAAGCGTTAAAAATAATTGCAAAATCAGCAAAAGGTAGCATGCGTGACGCATTAACAATAACTGATCAAGTAATAAATTATTCAAATGGCAATGTAACTCAAAAAGATGCTTCTGATATACTGAATGTATCAAACCTAGATTTTATCTGTGAACTGATCAGTGCTATTTCCAAAGAAGATAAAGGTAAGGTTTATGAATTATTGGAAAAGGTAAAACTTGAAAATAATTTACTGAGCAATTTACTAAGTGACATTGCTGAAACATTACAAACTATTTCAAATTGTCAAACATTTAATACCTCAGAAAATGAAACAATCGAAGCTATAGCTAGAGAGTTAAATGCAGAGACAACGCAACTCCTCTATCAAATCGCTATTAATGGAATAAAAGACCTGCCGTTTTCACCAAATCTGTTCATTGGAACTTCAATGACAATAATCAGAATGATCAATTTTATACCCAGTACACAACTCAATGCAAAACAAACTAATCAAGATGAAAAACCAATCAACAAAATAGATGAAATTGTTATAGAAAAAAAAAATAAAAATAATACAGAAGAGACTATAAATCCTATAAACGATTCAAACTGGAGGACTACCGTTGAGAGATTGCCACAAGGAATGGCAAAAAATTTAGCTCAAAACAGTGAATTATCAAGTTTTAATGAGGAAGATGGTGTTATAACTCTTACATTAGATTCAAACTACAGACACTTGCATAATCAAAATTATATAAAAATGCTACAAGAATCTTTATCAGAACTATTAAATAAAAAAATAAATCTCACCATATTAGTTGCAGAATCTACTGATACGCCTGCAATTCAAATCAAACAAGAAAAGGCAGATAAATTATCAAGCGCAACAGACTCAATTAAAAATGATAATTATGTAAGAAATTTAATTGAGGAGTTTAATGGTCAAATTATTGAAGAATCAATCAAGTCAAAATAAGGAGAGAAAATGAAAGGTGGTATGGGAAACTTAATGAAGCAAGCACAAATGATGCAAGCAAATTTACAAAAAGCTCAAGATGAACTTGGAAAGACTGAAGTCACTGGAGAGGCTTCTAATGGACAAGTAAAGATTGTTATGACATGTAAAAATGAAATAAAAAGTGTTGAAATTAATGAATCAATAATAAACGATAAGGAATTACTTGAAGACCTTGTGCTAATTGCTCTAAAAGATGTTCAAAAAAAAATAGATGAGACCACATCAAAAAAAATGTCTGGACTAGTACCTCCAGGTATGAATTTACCATTCTAAATGTCTGATATTTTAAAAAATTTCATAGAAAGTATTAAATGCCTTCCAGGAGTTGGGCCTAAATCAGCAACAAGAATGGCTTATTACTTGTTACAGAGAAATCGAAAAGGTGCACATGCGCTTGCCAAAGCGACTCAAGATGCTTTAGAACAGCTTGGAAAATGTAATCAATGCAATAATTTCACAGAGCAAAATACATGTCCATTATGTCAAGACAATAAAAGAAATAAAGAATACCTTTGTATTGTTGAGATGCCAACTGATTTAATAATGTTTGAGCAAACGCACTCTTATAATGGAAACTATTTTATTTTGATGGGAAGACTTTCACCACTTGATGGAATTGGTCCAAAAGAACTTAATCTAGAACAACTTTATGAACGCTGCAAAGATGACAGTTTAAAGGAAATTATAATCGCAACAAATTTTACAAAAGAAGGAGATGCAACAGCGGCCTACGTCAAAGAGCTTATTAAAGATCTTGGTAAGAAAATATCAAGAATTGCCAGGGGAATGCCATCAGGATCAGAAGTTGAATATACAGATACTGCAACTTTGGCCCAAGCCATCGCCGAAAGAAAAACTATTTAAAACTCAACAAATACTGCTTTCAAGATCGCCTAAAGTGTTTATTAATTTATCAAATTGCCATTTAGACCAATCCAAATAAGGATCAATATATCCATATTTTGCAAAAACCACATAAAATGCGGCATGCTTTGATGCAATAAGATCTCTTTCACCATCGCCTACATACATAATATCTGCTGAATTAGTAATTTCTAAAGATTTTTGGGCAAAATGCATCATTTCTGGATTGGGTTTGGCTTTAAAGCCATCATCAGGACATACTATCAAATCAAAAAAGTGCTCAATCTTTAAAAATTTAATAATAGACTCAACAAAAATTCTAGGTTTGTTAGTTACGATTCCCAACTTTAGTGAGGAATTGTAAATTTTTTCCAGAAGATTCAAGCCTCCCGGGAAAAGACTTACTTTGTAGGTACAGTTTTCTATATAACGTGATACGAATTCTTCGTGTAGGTTATTTTTAGATATAAACTCATCATCAAAACGTTCTCTTAAAAAAGCCATCACGCCATCTGAAGCAATTGCCAATCCACGATCATTTTCAAGAATACGTTTATTAAATTTTTTAAAAATTTGGTTTGCTGTAAAAATTAATCCAGGGGCAGTATCAACAAGCGTTCCGTCAAAATCAAAAAGAATTGCTTTAAAGCTCAAAACTACATTCCATCATATAATTCACTGAAACATCATTAGAAAGTTTATAGCCTTTTGTCAGTGGATTGTAATTCATACCGATAATGCGATTTACTCTTAAATTGCTAGAATTAAGCCAGCTATTCAACTCACTTGGTTTAATAAATTTATCGTAATGGTGGGTCCCTTTAGGCAGTAAATTTAGTAAATACTCTGCACCAACAATCGCATACAAAAAAGCTTTAGGATTTCGATTAATTGTTGATACGAATAATTTCCCATTTGGCTTTAAAAGCTTGCTGCAAGTCTCTATAATCTCATGCGGATAAGGCACATGCTCAAGCATTTCCAAACAGGTAATTACATCAAATTTAATCTTATTTTTTTTATAAAAATCATTTAAATTCAATAATTTATAATTAATATTTAAATTATTTTCTAAAGAATGTAATTTTGCTACTTTCAATGCTATTTCACTCAAGTCTATGCCAGTAACATTTGCGCCAGCTTTAGCCATGGATTCTGACAAAATCCCTCCTCCGCATCCGATATCTAATACATCCTTGTTCTGCAAATCTGTATTTTCATTAATAAAATTAAAACGCAATGGATTAATATCATGTAATGGCTTAAATTCAGAAGAAGGATCCCACCATTTATGGGCTATTTGATTAAATTTATCAACTTCAGTTTGATCAAAATTTACATTATTTTGCTTTGCCATATTTTTATCTTTTTTTGTATTGATTCTACATCCACGTTCGTGAAACATTTATCTTTTAAAAGCAACCTACCATTAACCCAGACATGAGTAACTTGGTCTCTACCTGAAGAATATATTAATGTTGTAATTGGGTCATATACCGGCTCTGTAAATACGTCTGCTAAATTTATAACCGTAAGGTCCGCAGCTTTACCTTCTTCTATTGAGCCAATCTTGTGATCTAAATTTAGACTTTTGGCAGCATTTATAGTCACTAAATCTATTAAATTTTTATGGTTGATATACTCCTCTACCCCTTGGCTTCTTTGAAGTAATGCAAATATTTTAAGCTCATCTAGTATATCTAAGCGATTATTGCTTGCCGAGCTATCTGTGCCTAAAGTGACATAACCCTCAGCATTATCGATAAGGCTTTTATTGTAAATTCCGCTCCCTAGCTTGAGATTTGACTTTGGACATAATACGATATTTACTTTCTGCGCATTCAGTATTTCTAAGTCAACTGAATCTAAATGAACACAATGAACTGCTATAAAATTCGGGCTCAAGAGGCCTAATTCATTCAATCTTGAAATCGGTCTTAAATTATATTTTTCAAGACTTTCTTTTATTTCCCATTGCGTTTCATGTAGGTGACAATGAATTGTTAAATTAAGCTGTTCAGCATAGGTATTAATTAACTGAAAAGATTCATTTGATACGGAATAAGGGGCATGAGGCGCTAATGAGGTCGTTATTAAATGTTCATCTCTAAAGTTATCTCTAAACTCGAAACCTCGCTCTAAATATGAGGCTGGGTCAGTGGCATAGCTTGTTTGAAGATCCATAACTAATAACCCAATATTAGCTCTTTGACCAGTAATCTTTATTGCTTCTGCTGTTGATTCAGGATAAAAATACATGTCATTAAAAGTTGTAACTCCTGATGCAATCATCTCTATAGAAGATAACATTGATGCATCTAAAACAAGATCACGATTTAAATATTTCTTTTCTGCAGGCCATATATAGTCATTTAACCATTTATCTAGCGGCTGACTGTCTGCATACCCTTTTAAAAAACTCATTCCTGCATGGGTATGATTATTGATCATGCCTGGTATTAAAATGGAATCGTTTAAATGATATACAGAATCCACCTCATATTGATTTATTTCTGTAGTAGAAATTATTTTTTTTATGACATTATCTGCCACCAAAACAGCAGCATTTTCTAACAAGTCTTGATTTTTATTTGCTGTGTAAATCCACTTAGGCGCAACAATAAACTGTTTTTTTATACTCATTAAATTTAAAGATCAAATGGATGTACTCTTAAAATCGTTTCTTCTCGTTCTGGACCAGTTGAAACAATATGGACAGGCACCTCGGTAATCTCTTCGAGTTTTAGAAGATAGTTTTGTGCATTTTTTGGCAAGTTATCCCATGATTTTATTCTAAAAGTTGTATCAGACCACCCCGGCATCGAAATATATTGTGGCTCACATTGTGATACATCGTCAGCACCTAACGGAAGGGTATCTATAATTTCACCATTTAATTTATAGCCAGTACATATCTTTAACTCTTCAATACCATCCAGAACATCTAATTTTGTAATGCAGAGGCCCGATAAACCATTGACCATTGCAGACCTTTTTAGGGCCGCGGCATCAAACCAACCACATCTTCTTTTTCTTTTAGTAACGGTTCCAAACTCTTTTCCAACCGACGACATTTGATAGCCTGGAGAGCCCTCTTGTTCAATATCCAATTCACTTGGAAATGGACCACCACCAACTCTTGTCGTATAAGCTTTTGTGATTCCAAGAATATAATCTAGATGATTTGGGCCTATTCCGCTGCCAGCTGCAGCCTGACCGGAAACACAATTTGAGGATGTGACAAAAGGATAAGTACCATGATCAATATCTAGCAAAGCCCCTTGAGCACCTTCAAATAAAATTCTTTTATTTGCCTTATTTGCTTGATATATTTTTTTTGAAATATCAGCAACAAGAGGTTTTATTTCTTTTGCATTTTCTAACAATTGGGCTAAGATTTGATCAAAAGCAATAGGCTTTTGATCAAGATGTTGAGTCAAAACGAAATTATGATAGTCAATTAAATCTTTTAATTTTGTTTTTAAAGCAGACTCATTAAATAAATCGTAAACTCTTAGTGCTCTTCTAGCAACCTTGTCTTCATAGGTTGGTCCGATTCCTTTGCCAGTAGTGCCAATTTTTTTATCTTGATCTCTTCTTGCTTCGCGTGCTTGATCGAGCTGAATATGACACTCTAGTATCAAAGGACAACCTGGGCTAATAAAAAGTCTATCTCGAACTGATATCCCATCAGATTCCAAGGCCTTAATCTCATGAATTAAATGGGCAATATCAAGCACAACTCCATTCCCAATATAACACTCAACCTTCTCACGGATTATCCCAGAGGGGATAAGATTTAATTTATACTCTTTATCCTTTATCACCAAGGTATGTCCAGCGTTATGACCACCTTGAAACCTAACGACAGCTGAAGCATGATCTGTTAACCAATCAACAATCTTACCTTTTCCCTCATCTCCCCATTGGGTACCAATTACTACAACATTTTTATTCATATTTAACTAAAAAGTAAATTTCTTAAATCAAATGAAAAACCTACCGCGGCTCTTTTTTTTCCAAAGTTTGTTGTCAAGCTATCAAACCGACCTCCTGCAGCAATCGAGCTGCCATACCCTTCTGCATAAACTGAAAAGACAAGTCCGTTGTGGTATTCGTAGTAATCTACATCAGAAAAATCATAGAAAACACTAATTTCTTTAGCTGTTTTATTAGCAATTTTCTTTAAATTTTTAATATGCGCTTTAGATTCTTTGTCAGTAAATAAGTCGTCAAGGTGAGTAATCGCATTATCCCGGCCATTAATGTCAACAAACATTAAAACTTTAGATAAATCATTCTTCGAGCAAATCTTATTTAATAAACTTTCTATAGCGGATTTATTCTTCATAGCAACTAACTTTCTGAGATCTTGTAATTGCATTGTGTTTAAATTTAACTTCTCAGTTAGTTTATAAAAAAAGTATAAGTCATTAAAAGAAATAAGTGGTTTTTTAATTTTTAATAATTTTAATACTTTTGCAAGTAACAAAATTACTTCATTGTCCGCATCCAATTTGCTATTGCCATAAATTTCAACCCCAACCTGAAACTCTTCTCTAGATTTACCCAGTTGATTTGCATTGGTTTTTAGAACTGGGCCTGCATAACAATATCTCATTTCATCGTTGAGCCCTTTGGCAAGGTAATTATCTATTCTGGCTGTTTGAATCGTCAGATCTGGAGTAATACCTATTAATTCCTTACTCAATGGGTCTGAGACTTTAAAGGTATCATGATCAAGATTTTGACCATTAAAAGATATATTCTCTGAAAACTCGATTAAGGCAGGTTGAATTAAATTAAATTTTTGTCTTAAAAATAGATCAATAATTTGTCTTCGGCACTTTTCTAACTTTAGTGCCTGCATTGGATACAAATCCTCAACTTTTTCTGGAAGCGACCATGAAGAAACCATTTTTTATCCTAAATTTATTATAACTAAACCAATAAGTATCAATACTAAGCCATACATCCTAAGTTGCCCTTCAGTATAATTTTCTAAGGCAGTTAGTATCTTTTTCCAAAAACCAGGGAATGCAAAAGGAACGATGCCTTCAACAATAAACAAAAGCCCAATAGCTAATATAAAAGTCTGCTTCACTCTGTTCTATTTGATTTTTTAGGTTGAAGATACTTAAAGAAATCAGAGTCTGGATCTAAAATGAGAATATCTTCTTTAGATTGAATACTGTTCTTATATGCTTCAAGACTTCTATAAAAATCATAAAAATTTTGATCTTTCTTGAATACATCAGCATAAATTTTAGCTGCTTTCGCGTCACCCTCTCCTTTTATTTTTTGTGCCTCACGATAAGCGTTAGTTACAATAATTTCTTTTTGTTTTTCTGCATCTGCTTTAATTTTTTCAGATTCAGCAAAACCTTCTGAACGCAATTCATTTGCTACTGATTTTCTTTCAGCCTCCATTCTTTGATAAACGGATTCACTCACTTCTTTTGGTAAATCGACACGGCGTAACCTGACATCTAGAATTTCAATTCCAATTTGTCTTGATTCTTTATCTGCCCTTTCTTTAATGATATCCATAATCTCTGCACGCTCACCAGAAACAACTTCCTGAATTGTTCTTTTACCAAACTCAGCACGAAGACCATCATTGACAGTCTGAGTTATACGTCTTTCAGCTTGACGCTCATCGCCATTCACAGAGACGTAGTATTTTGAAGGATCAATAATGCGCCATTTAATAAATGAATCAACTAAAACATTTTTTTTCTCACTGGTGATAAAACGATCCGGGGTTGTTGAATCATAGGTCAATATTCTTTTCTCAAAATATTTAACATTATCAATCAGTGGCGTTTTGAAATAGAGTCCTGGTTTATCTTTAACAGAAACAATTTCACCCAGTCTAAAAACAATACCATGCTCTCTCTGATCCACTGTAAATGTTGACATGCTGATAATTACGAGAATAAAAAAGATACCTACAAATAGTCTTGAAATATTTTGCATTATCTAACCTCCCTATCTCTGACGCGGAAAGCATCTCTGGTTCTATCGTTAATATTGATAGATTTTGAAACTGGGGCCGATTCCTTTTCCGGATTTGAGTTAATTATTTTGTTATTCAAATTATCAATTCCCTTACCTTTTAGCATTTGATCTAAGGGCAGATAAATTAAATTATTCGATCCATTTTTTTGATCAATTATAACTTTTGTTACATTCGATAAAATTTGCTCCTGAGCTTCCAGGAACATCCTCTTTTTGGTAATGGCTGGAGCTTTTTGATACTCGGTTAAAATTTGATCAAAACGACTCGCATTACCGATCGCTTCATTTTCAACAGCAACTCTGTATGCGTTGGCCTCAGCAAGAAGCTTTGCCGCTGTACCTTTTGCTTTTGGAACAACATCATTCGCATAAGCCTGACCTTCGTTTTTTTGCCTTTCGAGGTCTTGCTTAGCCTTCACTGCATCATCAAATGCAGCCTGAACTTGCTCAGGCGGTTGTGCATTTTGCATCGTAACACTGGTAATATTAATACCCGTTGTATATCGATCAAGAATTTGTTGCATTAACTCTTTTGTTTTAATTGCAATTTCTTCTCTTCCTTCATACAACACAAAATCCATTTTACTTTTTCCCACCACTTCACGGATTGCTGTCTCAGAGGCTGCACGAACTGAATTTTCTGGTGAACGATTATTGAATAGAAAATCCTCGACAGATTTTAGGTTATATTGCACTGCGAACTGAAGATCAACAATATTTTCATCACCCGTCAACATCAGAGATTCTCTTAAATCTTGACTGTTTGCAGCAAGGTCAGATGAAGATCGATAACCCACTTCAATTGTTCTAACCTGCTCTTGATTAATAATTTCAACTGATTCAATCGGAAAAGGAATGTGCCATCTAGGTCCGGGTTGAGATACACCAATATTTTCACCAAATCTTAGAATCACCCCTCTAGAGCCTTGATCAACAATATAAAAACCGGTGAGAAGCCATATTAAAAAAACTGCTAAAAAAATAGGTCCTAATGGAATTGTGTTTTGATTGTTGTTATCAGAACTATTTCCATTTTTACCGTTGACTATTTTCGGCTTTCTTTTAAAAAGCCCATCAATTTTTCTTCCTAAATCCCGAAAAACTTCATCAAGATCAGGTGGCCCATCTTGATTACTAAAAATTCCTATTCTCTTTTTTATATATTTTAAAATTTGCATTCTGTTATTATTTTTATAAATTGTTCAATAAATTATTATTAGAATATTCGACAAGCGCTTGTTTCAAAAATTCAATACCCGCACCGGTCTTCGCTGATAACTCGATACGTTTAATTCTATCATATTCATCACGATCAAATTGTGGACTTGAATTAATTTTATCTATTTGGTTGAGAATTAAAATTTGTGGAACTTTATTTGCTTTAATCTCTTTAAGAATCTTTTCAACCTGATTAATATGCTCATGCTTATCGTCATTCGAAGCATCAACAACATGTAAGAGCAAATCTGCATAGGTTGCCTCTTCTAAAGTCGACTTAAATGCCTCAATTAAGTTTGTCGGAAGATTTTTTATAAAACCAACGGTGTCAGACAAAACCAAACTCGTATTCGGTTCAATGAATAGTTTTCGTGAAGTTGTATCTAATGTTGCAAATAACTGATCCGCTGAATAAATTTTTTCATTCGTCAGCGTATTAAATAACGTTGATTTTCCAGCATTTGTATACCCAACAATAGCAACTGCAAAAGCCCCTGTTTTTTGCCTTCTTAATCTTTGCATGTCACGTTGTTTTTCTAATTTTTTAAGTCTTTGCTTCAATTGTGTTACGCGGACTCGTAACATCCTGCGATCCAATTCTATTTGTTTTTCACCGGGCCCCCCTCGAACACCAATACCACCTTTTTGTCTTTCTAAATGGGTCCAGCCTCGAACTAGTCTAGTGGAAAGATATTCAAGCTGAGCTAACTCTATCTGAAGTCGTCCTTCATAAGTTTTTGCCCGTTGTGAAAAAATTAATAATATTAAATTTGTGCGATCTATTACTGTAAGTTTTAATTTATCTGTTAACTTTTTTTCTTGTGATGGTGATATATCTTGGTTAATTATGAGTGTTTTTACATTTAGAGCATTTTTAATCTCAAACAATTCTTCAACTTTTCCAGTGCCGATATAAAAACTAGAGTTTGGCTTCACTACTTTTATATTTAACGTATCTTTGATAAGAAAATTAGCGCTTCTGACTAACTCGTTAATTTCAATCTGATCTGCTTTAAAGTCAGAATATCCATCATGAATATTCAGCACTAAAGCGCTCTCTTTTAAGGCTAAATTATTTTTATCTGACAAATTAGATTATTTGAGGTTTGGGACAATTGAAGATATGGCATGCTTATAAATCAGTTGAGGATTATTGGCTTTTAAAATGATGCATTCATCATCGAACGCCTCAATAATGCCTTGAAGCTTTATGCCATTCATTAGATATACTGACAAACTCTGATTTTTAGCAATCATTTCCTCAAAAAATTGTTTTTGATCAAGTTTAGGCATTTAAAAAGCTCTCTATACGTTCGTTAAATTTATCTTGACCTATTATAGCAATAATATGGCCAATAGATGGCGTCTGGTCGATGCCGGTTAAAACAACTCTCAGCGGCATAGCAATATGAGGAAATTTCAAATTGTTTTCTTTTACATAGTTTTTAAGCGTTAATTCTATTTCCTCTAATTGAAATCCACTATTATTAAGCTGATCTTTAATAATAATTAAGTGGTTTTTTGTCTCATTATTAAAATGTTTCTCAATCAATTTCTGATCAAAATCAATTTTTTCAGCAAAAAAGAACTCTACTTGATTTTCAAATTCTCGCAAGGTTTGACATCTGTCTTTATATAATTCATATATTTCTGAAAGCAATGCTTTATTGCCCTTGGCTTTTTCTAGTAAATTTTTATCCAGATATTGTTCTATATCATCAAATGACTTTGTTTTTAAATAATGGTTATTTAACCAATTCAACTTTTCGGTATTAAATTGAGCAGCAGATGATGTTATATTGGTTAAGTCAAACCATTCGCATAACTTTTTCATAGAAATAATTTCATCGTCACCATGACTCCAGCCCAAGCGAGCAATATAATTATTAATGGACTCTGCAAGATATCCCTTGTCTAAATAATCAGTTACATTAACAGAACCATGTCGCTTAGATAGCTTTTGTCCATCATCACCTAAAATCATGGATAAATGAGCAAACTCAGGAATAGCAACATTTAATGCCTTGTAAATATTAATCTGCCTTGGGGTATTATTGATATGGTCATCGCCCCTAATCACATGAGTAATTTCCATATCCAAATCATCAACAACAACACATAAATTATAAGTTGGGGTGCCATCTGACCGAGCAATAATCAAATCGTCAAGTTCTTCATTAGCGATTTTAATATTACCTTTAACATGATCATTCCATTCAACAAAACCTTGCGATGGATTTTTAAAACGAACCACAGGATTAATATCTTCTGGAATATGCGGTAACTGCTTCCCTGCCTCAGGTCGCCAAGTTCCATCGTATTTTGGCTTCAATCCTAATTTTTCTTGATTTGAACGCATGTTATCTAATTCCTCTTTTGAGCAATAACAGTAATATGCATCTCCCGCATCAATAAGTTTTTGGATAACCTCTTGATGTCTTTCCACTCTTTTTGACTGATAAATTATTTCTTCGTCATGATCTAATCCTAGCCACGCCATACCATCTAGTATAGCTTGCACAGCTTCAGGGGTTGATCTTTCATGATCGGTATCTTCAATACGTAAATAAAACCGCCCACCTTTATTTTTTGCAAATAGATAGTTAAATAATGCAGTCCTAGCGCCGCCTATATGTAAGAAGCCTGTTGGGCTCGGTGCAAATCTGGTTTTAATCATCTATATCTGGTCCAGCGTATAAGTTATACTCATCTGAATCATATATTTTAACATCTAACTCATCACCGGGCTGAAGACCTTGAGGGCTTTGGAGAAAGACAACCCCATCAACTTCAGGCGCTGAACGGTATGATCGACTAATTGCAAAATCATTCTGAACCTCATCAACAACCACACGACATGAGGTATTAATCAATTTCCTTAAATTCATTTCACTCACCTCTTGCTGGGTCTGCATCAAAATATCATAACGTTCGTTTATCAAGCTTGCTGGAACTTTATCAGACAAAGCTTTTGATGTTGCACCTTCAACATCAGAGTATTTAAAGCAACCCACATGATCAATATTAGCTTCACGAATAAACTCGAGTAAAAGATTAAAGTCTTCATCAGTCTCTCCAGGGTAACCAACAATAAAACTACTCCTAATTGACAAGCCTGGTTTTTCTTTTCGCCAGCGTATAATTCTCTCAATATTACTCTCAAAATTTCCAGGCCTCCTCATAGATTTCAAAATCTTTGGGCTTGCATGTTGAAAAGGGATATCTAAATAAGGCAATATCGTTTCATCATCCATTAAGTTAATAATTTTATCTACATGCGGATATGGATAAACGTAATGAAGCCTCACCCAAACCCCCAATTTTTTTAATTCTAAGATTAAGTTATAAAAATCATTTTTTAGAGGCTTACCGTTGTAAAAGGAAGTTTTGAGTTGAAAATCAACTCCATAAGCACTGGTGTCTTGAGAAATAATTATCAATTCCCGAACTCCTTCACTTACTAAATTTTCTGCTTCTTTTAAAATATCTGCTAAGGAGCGGCTCACCAATTTGCCGCGCATTGATGGAATGATACAAAAACTACATTTATGATTACACCCTTCAGAAATTTTAATATAAGCATAATGTTTAGGTGTCAGTCTGATGCCAGATTTTGGAATAAGGTCTTCAAATGGATTATGAGGTTTTGGAACTGTTTGATGAATGGCATTCATAACATCATCGACAGCCTCTGAGCCTGTAATTGCAATTAAATTATTAAATTTTTTTTCAATTATTTCCCTTTTTTCACCCAAACACCCAGTCACAATAACTTTACCGTTTTTTTGTAACGCTTCATCAATAGCGTTTAATGACTCATCAATTGCCGAATCTATGAATCCACATGTATTGACAACGACTAATTCTGATTTTTCGTAATCTGGAGAGATTTGATAACCTTCTGACCTTACCCTAGATAAAATTTTTTCAGTATCTGATCCTGCTTTAGGACAACCGAGTGATATAAAACCTATGGATGGAGTTTTTTGTTGGACCATTTTTAATGCGCAAGGCGATGCAGATAAAATATCACTAAAATACCAAAAGAAATTAACAGAACTTGATAAATAGAAGTTTTTGTATCTGTTTTTTCATGTAACGTAGGGATTAAATCTGAGATTGCCACATAAATCATACTCGAAGCTGCAAAAGCGAGAATAATTGGAATAAAAGTTTTAACTGAACTTAAAACAAAGTATGCGATAACTGCACCAAGAATCATAGCAAAGCCACTCACCAAATTCATGAATAACGCTTTTTTTAAAGAATAGCCGGACTTAATCAAAATAATAAAGTTTGAAATTTCCTGCGGTATTTCATGCAAGATAATTGCCAGGGATGTAATAAGGCCCAAATTAATATTTACTAAAAAAGCACTAGAAATTAAGATGCCATCTACAAAATTATGAAAGCAATCACCCACAATCAATAAAAAACTATTTGTTGTTTTATGCTGTTTTGGATTGTGTGTTTCGCAATCATCTAAATGGTGGCAATGCCTCCAAATAAAGAGCTTTTCCAGAACAAAAAAACCAAATATACCAACTAATACCAGTAATGAAATATAGTGAAAATTTAAATTTAACTCAAATGCATGCGGAATAATTTCCAAAAATGCTGTGCCCAGTAGAGCCCCTACCGCAAAACTTGTAAATTTGTCGTTAAAAGAATTTAAGTCAGCTCTTGAGAAAATAAAAGCAATAATCAGACTCAAAAAAGTTCCTATAAAGGAAATTGCAACAATAAGGCTTAAAATCATGGGGTGATTATACTGTTAAATCTTTTTATTCGCTATCGTCGCGAAGGTTGCCATGCGGCCTTTATCAGAACCTCGTCTATATGAAAAAAAATCAGAGACATTTTTATACGTACACCAAATATGACTCTTATCATTTCCGCTAACTATCTCTATATTATGATTTTTCAAAATAAACTGTGCAATACCCACGAGATCAATAAAAAATTTATTTTTTTTATAACGAATAAAATAAGTAAACCGTTTATTTTTGTGAATAAACCGAGCATACACATCTTGATCAACTTCAAATTTATCTTGGCTTATACAGGGACCAATCCAAGCGATTAAATTTTTTTCATTTATTTGCAAAATCATTTTTTCTAATAAGCCTATAACAAAGCCACGCCAACCACAATGAATAGCAGCAACAAAAGTGCATTCTTTGTTAGTTAAGATAATCGGAACACAATCTGCAGTTCTTACTGCGACGAAAGTATCTTGATTTCTAGTAAAAACAGCATCACATTTATTTGATAAATAGGCATTTTTGAGCTCTACAATACTATCCTCATGAGTCTGCTGTATAAACTTGAAACCTGAAATATTTTTATGAACCACCTGATAGAGATCATGCTGACTTATTTCTGGATTGGAAAAATCTAAATTTCTGGTACTTTGGAAAATCTCAACTTGCCTATTTTCGAATGAGTTTAAAATTATTTTCTTAATAAAACTCATCATCTAACTCTTCATCATCGAAATCAATTGGTGAATTTACATCATAGGTTGGTAGCATAAAATTTTTATCAGAATGAATCAGATCGGCCTCTTCATACTCTTTAATATCAAGGAGAAGCTTTTTCATATCTTGAGGTAATTCAATTGTCCATTTCATCTGTTCTTGAGACTTAGGATGAATTAATCCTAATGATATTGCATGTAGTGCCTGCCTAGGAAAAGTCCTCAAGCTGTCTAATAGATTTTTATTAATTAATTTACTGGGTACTATCTTTTTTAATCCATACAAAGGATCTCCAACTATTGGAGATTGATTATCATACAAGTGAACTCTAATCTGGTGCGTTCTCCCTGTTTGCAATAAACAACGCACATAGGTATTAAAAGAAAATTTTTCCAAAATTTCTACTTTTGTGATGGCCTCCTTACTAGAAGAACCGTTAACTAACATCTTAGTGCGTTGTGTTTTATGTCTGCCTATAGGTTTATTAATGATCTTATCCTGTAAAAGCTGACCCCAGGTAATAGCTCTATACTCTCGATACACTGATTTATCTTTTAATTGGTTAATTAACGATATTTGCGCTGTAGATGTTTTTGCAACAACCATTAAACCTGAGGTATCTTTATCTAATCGGTGAACGATGCCAGCCCTTGGGAGCATCTTAAAAACATCAGAATAATAAAGTAATCCATTTAATAAGGTTCCATTTAAATTACCTGCCCCGGGATGGACCACCAGTCCAACAGCTTTATTCAAAACGAGGATATCATCATCTTCAAAGATAATATTGAGATCAATTTTTTCTGGCTCAAAACTTAACTGCGCATCTTTATAATCATAGAGCTGGATTTCTTCCCCTCCTCTAACCTTAGACTTGGCACTAAAGCTTTTGCCATTCAATAAAATAATATTATTCCGAATAAGGTCTTGAATTTTTGAGCGTGAGAACTCAGGCATCAATTCAGCAATGGCAGAATCAACTCTTGACCCAATAAAATCAAAGGGTATGATTACTTCTTTTACTAATTTTGACATCAATAATACTTTACTAATGATTCGGGTTTTAACAGCATTAATCCTAACAGTTTTTCTTTCAGGTTGCTTTATATTTGGCGAGCCAACAGAGTTCGATGAAACAACTGGACAATCCCCTCAGTGGATTATGAATAAGGCTGATAGTTTTGCTGAATCCAGAGACTGGAAAAAAGTAATTGATTACCTTGAAAAACTTGTTAAACGCTTCCCAGATTCAAAAGTAACTCCGCAAGCAAGGCTATCACTCTCATACGCTTATTACAAATTCGGACAGAAAGAATTAGCTCAACAAACGCTTGAACAATTTATCAGAATTTATCCTAGTCACCCCGCAATGGACTATGCATATTATCTTAAAGGCTTAACCCAATATGATGAGCGAGGAATTCTCAATAAAATCACTTTTCAAGATATCAGCGACCGTGATGTAAATTCACTTAAGACATCATTCTCGACTTTTAAAGATTTAACGAAGAAATTTCCAAATTCTAAGTACTATCAAGATTCTACTGATCGCATGACCTATCTCATGAACAAAATTGCAGAATATGAACTTCATGTAGCCAGGTTTTATATGAAAAGAAAAGCGTTTGTTGCCGCGGTAAATAGAGCCCAAAAAGTTGTTACAGATTATCCTGATTCAGTTCATGTTGAAGAAAGCTTAATTATTAAATATTTAGCTTACCAAGAACTCGGTATAAAAGATTTAGCAAGCGATACCCTAAAAATTATAAAGCTAAACTATCCAGAAAATCCTATTATTAATAACTATGTAGATAAGAAAAAGGAATGGTGGAAGTTCTGGGAAAGCTTAACTGATTAGTTCTATTTTGCTTTCATTTTCTTTTTAAATTCATTTTTAGCTCTTCTTCTCGTGACCAATCCTGTTTTAATAGGCTTAACTCTTTTATTAAAAGGATTTGAGGCATTGATAAAAGTCAATTTAATTGGGACTAGATCTAATTTAAAGGCCTGCCTAAAATACTTTTCTAAATACTTTTTATAAGTCTGAGCAATTTCATCCAGATGATTACCATGCAAAACAAAAGTAAAAGGATTGGTACTGGTCACATTCATGAATTTAATTTTGGGTCTTATTCCCTTCGAAATCGGTGGTTGTTGATTTTGTAAGGCATCTATAAGAACTTTGTTAACAATCGAAGTCTTCAAGCTTGTCTTTGATATGTCATTCACCAAAGATAGTGTTTTATATATTTCATTGAAGTTTTTGGCTTTTAATGCTGAAATTTTAATCGGAGGGATAAAACTAAATTTTTGTTGAAATTTATCAAGTTCATCATTAAATTGGCTTTTATTATATTCATCTAACAAGTCCCACTTATTAATAATTAGAATAGTCGGCTTATATGAATTAAAGCAATTGGTTAATAAGGTGACATCTTGAGAGGTTATTTTTTCAGTAGCGTCAATCATGACAATGACGATATCAGAGAAATTCATATTTTCGAGTGACTTTAACAAAGAAAACTTTTCTTCTTTTTGGATTACCTTTCCTTTTCTACGAATTCCTGCAGTATCAATTAGTGTTAATTTTAAATCTTTCCAATCAAAGTCAATTTCAATTGAATCAACGGTTGTACCTGGCATATCAAAAGCAATTAGTCGATCTGAACCAATAACCTTATTAATAAAAGTTGATTTACCAACATTGGGTTTTCCAATGATGCAGAGTTTAATTCTCTTGTCAGCATTTACGGTTTTGCCATCTTCACTTCTATAAAGCTCTGAAGTTAAAAATTGTGTTTCTATATATTCAAAGATATTTTTAACACCCTGATTATGGGTCGAAGATGTCAAAAGAATATCTTTGTATCCAAGTTTATAGAATGTTGACAACGCGTCACTTTCTTTTTTTCCTTCAGATTTATTGATGATTAGCAAAATTGGTTTATTTAGTTTCCTTAAAATTAAATTAATTTCTTCATCAGAACCCGTTAGGCCATCTTTAGCATCGACCACAAATAAAATCAAATCACTCTCATCAAGTGAAAGCAAGGCTTGTTCTTTAATTTTTAAATTTAATTTTTCTTTATTGGAAAAGTCTAGTCCACCTGTGTCACAGAACTCAAGCTCATGATCATTATATTGAACAATATAGAGTTGTCGATCACGCGTTAGGCCAGAAAAATCAGAAACAATCGCTTTCTTGGTTTTAGTAATTGCATTAAAAAGAGAGGACTTTCCAACGTTTGGCCGACCGACTAAAGAGACTCTGAACATTTATTATTTTGACTTAATTTTAATGAACTGACCATTTTTAAACATAACGTAAAGATGATCATCCATTTTTTTAATTTCTGATTGATTAACACCATTATAAAAGTTTACATCCCCTGAAAGATTTAGTTGAGATTTTAACAAACCATTTTCTGGATCAATACAGAGTAAAAATCCAAAACCATCAATTGAAAAAACACATGCATCCGAGACTGCAAGTTTAGATAATTTTCGATTTAACGCTACCTCACTTTTCCAAAGCGTCTTGCCTGACATCGGATCAAAAGCATAAATAGAATCGTTCTCATGTAATAAAATAATATTTAAGGAATCTGAAAAAACACCATGAATTGATGAAATTTTTCTATCCCAAACTTTCTTACCAGAACGTACCTCAAATGCACCAATATCACCTTTGTAAGTTGCTCCATAAAGGATATCATCTTTTAAAACTAAGCTACCGCTCATATCATTTGTTCGCTCAATATCTGTTACACCTTTAGATTTAGAAAGGTTTATTTGATACAAAAAAGCACCTGAATCAATATCAATCAATTCAACCTTGCCACCGGCAGAACCAGAAAATATTACGTTATTGGCAAAAATAATTTCAGATTGATGCGAGAGAGTAAGTGGGGGATTAATTGGTTCATAACGCCATTCCAAATTTCCACTTTCTGGATTAAATGCTAAGATTTTATTACTTTTAAGTTTTACTAGCACTTTGTTATTAAATATATAGGGTCTGAGTTGCACAATTTCAGAAATAAAAACTCTCCATAAAACTTGTCCATTAACACTCACCGCATTTAAATAATTATCCCGATCAATATAGTAAAGCCTATCAAGTAGAATACTTGGTCCAGACTTAAGTCCATGTTTAAGTTGAAATGATTGAGTCGATCCTGATTGAGAATCTATCTTATAAAGAACAGCGTCATTATTGATGACAAAAACATTAGATTCATCAAAAGCAAAAGTTGCATATTCTGATAGTTCCCCCAGTGATTTACTCCACTCGGTTTGTAAGGGAATTTTATTTTGAAAATTTTCTGGTAACTGCGCAGGAGGTTCATCAAAATCACTTTTCAAATAAACATCATCTATTTGTCTTTCAAGTTCTTTAACTGGACCAATACATGCAGATGTAATAACCACTACTAAAAAAATAAAGATATTTCTCAACATAGTTACAAGTTATTTAATTTATATTGAATAACTTTTGAGAAATTACTTTGATTAGATGATGCCGCTATCGCGTCGGTGTAAAATTTCTTAGCATCATCTTGTTTCCCTTCAATCACTGCGATATCACCCAATAAATCATTTTTAAGCATTAAAAGACTCGCAATTGAAATCTTTGCTGCGTATTTTTTTGCCTGCTCAATATCTTTTGAGGTGACATAGTTTAAGCACAAATTGTAATAAGCGATTTGAGAAATAAACTCTTCCTGAGCATTTTCAGCTGCCCAGAGTAGATTTGTATTTGCATCCTCTAGCTTTCCAGATTCAGTGAGCTTATTAGCTAAAATAATTTCCGCTCTTGCCGCATAAGGGGTGCTAGCATATTTATTTTTTAATTCATTTACTAAATCATTGAGATCAGAGGCATCTTTACTTTTAATTAAAGTTATTTTTTGAAATATTTCTGAGGCCTTGCTAGCCTTTTCCAATGATGATGACTTTAAATAACTATTAAGAAATATTGCAACAATAATAATAATAAAACCACCCAAAATATAATTTTTATATTTAATAACTTTATTTTTAATGTTTTCTAAATAATCATCACTAGTGGATTGAGAATCGAGCGCCATAACGTTCCTTACTTTATAAATTAATTTAGATTCTTACCAGGTACAGAATTTAATAACGATTTTGTATAAGAATCCTTAGGTTTTGAAAAAATTTGCTTTACTGTTCCTGATTCAACGATCTTGCCTTTGTTTAAAACAATAACTCTTGAACACAAGTATTTTACCACTCTCAGGTCATGAGTTATGAATAATAATGTCAGTCCTAATTTTTTTTGTAACTCTTTTAAAAGCTCCAAAATTTGCGCCTGAATTGAAACATCGAGTGCCGAGACCGGTTCGTCACATATAACAACCTTTGGATTCAGAATGAGTGCTCTCGCGATACATATTCTTTGACGCTGCCCTCCCGAAAATTGGTGGGGGTATTTTTTCAAGTCCTGTTCATAAAGTCCAATCAACTTTATATAATCAATTACCTTCTTTTTAATCTCTTGTTTAGTGCCAAAATGATGAATTTCTAGGGGCTCCGCTAAGATTTCGGCAATATTCATTTTGGGATCAAGCGAGGAAAAAGGATCTTGAAAGATCATTTGTATTTCTTTACGAGTTGCAAGATTATACTGCAAATAGTTTTTTAATAAATCTTTATTCTTATATTGAATTTCTCCACCATCTGGTGCAATAAGACCTGCAAAAATTTTAGCAAAAGTTGATTTTCCACTTCCAGATTCCCCAACCAAGGCTAGGATTTCCCCTTCAAACAATTCGAAATTAATGTCACTGAGCGCATTGACTGTTTTATTTTTTTTTCTAAAAAAACCAGTTGTTTGTTGATAACTTTTTGAAATAGATATGACTTTAAGTATCTGCTTCATGATGCTAATGCTCGAATGGCCTTATCTAGCAGTTTATAGTTGATAGGTTTAATTTTTTTATTCTTTTTAATACTTGGAATACATGCTAGAAGGGCTTTGGTGTATGGATGCTTTGGTTTATTGATTACTTGTTCCACCTTACCTGACTCCACAACACGACCTCTAAACATCACGATCACTCGATCGGCGATTTCTTTCACGACACCAAAGTCATGCGTAATAAAAAGGATAGAAGACTTGTTAGCTTTTCTGATTGTTTGGATCAAATTCAGAATTTGCATCTGTACCGTTACATCTAAAGCTGTTGTCGGTTCATCCGCAATGAGAATTTTAGGTTCATTAATAATGGCAATCGCAATAACGATCCGCTGTCTTTGCCCGCCCGATAATTCATCAGGATAGCTATCATAACGGTCTTCAGGGATACCTATCTTATTAAAAATGTCTAAAACCTGTTTTTTTGCATCAGCCTTACTCATATCATGATGAGCAAATACCGCCTCTGCAACCTGGTAGCCAACCTTTAAAACAGGATTAAGTGCCGTCATCGGGTCTTGAAATATCATCGCGATTTCATTACCCCTGATAGATCGTAAGTCGTTATCTTTTAAGTTCAGAATATTTTTTCTTTGAAAATTAATATTTCCAGAAGCTGATAGCTCTTTGGACAAAAGCCCTAAAATAGATTGGGCTGTTAATGTTTTACCGCTGCCAGACTCCCCAACAATACATACTGTTTCATTGGGATATAATTCAAAACTAACATCTTGAACCAATAAATGATCTAATTTTCCTGTTAACTGAATCGTTAAATTTTTAACTTCTAATAAGGGTTTCATTATTGGTAATAAATTTCTCAAAATCTTTAAACTGTAACTCTTGTTGAGACCCTTCATTTCTTAAAAGTTTAATCTGAAGTGAGTTTTTATTGAATTCATCTTCACCGACAATTATTGCAATTTGAGCGCCTGATTTATCGGCTTTCTTCATTTGTGACTTAAAACTTGTATTACCAATATTCATTAAGATTGAATAACCATTATTTCTGACTATATTTGCAATATCAAAGGCATAACTATTTATATTTTCACCTAAACTTAAAAGATAAAAATCAACAGAATTATCTAAAGCTAAATCTTGCTGCTCTAATAATAAAATGACACGCTCAATACCAATACCCACCCCAAGCGCTGGGGTATGTTGATCATTTATCGATTCGATCAGATAGTCATAACGGCCGCCACCCGCAATGGTCCCCTGACTGCCAAGATCATAGCTGACAAATTCAAATACCGTTCGATTGTAATAATCCAAGCCTCTCACTAAATTTTTATTAATGCTATATTTAATGTTTTGTTGATCAAGAAGCTTGCATACCTCATTAAAATGATTAGCACTCTCAAGACCCACTTCATCTAAAAATTTTGGAGCTCCATCAATCACTGATTTGAGTTCAGGATTTTTCGAATCCAATATTCTCAAAGGATTTGATTCAAGTCGATTTAATGAATCTTCGTCAAGCAACTCTTTTTTGGATGAAAAATAATCAATTAGTTTTTTTTTGTATGCTAATCTCTCATCAGGGTCGCCAATATTGTTGATCTGTAGCTCTATATTTTTGAGTCCAAGTTTTTTCCAAAATGAATCTAATAATAAAATCATTTCAACATCAAGTGCTGGCTCACTAAAACCAAATGCCTCTATGCCTAATTGGTTAAACTGCCTTTGCCTGCCTTTTTGAACATTTTCGTGCCTAAACATGGGGCCATGATAGAAAAGTCTAATTGGGCCATTATAGGTCAAGTTATTTTCAATCACCGCCCTAACACAACCCGCTGTTCCTTCAGGTCTTAAAGTTAGCTGATCGTTATTTAAACTATCAGTCCAGGTATACATTTCTTTCTGTACGATATCTGTTTGTTGACCCACGCTATGAATATATAAGTCTGTATTTTCTACTACTGGGAGCTTAATTTCTTGATAAGCGAACTGATCTAAAATTCTATAAGCTGTTTTATAAAAAAAACGCCAATATTTTTGTTGCTCTGGCAACACATCATAAAAACCTTTTAATGATTGATACTTTTTCATATTTTCTTATATTTTTTATCGATGTATTTTCTAATGATGTCTTGAAATTCTTCTGTAATTTTATCACCTTTTAGGGTGACCGTTTTTTCTCCATCCTCATAAACAGGGGCTACAGGAATTTCCCCTGTTCCAGGAAGGCTAATACCAATATTGGCTAATTTTGATTCACCCGGACCATTAACAACGCAACCCATAACAGCAACAGTCATACTTTCAACGCCCTTATATTGTTTGCGCCATCGAGGCATCTCTGTCCTTAAAAACCTTTGAGTATTTGCCGCTAATTCCTGAAA
>JAYNJX010000018.1:0-1831 GCA_038110565.1 Nitrosomonadales bacterium | reverse complement strand
TCTTGGGTGTCGCTGGTTTTACATGAAAGTATAATTTTATCTTTAGGAAGTCCAATTTCGACCGCCTGCTCCGCACTGGTTAACGCAGAAACGATCAGCGCCTCTCGCATCACAGACTTTGCATCTAAAGGGTAATTGAGCTGATTATTTTCATCCATCATTTTTGCTAACAATTCCTGATCCAAAGAACCCCAATTCACTCCGATGCGAATTGGCTTGTTGTATTCAATCGCAAACTGAATCATCTCGGCGAATTGTGCATCTTTTTTTGAACCCTTACCGACATTACCTGGATTAATACGGTATTTCGCAAGCGCTTGAGCACAATCTTGATAGGACTTTAAGAGCTTATGGCCATTAAAATGAAAATCACCCACAATAGGTACATTGCAGTTTTTACTTAAAAGCGCGTTGTAAATTTCTGGGACGGCCTTTGCAGCTGCTTCGTTATTGACGGTTACTCGAACAATTTCAGAGCCAGCCTGCCATAGCTCAATAATCTGTTTGACAGTTTCATGAACATTTGCAGTGTCCGTATTGGTCATTGACTGAATAACGACAGGATTATTGCCGCCAACAAAAACTTGTCCTACCTGAACAGCTAATCGATTTCGATGATGTTGTAATGTCACCTTAAGCCCTTCTCAATCAAGCGAACGACACGTTTAGTTTTATCCTTCACATTACCCGCTAATTGCCCACAAGCGGCATCAATATCATCGCCTCTGGTTTTTCGAATCGTTGTGACAATGTTATTTTCCATTAAAACTTTTTGAAATAATTTTATCTGATCAAGACTGGAAGACTCGTATCCACTTTTTGGAAAAGGGTTAAATGGAATTAAATTAAATTTACAGTGAATTTTTTTTGTCAGCTTAACCAACTCTTTTGCATGAAGCTCCGAATCATTAATTCCTTTGAGCATTACATATTCAAAAGTAATAAAGTCACGAGGCGCATGCTCAAGATAACTTCTACATGCATCGATCAAATCTTCAATTGGATATTTTTTGTTAATTGGCACAATCTCATCTCGAATTTGATTATTTGGTGCATGTAAAGAAACTGCAAGTGACACTGGACAGTCTTCTTTTAGTTTTAATATGGCAGGAATAAGGCCGCTGGTCGACACTGTGACTCTTCTGCGGCTTAACCCATAGGCTTGATCACTCAACATAATGTCTAATGCCGAAACGACGTTTTGATAATTCGCTAAAGGCTCCCCCATACCCATCATCACCACATTGGTGACAGCTTTTAGACGCTCCGGATAAACCCCAGTTAACATATGATTTGCTAACCAAAGCTGGCTAATGATTTCCGCTTGGGTTAAGTTTCGATTAAAACCCTGTCTTCCAGTAGAGCAAAATGTACATTCTAGTGCACAGCCAACCTGGGATGAAACACACAAGGTTCCTCTATTTTTTTCAGGAATAAATACAGACTCAATCGCATTTGCTTCACCAACATTAAAAAGCCATTTGCGCGTGCCATCTTGGGACAAATGATCGAAATCAACTTCTGGGAATGAAAACTGGAAAGTTTTTTTTAAGAATTCTCTAAAATCTTTCGCCAAGTCAGTCATTTGGTCAAAATCAATGACTTCTTCCTTGTAAAGCCAGCGCCATAACTGCTTAGCTCGAAAAGGTTGATGCCCTGACTCGGCGATTGTCGTTTTTAATTGATTAAAATTTAAATCAAATATGTTCACTAAAATTAATTAATTATCCAAAGAAATAATTAATTTCAATTTTAGCATTTTCAAGTGAATCAGAGCCATGTACTGCATTAGCATCAATACTTTCTGCAAAGTCTGCACGAATCGTACCAG
>JAYNJX010000017.1:0-28940 GCA_038110565.1 Nitrosomonadales bacterium | reverse complement strand
AAAGCATTCCGCCAGCGTTCAATCTGAGCCAGGATCAAACTCTTCAGTTTAATCTTGTCTATTACTTAAAACTTTCCGTAGAAAGTTTAGATGTATCGCTTGTGCTTTAAAACTCAAATTCATTCACAAGGTCACTAAATAAATTTAGTGGTGGTCTTGTTCACAAATTTGTGTGTAAGCACTTATTTTTTGAGTGTTGTATAAATACAACTGACCTCGTTCAATAAGTACCCACACTTATCAGTTGTTCAAATTGTTAAAGAGCAAATTTCGACTTGGTTGCGGGGACAGGATTTGAACCTGTGACCTTCGGGTTATGAGCCCGACGAGCTGCCAGACTGCTCCACCCCGCGATCGAAAAATCACGTCAAAATATTAAAGTTTTCAGTGATTTGGCATGCTTGACGCCAAGAAGCGAGACTATAGCAGGTTTTTTGAAAACTTGTCAAACATTTTTCCACTTTATTTAATATATTTTATTAAATATTTTTGATAGCTATTTGGCTAAAAAATCATTAATTTTGGTCACAAAAGCAACCGGATCATCTAATTGTCCGCCTTCGGACAAGATGGCTTGATCCAAAATAACCGCTGCATAATCGTTAAACTCTTGATTTTCTTTAACTTTTTCTAACTTCTGGATTAGCTTATGTTGCGGATTAATTTCTAAAGTCGGTTTGACATCGGGTGTATTTTGCCCCGCCGCCTTTAGAATTCTTTCCAAATTACCGGATATATCATGCTCACCCACCACTAAACAGGCTGGTGAATTAGTTAAACGATGCGTTACTTTCACTTCTTTCACTCGATCACCTAATGATTTTTTAATTTTTTCAATCAGCGTTTTTGAATCTGCTTCGATTTTTTTCTTCTCTGCTTTTTCTTTATCATCTTCAAGCTTGCCAAGATCTAAATCTCCCTTGGCGATTGACTGTAATTTCTTACCCTCAAACTCGAATAGATTAGAAACTAACCATTCATCCACACGATCACTTAATAGCAGCACTTCGATATTTTTCTTTTTGAAAATTTCAAGATGTGGGCTATTTTTTGCCGCCTGATAAGAGTCAGCAGTAATGTAGTAAATCTGCTCCTGACCTTTCACCATATTGGTGATGTACTGTTTAAAGCTGACCTCTTGATTATCATTTTTCGTTGATGAAAATCTTAACAGATTGGCAATCTTTTCTTTGTTCGCATAATCTTCAGCTGGGCCTTCTTTAATGACCTTACCAAATTCATTCCAAAATGTTTTATAGTCTTCTGGTTTTTTTTCTGCCATCTCTTCAAGAGAGCTCAATATTCTTTTTACCAATCCAGACTTAATAGTCTCGACCATTGGGCTATCTTGAAGAATTTCTCGTGACACATTGAGTGAAAGATCTTGACTATCGATTACCCCTTTTACAAATCTTAAGTAGTGCGGCATAAGCTTTTCACTAGCTTCCATAATAAAAACTTTTTTCACATAAAGTTTTATATTGTTTTGTCTTTCGCGCTCATATAAATCAAATGGTGCTTTTTTTGGAATATAGAGTAGCGAAGTATATTCAGATTTTCCTTCAACACGGTTGTGATAAAACGCAAGTGGCGCTTCAGAATCATATGAAATATTCTTATAAAACTCTTCGTATTCTTCAGTTTTAATATCTTTCTTATTGCGAGTCCAAATCGCTTGAGTATTATTAATAGTTTCAAGCACTTTTGACTTCTCTGACTTCCCCTCTTTAAAGTCAACTTTAAACATCTTGACCGGGACAGAAATATGATCAGAATATTTTTTAATAATCGCTTGCAGTCGCCATGAGTCCAAAAACTCTTCTTCATCTTTTTTAAGGTGTAAGGTTATTTTGGTTCCACGTGTGTCTTTTTTGATATCTTCAATAGTGTATTCGCCATCCGCTTTTGATGACCATTGATAAGCTTTGGTATCACCAGCTTTTCTTGTTTCCACAACAACTTCATCTGCGATGATAAATGAAGAATAAAACCCAACGCCAAACTGGCCAATTAAATTTGCATCTTTTGATTTCTCACCTGAAAGTTTATTTAAAAATTCTTTAGTGCCTGATCTTGCGATGGTACCGATATTATTAATAAGATCGTCTCGATCCATACCAATACCGTTATCTTCGATCGTTAGAATCTTTTTCTTTTCATCAAAATCAACAATCACAGACAGATCTGAATCTTTCTCATACAGCTTATCATTATCGAGTGCTTCAAATCTCAATTTATCGGTGGCATCACTGGCATTTGAAATGAGTTCACGCAAAGCAATTTCTTTATTACTGTATAAAGAATGAATCATGAGATCCAATAACTGCTTCACTTCGGTTTGAAAATTTAATTTTTCTTTTGACATTATGACCTCGCGTTAAAATTTTTAATTAATTAGTTCGAATAAAATGAATATGGGGATAAAGCTTAAATATTCAAGCTATGATTTAGTAATGATTTTAAAAGCTTCTGCTGCTGCACAAAAACCAAATGCGGCAGTAACCGACACTGAAGATCCGTATCCGGCACAACTTAAACCCTGCAATTCTTGATGACATTCTTTTGGCTTAGTGATTGTCTCCGGAGAAAAGACTGTTGGAATTTTTAATTTTTTCTTTTCCATAAAAATTTTTTTAAGCCTGGATCTAATTTTTGCCAGCAAAGGATCGCCGTAAGACTCAAAAATATCTGCAACTTTAATTTTAGTAGGATCTAATTTTCCGCCTGCGCCACCAGTAGTGACTAAATTAATTTTATTGCGGTAACAAAAGTTAATCAGTTCTACTTTTACCTTCGATTCATCAATCGCATCAATCACGACGTCGTAATTATCAGAAATGTAAGTCGAAATATTTTCCAAAGTTAAAAAATCATCAATCAAATTAACCTTGCATTTTGGATTAATTGTCCATATACGATCAGACATTGCTTTTATTTTTGACTGACCAACATTCATGGATAGCGCTTGGATTTGTCGATTGATATTAGAATCTACAATGTGATCAAGATCCATTAAAGTGATATTGCCAACGCCATGTCTGGCCATAGCTTCCGCCGCCCAAGAGCCAACACCTCCAAGACCGATGATCAATACCTGCGCTCTAAAAATTTTAGATGCATCACCTGCACCATACAAATTTTTTGTGCCAATAAAACTATTTTCTAATGTCATCAAATTTAAGTTTCAAGGATTACCATTGCACTTGCTAAATTTTTTTCGTCGCTGATTGTTAAATGACAATGAAGTATTTTTTTCTCACTCAAAAAAGATGCAAGCTCATCTGAAAAATTTAATATGGGTTTCCCCATCGTGTTATTTTCAATCGCAATTGACTGAAAGGAAACTGGGGCTCTAAAACCTATTCCTAAGGCTTTAGAAAAAGCTTCTTTAGCGGCAAAACGCTTAGCCAAAAAAGATATATTTTTTTTTCGTTCTACAAAAACTTTATATTCACTTGGCGTTAATATTCTTTGAGGGAAATGCTCGCCGAATTTATGATAAATTTTTTCAATACGACTTGTTTCAACAATATCATTGCCAATGCCAAAAATCATACTGAGGCTCTCAAAATATTTTTCATTTTTTTAATCGCATCTTGCCAACCAATAAATATAGACTCTGCAACAATTGCATGCCCTATATTTAGCTCATTCATCCCAGCGATCATAGCGATTGGCTTTACGTTATCATAATTTAATCCATGTCCAGCATTCACGATCAATCCTTGTTCTAGAGCGTGTTTTGTTGCCTGTTCAATTACCTGAAGCTCTAACTCCTGTTCAGCGCCCTGAACGTTTGCATAATGACCGGTATGTAACTCAATCACGGGGGCGCCCATTTTTTTTGCTAAATCAATAGTCTTAAAATCAGGGGCAATAAATAAAGATACTCGAATACCAGCGTCTATTAATTTTTTTGTCGCCATCTCAACATTAGCATAGGCATTCATTAAATCTAAACCACCTTCAGTAGTTCGCTCTTCTCTTCTCTCTGGGACAATACAAACATCCTCAGGCTTCAATTTCAAAGCAATACCGATCATTTCATGAGTTGCCGCTAATTCTAGATTCATTTTTGTTTTTAAAAGAGGTTTTAGATCATATAAATCTCGATCCTGCATATGCCGTCTATCTTCTCGCAAATGCAGGGTAATGCTATCAGCACCAGCTTCTTCAGCTAGTGTTGCTGCTTTAGTGATTGAGGGATAGTCGGTTCCTCGTGCCTGACGAATTGTTGCCACATGATCAATGTTTACACCAAGATAAATCATAATAATAGTTATTTAATATTTAAAAATAATTCTTTCGATTTTAATTTTTTATTGCCCAGATAAAAGGCAATTAAGTATCTCATTAATTGCTTACTTTGTTTTGACGTTATTTTATCTGTAAAGTCTCCAACAGACATATCTCTTAAAGTCTTTCCGGATATTTCAATACCATTTTGAGTCACCTCTAAGTCCGAGGCACCATACTCAGCTTCATAACGATAATTTTTGTTGATATCGATCGGACTTCCATGCTCGTCAGTATCTAACGTTAATTGATATCCTAATGCTTGCAAAAGACTAAGTTCAAAATTTCTCAAGATCTCATCTTTTGCATCTTTGGCATTTGAAAGTTGCTTTAAGGCCTCGTCATACAAAATAAACAAGGGTTTATTTTCATCTTCTTTAGGGAGTAAATGAATCAGAATTTCATTTAGATAAAACCCACATACCAGACCATCTCCTTCCAAGCCTAAAAATTTATCTACCCACTCAACGGAAAAAAGAGTCTTTAATTCATTTTTTCCTGACCATTCGGCTTGCACTTTTTGAAAGGGTTGAAGGTAGCCTCTTAAAATAGAGCGTGGGCGCCTTGCTCCTTTTGCCAACAAAGAAACTCGTCCATAATTTTCTGAAAACACATCAACGATTAAACTGGTTTCTTTAAAGGGGTAGGTATGTAAAACATAGATATTTTCATTCTCAACTTTCATGGATCGTGTTTAAAATCCTAATGATTTCAGTGCGCGTTGATCATCGTACCAATTCTTTTGCACTTTGACCCAAACTTCTAACCACACTTTTCCTGAAAATAATTTTTCCATATCAATTCTCGCTTCAGTTGATATTTTCTTTAAACGCGATCCGCTCTTTCCAATCACCAAAGGCTTTTGACTTTCTTTATCAACCAAGATGCTTGCAAAAATTCTTCTCAATCCATTTTCCATTTCATATTTTTCTATCTCGACAGCAATCACATAAGGCAATTCATCCCCCGTTAATCTAAATATTTTTTCACGAATAATTTCTGCTGCAAGAAATCTTTCATTTTTGTCGGTCAACTCATCCTCAGGAAAAATGAACTCTTGTTCAGGTAAATATTTTTCAATTTCGGCTAGAATTATTTTTTGGTTATCAGGGAATTTAATTGAAGTTGGAATAATGGCGCGAAACATTGCATGCTCATTATTTTTTTCAATCAACTCTAACAGCTTGTTTTTATTTTTTACCTGATCTGATTTGTTAATTAAATTAATAACTGGCACATCTTGTGGAATTTTTTTAATGAGATTAATTTCTAACTCATCCAAATCTTTTGGTTCAGATAAAAATAGAATCACATCGACATCATTAAAAATAGAGGTCACTGACTTATTCATGCGCTTATTCATTTCACTCATGAATTTTTGTTGATAGCCCGGGGTATCTACAAAGATATATTGATTTTCTTTTTCGGTATGTATGCCTATTATTTGATGTCGGGTGGTTTGCGCTTTTTTAGAAGTGATTGATAGCTTTTGGCCTAAGATATAATTTAATAATGTGGATTTGCCAACATTAGGTCGGCCAATAATAGCGATTGTGCCGCATCTTTTTTTCATATTATATTTTTTGTTTCACTTCCTCTAACGCAATCATCGCTGCTTCTTGCTCTGCTAGCTTTCTCGAAGTTCCTGAACCCTCTGTTTGTAACTTTAACTGAGAAATGTCGCACTGTACAAAAAATAGTTGATTATGCGCCTCCCCTTCAATCTTCATGATTTTATATTCGGGGGTCATGAGTTTTCTGGATTGTAATAATTCTTGCAAGGTTGTTTTTGCGTCTTTGACAATTTTTTTAGGGTCAATATTTTCGAGACCTGTTTGAAAAAAATTGAGAATAAATTTTTGCGCTTCCTGAATTCCACCGTCAAGATAAATCGCTCCAATCACTGCCTCGAATGTATCCGCTAAAATCGAGGGTCTGCGCCAACCCGCACTTTTTAGCTCACCTTCTCCTAATAAAATAAAGTCACCTAATTTAATTGACTTTGCAATTTCAGCCAATGATTCAGACTTTACAAGTGATGCTCTTAATCGACTGAGGTCACCTTCAGGTAATGTTTTAAATTTTTGATAAAGCGATTCCGCAATCGTGAAATTTAAAATACTATCGCCTAAAAACTCCAGCCGCTCATTGTTATGATGCTGATAACTTCGATGCGATAATGCAAGCTCGAGCAAAGTGATATCATTAAACTGATATTTAAATAGATCGTTGAGTTGTCTAATGACCAATTGATCCATCACTACTTAATCCAATTTCCTATTCTATTCATTTCGGAAAAATTCATCCAAATCACAAACGCTTTACCCACTAACAAATTTTCAGGAACAAATCCCCAGACCCGACTATCCGATGAATTGTCTCGGTTGTCTCCCATAGCCAAATAAAAACCGGGCGGCACATTAAATTCTTGTGTTTTCGCTGGAATATCATGCAATAAAATCGAATGTTCTACAGTGCCTAATTGTTCAATTTTTTCAATTGCAGTCACCATCATCGCTTCTTGGTATTCATATACATATTCAGCTTTCACCTCTTGCGGCATGAGTTCATTATTAATATATAATTTTTTTCCGTCATAACGAATATGATCTCCAGGAAGTCCAATCACACGCTTAATATAATCCACTGAGGGATCTTTCGGATAATGAAATACAAACACATCACCGCGTTCTGGCAAACCCCACGGAACAAGAAGTTTATTAAATACAGGCAGCCGTAATCCATAAGCAAATTTATTGACCGCAATAAAGTCACCTGGAATTAATGTCGGCATCATCGATCCGGATGGGATTTTAAAGGGCTCGACAAGAAAAGAACGAATAAAAAATACCGCAAACAAAACTGGAAAAAAACCAATTGAAATGTCAAATATTTTTTTAATTAAAATATTCTGACTATTTTTGGTCTTGCCATTGATCCTATTCCAAATATAAAAAAATCCAGTGATAAAAGTACTGGCCATTAAAATTATTGCAAAAATCATTATTCATCTACCTTTAATATTGCTAAGAAGGCTTCTTGCGGAATCTCCACATTACCCACTTGCTTCATACGTTTTTTACCTTCTTTTTGTTTTTCTAGCAACTTACGTTTTCGAGTGACATCCCCACCATAACATTTTGCTAACACATTTTTACGCATCGCTTTAACTGTTTCTCGAGCGATAATATTTGCCCCTATTGCAGCTTGAATCGCTACGTCAAACATTTGACGCGGAATCAACTGTCGCATCTTGGCAGCCAATTCTCGACCACGGTATTGACTATTTTCTTTATGCACAATTAACGATAACGCGTCCACCCGGTCACCATTCACAAGAATATCCAACTTTACTAAATTTGATGCTCTAAATTCCAAAAATTCGTAATCCATTGAAGCATAGCCTCTAGAAACTGATTTTAATTTATCAAAAAAATCTAAAACCACTTCGTTTAATGGAAGCTCATAACTAATCATCACCTGGCGACCCAAATATTGCATATTTTTTTGAATGCCTCTTTTTTCGTTTGCAAGTTTCATCACCGGACCCACATAATCTTGAGGGAGTAAGATATTTAAATTAATAATCGGCTCTCGAATTTCTTCAATTGTAGATAAATCGGGCAATTTAGATGGGTTTTCGATTTGTTGGATTTGACCATTTTTAAATAACAATTCATACACTACGGTCGGTGCGGTCGTAATTAAATCCATCTCATACTCGCGCTCAAGACGTTCTTGCACAATATCCATATGCAAAAGACCTAAGAACCCACATCTAAATCCAAAACCTAATGCCGTAGAATTTTCAGGTTCAAATCTTAAAGAGGAATCATTCAAACTCAGTTTCTCTAATGAAGTTCTTAACGCCTCGAATTGACTGGAATCAACTGGGTAGAGTCCTGCAAAAACTTGAGGTTGTATTTCTTTGAAACCCGATAAAGGTGACTTTGCTGGGCTGCCAGCTAAAGTAATCGTATCTCCAACCTTAGCGGTAGACAATTCCTTAATCGCAGAGATAACAAAACCCACCTCCCCTGCTTCAAGTTGATCTTTTTTGACAGGCTTAGGGGTAAAGATACCCAATTGATCGACAAAATACTCACTATTCGTGGACATCAAACGAATTTTATCTTTTGTCTTTAGGGTGCCTTCAACAATTCTGATTAACATCACTACGCCCACGTAATTATCAAACCATGCATCCACAATTAATGCTTGCAGAAGATTATTCGGGTTACCTTTTGGATACGGGATTTTAGCGACAATATTTTCTAAAATATCATCCACACCCTCGCCAGTTTTAGCAGAACATGGAATTGCATCCACTGCAGAAATTCCAATGACATCTTCAATCTCAGATTTCACTCTTTCTGGATCAGCCTGGGGTAAATCAATCTTATTTAAAACTGGAAATACTTCAACATTTTGATCAAGCGCGGTATAACAATTCGCAACGGTCTGCGCCTCAACTCCTTGAGAAGCATCAACGACTAATATCCCCCCTTCACATGCGGCTAAGGATCGACTAACTTCATAGGTAAAATCCACGTGACCTGGGGTGTCTATTAAATTGAGGATATATTCTTGATTATCTTTTGCCTTATATCTTAAGGTCACCGTTTGCGCCTTAATGGTAATGCCTCGTTCTCTCTCTAAATCCATTGAGTCAAGAACTTGAGTATCCATCTCACGATCTGTTAAGCCACCACACTTTTGAATTAAACGATCAGCTAGTGTGGACTTGCCGTGATCAATATGCGCAATAATGGAGAAATTTCTAATATTTTTCTGCATGAATAATCAATTAAAATAAAGAGAGGCGCAAAGCGCCTCTCTTTTTAAATTCAGGAGACTGAATTCTACCTGAAAATAAGCCTTTTACTTAGTTATTTTCACCGGCACGTATAAGGTATCGCCATTTCGATAGACGAGCAGTGCAATGGTTTTGCCTACAGGAATTTTACGTAAATCCTGATTAAAGCCTTGAGCATTTTTAATCTTGTTATTATTAAAGCCCAAAACAACATCCCCATTTCTAATACCAGCATTCATGGCAACTCCGACAGCCTCAACAACAATTACACCATTTCTGCCTCCAAGCTTTTTAACTTGCTCTGGGGTTAAGTCTTTTACTTTTAATCCGATACGATTATGCTCATTTGCATTATTGCCATTTCGAGCAACAATTAATTGTTCCTCGGTTTCCATTTCACCAATTTCAATCATCAATGTTTTAGGTTTACCTTTACGTAAAATTTCAACATTAACTTTAGTTTTTGGTTTTGTAGCGGCAACATATTTTGGTAGATCTGAAGAAATTGTTATGGCCTTATTATCAAATTTAACAATCACATCCCCCGCTTCAAGACCACTTTTCTGAGCAGGCGAATCTTTTTCAACCCCGGCGATTAAGGCGCCCATGGTATCCTTCATGCCAAAAGACTCAGCAAGTTCTTTGGTAATCTCCTGAATCGCAATCCCTAACCAACCTCGTGATACCTTGCCATCTTTCTCAAGTTGATTGGCTACATCCATGGCAACATCAATTGGGATTGCAAAAGATAGGCCCATATAACCTCCTGTTCTTGAATAAATCTGTGAGTTAATGCCAACAACCTCACCTTCCGTATTAAATAAAGGACCGCCAGAATTACCCGGATTAATTGCTACATCAGTTTGAATAAATGGAACATAATTTTCCTGAGGTAAATTACGACCGAGGGCACTGACTACGCCTACGGTCATCGTGCTCTCTAGACCAAATGGAGATCCAATTGCCGCTACCCACTGGCCCACTTTTAATTTTTTAGGGTCTCCAATCTTAACTTTAGGGAGCTGTTCCGCTTTTATTTTTAAAACCGCAACGTCAGTTCTTCGGTCAATACCCAATAACTCTGCCTGAAACTCTCTTTGATCGTTTAACTTGACGGTAATCGCATCAGCGCCATTGACCACATGGGCATTGGTAATGACTATCCCCTTTTCATTCACAATAAATCCTGAGCCCGTCGCCATCGCTTGTTTTTCTTGAGGTTGTGCGCCTGGAGGCATTCCAGGAAAACCTGGGATACCAAAACGCTCAAAGAACTCTTGCAAGTGTTCATCGTAAGGAAAAGGAGCGGCATTTTGATTTGTCGGGGTATTTTTGACTGAGGTTATATTCACTACAGTATTGCCTTGATCTTCCGCAAGTTTACTGAAATCAGGCAGCTCAACCGCTTGCACGTAAGCCACGAAAATAAACATTACTAAAAATATAAAATACTTTTTCAAAACTTAACTCCACTCATAATTAATTAACTTTTATCTTTAAGCTGATCTTCAGAAAATTCACAAGCTGTCTAGCAATAAAGATTCCCAAAAACAATCCCACTAATCCGATTAACAAAATCAGAAAATTATTCTCTAAAAAATATTGTGCACATGCTAACAAAACTAAAAAAAATAACAACGGAATGAGGTAAATAATTAAAGCGGACTTCAGGATATCTTTTTCATTCATTTCTAGATTAACGAAATCTCCTTCTTTGGCACCAATGTTATTTTCAACGGTAATTTTTTTTTCTTGATGATTGAGTAGTTTTCCCCACAACGAATTGCCGCAACCAGAAGTTTGTCCACACAGCATACAAGGCTTATCTCTCACGACCTCTAGGATCAGGTGATTGTCTTTAATTTGAATCACTTTTGCTTGATCAGCCATTAAAAATTTATTGCTTCCGTTAACATCTCAAGTGTTTCAAATGGAACCTTACCCACAGCCATTAGTTGATATCCGTCTTTATACAAGGCGATGATATTGCTGTTATTTTTTTGAATTTGTCCACTTTGAGGTTTCTGATTTCTTGAAATTGGATGGATATAAATGGACACGTAATTTAACCCATCAGTCAAAATCAGTTGCTGCGATTGCACGTTTAATCCAGGCATGCGTTTGGCAAGATACTCGACCTCTTTAAATCCAAAAGTACTCTTGGTGACTTTAAATAACCTTGGTGCGATTTGACTCACTTGACTTGATTCTATGAGGTCATAGGATTTATTATTAACAGATTTTGGCCTAAACCAATTCAAATCCTTGGATTGTAAAAATTGAATTTCAGCAAAACTTATATTTTCAACTAATTTTTTATCCGGACTCACGACGGTTAACTTTAAAGGTAAATTGTTTTCAACATCCAGCCAAAGATGATAGAAATATCGATAATTATCTTTAGGATTTAAAACATACAACATTGCTTTTCTGTTGGCAATGAATGTTTCTGACCCTTGGCTTAAATTATAGTTTTGCTTGATTTGCTCTAAATCACCGGTGAAGATATTCGGAAATAAATGATTGTTTTGTTTTTTTTGGATCAATACTCTATCATCTTGCTCTTGATAGATCGTCGCATCAGAATTCAACAGCAAAAGCTCTGCTTTATCACCCTCTACCTTTTCAATTTTGACATATTCTTGATTCTGAAAATTTGCATGCGTTAACTTTAAAACATTGATATCTTGTTTTTCATTGACTGATTGAACGATACCCTGGTAATTAAGTTTTTGTGTTGCAAGCTTCGCATCATTAATATCTGACCAGAGATCTGTTGCTGCATAGACTTGAGCCGTACCTAAGAAAAAAACCAGGAAATAAAAAAATCTAATTACCATTAAATGTCAGCTTGATAATTGGCTTGAATAAAAAAGTTAGGGTTTGTTGTAGTGGTTGAATTATGATCATTCAACAGCTGCTCAGAAATCTCTTCAGCCAGAAAAACAGGCACAGATGAACTGGCAGAATCATTTGTGTTAGTGGCAATAAACCAAGTAGTACCCACAAGCATCAACGACGCAAAAACATAAAGTGCATATTTTTTAAAATCAAAAGTTAATGTATTTTGCATCGCGGGCCGAATAAACCCATTATTAAACTGGATGGGCTCTTGGTCAATTTTTTGCATAATTTTATCAACTGCATGGTCAGAGATAAAACCATGATCATGATGAAGTACATCACTGATTAATTGATAGTATTTGAATGCTTCTTTTTCTTTTTTATTTTTTGTTAGATCGCCAACCAAACTATCAATTTTATTTGCGTTGGTTTGATGATCAAAAAATTCTGATATTTTTTCTGACATAAAACTATATCTCCTCAATTACCATCTTTTATTGCCTGACGAATCAAGTAATGGTTTTAATTTTTCAGCAATAGCATCCCGTGCTCTAAAAATTCTTGACCTGACAGTCCCAATTGGGCAATCCATGATCTCTGCAATCTCTTCATATGAAAGGCCATCCATCTCTCGTAATGTAATTGCTGACCGCAGCTCTTCAGGTAAATGTTCAATGGTTTCATTCACAACAGCAGCAATCTCTTTGGTAGCCATCGCACTTTCAGGAGTTTCATAAGATCTTAAATCATGGGCTTCCTCAAAATTTTCCATTTCTTCAATTTCAACTTCATTCATTGCCTTAGGTCTTCGCCCGAGAGACACGAGATGGTTTTTTGCTGTGTTAACCCCGATTCGATAAAGCCATGTGTAAAATGCGCTATCGCCTCTAAAATTGGTAATAGCCCGATAAGCTTTTATAAATGTATCTTGAACAATATCTTCGATTTCTGATTGATCGCGCACCATTCTTGATAGTAGACGTGAAAGTTTTTTGTGGTATTTTTCAACTAGTATTCCAAAGGCTTGTTTGTCACCTTTTTGTGCTTTCTCAACCAGCTTTTGATCAACCGCTCGCTCTGGATTGGTTGGAGGAAAACTCATGCTAACCTTGCTTTTCTTTTCTAAATTTTCACTGTACACTTTTTGGTCTGGTTCAACAAGCTTGAGTTGTGCCATGCATATTCCTTTCTCGTTATAACTTTAGGATAAAAAAAGGTCTGTTTAGTTCAATAAAAAATGTATAAATTTGATGCCCTAATTCTTGGCGCTGGTTTAGCTGGATTAAGCACCGCTCTGCGGCTTGCGGATCATTTAAAGGTTGCAGTAATCTCAAAAAAGACCCTGCAAACCAGTTCTAGTCAATGGGCTCAAGGGGGGATCGCGGCCAGTGAACATGCCCCTGAAATTAAACAGCATATTGAGGACACCCTTGAAGCGGGGGCTGGATTAAGTAACCCGGATGTAGTGAAGAAAGTGATTCATGAGAGCCAAAAACAAATTGCTTGGCTGATAGCTCAAGGTGTCGATTTTTCAAAAGATAAACATGGCGCCTACCATCTCACCAAAGAAGGTGGGCATCGACAAAATCGTATTTTTCATGTTGATGATTCGACTGGTGCTGCAATTCAGCAAACCTTAATTGCAAAAGTACGTGCTCATCAAAATATACACATCTTTGAAAACTGTTCTGTTGTTGATTTAATTACTAGCCACAAAATAAAAAGCACACAAATGGATAATGTATGTTTGGGAGCCTATATTATCGATGGCAGCAATAACCAAATATCTACCTTTTCTGCCGCACAGACCATTATTGCCACCGGGGGTGCATCTAAGGTTTATCTTTACACAACGAATCCTGAAACCAGCACGGGTGACGGGATTGCAATGGCATGGCGTGCCGGTTGTGATATTGCCAACATGGAATTTATTCAATTTCATCCGACTTATCTATATCATCCTTTAGAGCGATCCTTCTTGATTTCTGAAACACTGAGGGGTGAAGGAGGAAAATTAAAATTACCCAACCATGAAGAATTCATGCACAAATATCATCCATTAAAAGAATTAGCACCCCGTGATATTGTCGCTAGAGCGATAGATTATGAAATGAAGTCTCATGGCTATGATTATGTTTTTATAGACATTACTCATTTAGATTCAGACTATATTCAACAAAGATTTCCAAACATTTATGAACGCTGTAAATCACTGAATATTGATATTACAAAAGACCCTATCCCTGTTGTCCCTGCCGCTCACTATAGCTGCGGCGGGATCAAAACTGATCTCCATGCTGAAACCAATATACACAATCTGTATGCGGTTGGCGAAGCAGCTTCAACGGGCTTACATGGGGCCAACCGTTTGGCTAGTAACTCTCTATTAGAGTGTTTAGTTTTTTCAGATGCAGCCACCGAACACATCAAAAATAAAAAAAGAGGACATCACCAAGAGCTTCCGGAGTGGGATGAAAGTAGAGTTAGAAATCCTGAAGAGTCTGTTTTAATGACACATACCTGGAATGAATTAAGACGTTTTATGTGGAATTACGTTGGTATTGTCAGAACAAATAATCGGCTGCAGAGAGCTTTAGAGCGAATAGAAATTCTGAAGAGAGAAATTAATGATTTTTATAAACACTTTAAAGTCAGCGCTGAATTTATTGAAATTAGAAATCTTTTACAAACAGCAGAATTAATTATTGTGTCTGCACTTAAGAGAAAGGAAAGTCGTGGCTTACACTTCAGTAAAGATTATCCTGAACCTCAGGCGACGGCAAATGATACGATACTGAATATTAAAAATTATATGAAGGATGATGCATGAAAATTACCATGAACACCGTTGTGACTATTGATTTTGAATTAAAAGATAGTGACGGCAACACGCTGGAAAAAAGCAAAGAACCCATTACATATCTTCACGGTGGATTTGATAACATTTTCCCAAAAGTTGAAGAGGGTATGCATGGCAAAGATATCGGGGAGACCGTGGAAATTTCACTAGACCCAAAAGATGCGTTTGGAGAATATGATGAGAGCCTCGTCAATGTTGAATCGATTGAAAAATTTCCTGAAAAAAATATCAAAGAAGGAATGCAATTCGAGGGTGAAAATGAACAAGGCGAAATCATTGTTTACACGGTCACCAATATCGCAGACAACAAAGTTGTCGTCGATGGTAATCATCCATGGGCAGGGCAACGCTTATTATTTATTGCAAAAATTCTAGAAGTCAGAGCTGCAAATGCCGAGGAAATTCAACATAAGCATGTCCATGGTCCAGGTGGGCATCACCATCACTAATTTTTTAATTCTTCACTTAAATGCTTTTGAATAATGCCAAAAAACTCATCATAAATTTTGGCATTGGAAGCAATGATATTGCCACTTTCTATCCAATCTTGTGATGCGTTAAAGTCAGCAACAATACCCCCCGCCTCTTTCACCAAAAGCGCACCCGCTGCAATGTCCCATTTTGATAACCCGATTTCCCAAAATCCATCAAACCACCCAGCAGCAACATAAGCCAAATCTAACGCTGCCGAACCGGGTCGTCTTAAACCAGAAGTTGATCGGACCAGCTCTTCAAACATTTTCAGATAAGTAGGAAGATGCTCATAATCTCTAAATGGGAATCCGGTACCAATCAATGATTCACGCAATTTTGTTTTTGCCGAAACACGAATACGTCGATCATTTAAAAAAGCTCCCCTACCTTTAGTGGCAGTGAATAAATCATTCCGATTCGGGTCATAAACCACTCCCTGTTCAATTTCACCCTTATGCATTAATGCAATCGAAATACAGTATTGAGGATAATTATGTAAGAAATTTGTAGTCCCATCTAGTGGATCAATAATCCAAACATAATCCGATTTAACCTCTGACAAGCCTGACTCTTCTGCTAAGAATGCATGATCGGGGTATGTAGCTTTTAATGTTGAAATAATAGCTTCTTCAGATGCCAGATCAACTTCCGATACAAAATCATTAAATGTTTTATTTTTTATTTTTAGCTGACTAATATCTTCTGAAGCTCGTACAATAATATTTCCAGCTTTTCGTGCTGCTTTCACAGCGATAGTTAACATTGGATGCATAATGCAATTGAATAATATATTTAAAAAAAAGTTATTCTAAAGGATTTACATGAAATCAAAAACAACTTACTTAAATAAAGTCAGTTTTGTACTTTCGAATACAAGTCATCCCGGCAACATAGGGTCAGCTGCAAGAGCAATTAAAACCATGGGTTTTAAAAACTTAGTCTTAATCAACCCTAAAAATTTTCCCTCAAGCGAAGCCGAAGCCCTTGCGTCAGGGGCTGATGATATTCTGCAACAGGCAAAGGTATTTAAAAATATTGATAAGGCCATTGCCAGTTCGCACCTAGTGATTGGTTTAACAGCACGTAAAAGAGAGTTGAGTCAGCCACATTATAATTCAGTCATGCTGGCAAAAAAAATTAAGCAAGCGGCAGAACAAGGGCAAAAAATTTCAATTTTATTTGGTAATGAAACATCTGGACTTAGCAATGATGAATTAAAATACTGCCATTGGTTAGGTTATATTGATGCGAACAAATATTATTCATCTTTAAATCTATCCCAAGCTGTGCAAATTATGGCTTATGAAATCAGAAATCATTTAGGTTTAAAAGAATTTGAAGCGTCTAACAAAATCCAAAATTTTGTCAGTATGAAAATACAAAGTGGTTTTTATATGCATTTAGAGGAAATTCTTGACAAGCTAGAATTCTTCAAAAGAAATCAAAGAGAGCGATTAATGATTCGTTTACGATTGATGTTTAACCGCATTAAAATGGATAAGGAAGAGATAAATATCATGCGCGGGATACTCAAACAAATCCAAAAAAAGATAAAATCAAAAAATGAAAAATAAGATTTATGCGATAATGCCGGCAAAGAAATATATTTACTAAACACAAACCATGTTTCAACAATTAAAAGAAGACTTATCTGTTGTTTTTGATCGCGACCCAGCCGCGAGGAATTATTTCGAAATTTTAACAACCTACCCAGGTGTGCATGCGATCTTAATGCACCGCTTTTCGCATTTTTTATGGACCATCAAACTCAAGTGGCTGGGTCGGTTTTTTTCACACTTATCCAGAATTATTACTGGCATAGAAATACACCCAGGTGCCACCATCGGTCGTCGTTTTTTTATTGATCATGGTATGGGGGTTGTTATTGGGGAGACCGCAGTGATTGGGGATGATTGCACGCTTTACCATGGGGTTACATTGGGGGGAACGACCTGGAAAAAAGGGAAACGACATCCCACCTTAAAAAATAATGTGGTCATTGGGGCTGGGGCGAAAGTCTTGGGTCCAATCACGATTTACAATGATGCTAAAATTGGCTCTAACGCAGTGGTTGTTAAAGATGTCCCAGCGCATGCAACGGCTATTGGAATTCCGGCAAAAATTATTGAAGCAGCTCAAACCAGCGATAAATTCTCAGCCTATGCTGTCGGTAAAAATGAAGATGATCCGATCTATAAATCGATTGAAGAGATCTTAAAGGTTGTTGATTCTCAGCAAAAAGCGATTCAAGCTCTCGAGAAAAAAATCAAAAAGTAATGGCATGAATAATACTTGACTAAATTAGTCAGGTAATTGTAAAATGCTGCTATGAAACTAACAACTAAAGGCCGCTTTGCCGTTACAGCAACTCTGGATATTGCGTTGAACCAACAGAATGGTCCAGTCACTTTGCTGAGCGTATCAGAAAGACAATCCATTTCCTTATCTTACCTAGAACAGTTATTTAGTAAACTAAGAAAAAAAGGGGTTGTGGACAGTATTCGCGGGCCAGGCGGTGGCTATAAAATTACTCGCCCATACGCCGATATTAGTATTAAAGAAATTATTTCTGCCGTTGATGAACAAGTAGACGCTACCCAATGTAATGGTCGTGGTGACTGTCATGATGGCAACCAATGCATCACCCATAATCTTTGGATCTCTGTGAATATAAAAGTGCTCGATTACCTCGGGGGCTTAACTTTACAAGATGCTATTCATTCTCACAATGAAAAACAAAATTTACATAAATCCGTTGAATTCTTTCATAAAAAATCAAAAACCGGAGTGGTAGTTCCCTCATGAGTTCTTTATATTTTGATCACAATGCAACAACCGCAATGACACCTGAAGTTCTAGATGCTGTGATCGCAACGCTGCAAACACAACATGGCAATCCATCCAGCAATCATCACTTTGGTCGACAGTCTCATGAACTCATTCAAATTGCCCGAAAGAAAATCGCTGACAGTATCCAAGCGGGAATTGATGAAATTTTCTTTACCTCTGGTGGCTCTGAAGCTAATAACTGGATCATACAAGGATACGCAAAGGCCTATCCTGATGCATCATTTTTTTACAATGTCAGTGACCATCCCTGTGTCACAAAACCTTTTGAGCAATTAAAAGCTAATGGATTTAAGGTTACTCCCATTAAAAATAATTCGGATGGCAGCATCAACTTTGATTGGTTAGAGAAACTTGATCCTAATGGATTTAATTTCATTAGTATCATGCTTTGTAATAACGAAAATGGCATTATCCATGACATTCAATCGATAGTAGAAAAACTTAAAAACTATCAAACGCTGTTGCATATTGATGCCATTCAAGGCCTAGGAAAAATTGCCATCAATTTTAAAGAACTGGGTGTAGATGCAATGACATTATCTGCGCATAAAATTCATGGTCCACAAGGAATTGGGGCCTTGGTTTTAAAAAACAATATTGAAATTGAACCTCTTATACTGGGTGGGGGTCAAGAATATGGTTTGCGGAGTGGTACCGAAAATTTAGCTGCCATTATTGGTTTTGCAGAGGCGGTAACATTTTCCAAAAAAAATATTTTGGATCATCAAGACAGATACCAAAAAATGAGGACAATCCTTGAAGCTAAAGTTGAAGAATTAGGTGGCATTAGTTTTTGTAGAAACCAAACCCGTTTAAAAAACACCGCTTACTTTGCCTTTGCGGATATTGATGGCGCAACCTTGATCACGGCGCTCGATAAACATGGAATAGCAGTAGCGAGCGGGTCTGCATGCTCAAGTAATAATAAAGAGCCCAGTCATGTGTTAAGAGCGATGTCTGTACCAGAGGATCTTGCACAAGGCGCGATCCGCATCAGCTTTGGTCTTAAAAATGACGAAGATGATTTGCAATTTTTATGTGAAACATTAGAACAAGAAGTGAAGCGTTTGCGACAATATGCAGCGATTATTTAATTAGATACGGATTAAGAATGAAAAATATACCGATTTACATGGATTACTCAGCAACCACTCCGGTTGACCCAAGAGTTGCTGAAAAAATGATTCCATTCATTACTGAAGACTTTGGTAACCCCGCTTCTCGAAGCCATAGTTATGGCTGGACAGCAGAAAAAGCGGTTGAAGATGCAAGACGTGATGTTGCCGCATTAGTGAACGCAGATCCGAGAGAAATTGTTTGGACCAGTGGCGCAACTGAATCCAACAACCTGGCCATCAAGGGTGCTGCTGAATTCTACTCACCGAATAAGGGAAAACACATCATCACTTCGGCCACAGAACATAAAGCCGTAATTGATGCTGTGCGTGAACTAGAAAGACAAGGCTATGAAGCCACTTATTTAAAACCCGAAGAAAACGGCATTATTGACATTGAAAAATTTAAAGCCGCAATTCGTCCAGAAACCGTTCTGACCTCAATCATGTTGGTCAATAACGAAATTGGTGTGGTTCAGGATATCGAAGCAATCGGTCATATTTGCCGAGAACAACAAATTATCTTTCACGTCGATGCCGCGCAAGCGACTGGAAAAGTCAACATTGATCTAGAAAAACTCCCGGTTGATCTAATGAGTTTTTCTGCTCATAAAACCTACGGACCTAAGGGCATCGGCGCTTTATACGTGAGACGCAAACCTAGGATTCGAATCGAAGCACAAATGCATGGGGGCGGTCATGAAAGAGGAATGAGATCCGGGACACTCGCAACCCATCAAATTGTTGGCATGGGAGAAGCATTTAGAATTGCAAAATTAGAGATGCAAGAAGAAAATCAGAGAGTAAAAAAGCTACAACAAAAACTGCATGATGGTCTCACTCAAATTGAGGAAGTGTATGTGAATGGGGATATGCATAACAGGGTTCCTCATAATCTCAACATTAGCTTTAACTTTGTTGAAGGCGAATCCTTAATCATGGCCATAAAAGATATTGCGGTATCCAGCGGTTCAGCATGTACCTCTGCGAGCCTAGAACCCAGTTATGTATTAAGAGCGTTAGGTCGTTCTGATGAACTTGCACATAGCTCAATTCGCTTCTCAATTGGGCGTTTTACTACTGAGGCGGATATTGATTTCACCATCAAATTGTTAAAAGAAAAAATTGGGAAGCTCAGAGAACTCTCGCCGCTTTGGGAAATGTTTCAAGAAGGTATTGATCTTGAAAAAGTTGAATGGGCTGAACATTAATTTAAATGGAGTTAAAATAAAGATATGGCATATAGCGATAAAGTTTTAGATCACTACGAGAATCCCAGAAATGTTGGTTCATTAGATAAGAATGACCCTCAAGTCGGTACCGGTATGGTCGGTGCGCCCGCTTGTGGTGATGTCATGAAATTACAAATCAAATTAAATCAAGATGGCATTATTGAAGATGCAAAATTTAAAACCTACGGCTGTGGCTCAGCGATTGCCTCTAGCTCTCTTGTTACCGAATTACTCAAAGGTAAAACCTTAGAAGAAGCGGGACAAATAAAAAATTCTGCGATTGCAGAAGAACTTGCGCTTCCCCCAGTTAAAATTCACTGCTCTGTATTAGCTGAAGATGCAATTAAAGCGGCAATTGCAGACTTAAAAAACAAACAAAAATAATGGCGATCATCCTAACAGAAAAAGCAGCACAACGAGTCACCGCCTACTTGAGCAAAAGAGGAAAAGGCTTGGGACTCAAACTGGGTGTTAAAACATCTGGGTGCTCGGGCATGGCCTACACCTTAGAATATGTTGATGAGGCCAACCCAGCAGACCAAGTGTTTGAAAGTCATAATGTCAAAATTTTCGTGGATCCCAAAAGCCTAGTTTATATTGACGGAACAGAATTAGATTTTACTAAAGAGGGCTTGAACGAAGGCTTTAAATTCAACAATCCTAATGTAAAAGATGAATGTGGATGTGGTGAGAGCTTTACGGTTTAGTTGTGGAATATTATGAAATCTTTAACCTTAAGCCAACATTAAACCTCTCAACCGAAGAGCTAAAAAAATCATATCAGGCTTTACAAAAACAATATCATCCAGATCGCTTTATTCATGCCTCTGCTGAGACTCAGCAAAAAGCATTAATCAATTCCTCATTAATTAACGATGCCTACAAGGTGTTAGAGAATCCAGTGAAACGGGCACAGTATTTAATCGAATGTCACCACATTAAAACATCAAATCAGATGAGCCCCACATTTTTAATGCAGCAAATGGAGCTAGAAGAAAAATTAGAAGCGTCACTAACAAAAATACTAGACCTCAAAAAAATGCTTGAAGAAGTTAACACAGCTTATGCATCAAGATACACCGAATTAGAAAACAAATTTTCAAATCATGAACTCCAGTCAATTTCAGAACTCATGAATGAAATAATTTTTCTAGATAAATTTAGATACAAAATAAAAGATACCATACAAAAAATTAGCTAATGGCATTACTGCAAATATCAGAACCTGGACAGAGCACATCACCGCATGAGAGAAAGATTGCGATCGGTATCGATCTTGGTACGACAAACTCTCTGGTTGCTTCTGTCATCAGCGGGATAACAGAAACGATTGCGATTGATGGTCAACCCTTAATGCCGTCCCTGGTGAGCTATGATGAGAAAAATTTATGGGTCGGTGAACATGCACGTTCTTCAAAAAATGAAGTCATTTCGAGCGTGAAACGATTAATTGGCAAAAAAATTGCTGATATCAAATTAGAAAATATTCCTTATAGCATCACACATCAAGATGAAGAAATATTAATCGAGACACTCCAAGGGCTCAAAAGCCCAGTGGAAATTTCTGCTGAAATTTTAAAGAAACTGTATAGCGCAGCAAAAGCAAGATTTAATGATGATATTACTGGTGCTGTGATTACCGTTCCCGCCTACTTTGATGATGCACAACGCCAAGCCACTAAAGACGCTGCAAAGCTTGCTGGCATTCAAGTATTGCGCTTAATTAACGAACCGACTGCTGCGGCTTATGCTTATGGATTAGATAATAATATTGCAGGAACATTTGTGATCTTTGATCTTGGAGGGGGGACTTTTGATGTTTCAATCCTCAAATTAGAAAAAGGTTTATTTGAAGTCATTGCGACTCACGGTGATGCAAATCTTGGCGGGGATGATTTTGACCTCGTGATTCGTGATTTCATTATGCAACACAATCAAATAGACCAATTAACGGTGAATGAAAATCGTCAGCTCATTCAAATTGCAAAAGAAATAAAAACTGAATTGACCCAGCATGACCAGATTGAAAAAAATTTAAATCTAAACACACTCACGCTTCATATTAAAATCACCCAGAATGACTTCCTGACAATGAGCCAAGATTTAATTAACCGTACCCATCAAATTCTGAAACAAGCTCTGTTTGATGCACAATTAAAAACCACAGACATTGATGGCATTGTCATGGTTGGTGGATCCACAAGAATGCCGATTATTCAAAATACAGTCAAAGCATTTTTTAACAAAGATCTACTCAATAATCTTAATCCCGATGAAGTGGTTGCCTTAGGTGCTGCTAAACAGGCGGATAGCTTAGTAGGTAATCAAAATGATGCGGCACTACTTTTGGATGTCACCCCATTATCATTGGGTATAGAAACCATGGGTGGGTTAGTTGAAAAAATAATTCCTAGAAATTCGACGATTCCAATTGCTAAAGCACAAGAATTTACCACCTACAAGGAAGGACAAACCGCAATGAAAATTCATGTGGTACAAGGGGAACGCGAACAAGTCAAAGATTGTCGCTCTTTAGCAGAATTTGTTTTAACAGAAATTCCTCCGATGACTGCAGGCGCTGCAAAAATCAGAGTCACCTTTCAAGTTGATGCGGATGGTTTGTTATCTGTGAGCGCAAAAGAATTATCAACTAATAAAGAAACACATATAGAAGTTAAACCTTCCTACGGCATTGATCAGAACATTATTAAAGAGATGCTCACGAGCTCAATCACCAATGCGGAAGAAGATAAAAACAATCGACAATTGATTGAAGCAATAACTGATGGCAATCAAATCATTGAACTCACTCAAAATGCAATTAAAATTGATAAAGCCTTACTCAATGAAAACGAATTAAATACTATTGAAAATCATATGCAGTTGCTCCAAGATGCGATTAAAAAACAAGTAACAGATGACATAATGCATTTAACAGAACAACTCAACCAAGCATGTGAAAACTTTGCAGCACGACGCATGGATCAGTCTGTGAAAACGATACTAACTGGAAAAAATATCAAGGAAATCAATTAGTTATGCCAAAAATAATTATCCTCCCCCACGAAGAACTTTGTCCTGAAGGAGACGTGTTAGAAGCCAAAAAAGGTGATTCCATTTGCCAAACTCTTCTCGATAACCACATTGAAATTGAACATGCCTGTGATCAAGTATGCGCCTGCACTACTTGTCATGTTATTGTAAGAGAAGGTTATCAGTCCCTCCCAGAATCCGATGATTTGGAAGACGACATGCTAGATAAAGCCTGGGGCCTAACTTCTCAATCTCGCCTTTCTTGCCAAGCAATTGTTCAAGACGAAGATTTAACCATCGAAATACCTAAATACACTATTAATTTAGCTAAAGAAGGATAAACATAACCTCCATAACTTTAAAATTATGGAATTTATTTCCCTAATTTATCTATAATTTGTTGTGAGCTGATTACCTTCGCTCATATTAATTACAAGTTTATTAAGCTTTCTTGATTCAGACTTATGCATTTTTCTTCCTTTGATATGAAGCTCACATGACCAGTTTTTTTCATTGATAACATTACAGTTTTTTAAATCTTGTTTATCAAGTAAATTTTTTTCACTGTCATATTGAAGCATCGCTACATTATTTTTTTCTGCATTAGCGGTGAAGATATATTTGTGATTTTCATTTCCATCAGAGCAACTGAAATTACCATAAATCGATTCACACGAGAACTCTCCTGCCAACAAAGAGGATGATAATAGAACAAGGCTTGACGCAAATAGCTTAATATTTTTTTGAATAGTCATTATGTTTCTCCTCTTAAAAAGTAACAAATCAATATTAAGAAAAAATATCTAAACTTTAATGGGAAAAGTTCCCTAAAAAGAAACAAAAAGTAAGGAAAAATTCCTTTAGAACTCTTGTTGATTCATGCCATCATAATAAAAAATAACAAATTAAGAGATATTAAAATGAAAATAGTAATTGTTGATGACCATGATATCGTCAGAAGTGGCTTAGCAAATTTACTTGAATCTCAAAATCGCAATTATGAAATCATCGCTATGCTTGAGAGCGGAGAAAAAGCATACCATTTCTTAAGTAAAAATGATGCTGACCTTGTATTGATGGATATATCTATGAATGGCATCAGCGGCATTGAAACAGCCAGAAAAATATTAAAAAGAAATAATCAGCAGAAAATAATTATCTTAACCATGCATGACAATCCAATTTTTATCAACCAGGCTTTTGAAATTGGTGTTTTAGGATATTTATCTAAAAATAAACTCACAACCGACTTATTTTCAGCTATAGAATCTGTGAGAAAAAATATAAAATTTATTAGTGAAGATTTTCAATCAGTATTGAACTACTCTACTGATGATAAATTAAAAACACTTACTCCAAGAGAGTTTGAGATATTTAAGTTTTTTATTAATGGAAGCACAATTGATAAAATAGCTGAACAACTCTCAATTTCAAAGAAAACTGTTTCCAATAATTTAGCTGAAGTCAAAAGTAAACTTGAAATTTCATCAGACTTTGAACTATTCAAACTTGGTATTAAATACAAAATTTTAGATCAAGCCCCATTTGGAATACTTGAATGAGCATACGTATAAGATTACAAATTTTATTCAATCTAATATTACTTATTGGAATATTTATAGGAGCAGCTGCAAGTTTTTATCAGGCTAAATATAATATTCTTAATGAGCTTGAATCCTCTTTACAGCTCGCCGAATACGCTATAAAAAATGGTTTACAAGACAAAGATGGGGAGAAAGTTATCTTAAATGAAAATTTTGTATTTGGCTTATCTGAAATAAAAAAATTGCATCATTTAAAAATAGAGGTTTTAGATAGTAACGGAAAAATTTTAACAAGCAGTCGCGATAATCTTAACAATAAAAATCTCCCGCCAATTTGGTTTAAAGAAATTTTTTCTTTTGATCAAAGTGATGGTAAATCTAAATTTAAACGCATCATTAATATCTCTAATATCAATGATGCAAAAGGATCAATAGTCATTAGTCCTAACTTGGATTACGACATTTCAGTATTGTGGTCAGAGACGACAGGAGTTTTAACCATCCTGTTACTTATTATCATTGCTGTTAATTTAGCCATATACATAATTTATGCTTATACACTAAAAGATATCGATAATATTTTGATTGTTCTTAATGATATTAATAATAAAAAGTTTCATACCAAAAAAATTGAATCAAAAATCCTTGAATTTAACAAAATTCAAAGCATGCTCGGCAAGGTTGTTAATACATTAAAAATTAATGATCAAAAAATTAATATGCTTAATGCATCATTATTGCAAATCCAAGAAAATGAAAAAAAAGAAATTGGCCATGATCTTCACGATGAGCTTTCTCAGGATCTCACAAGTATTCAGCTCGTTGCACAAACTGGTGTAAACAAATCATCAAAAAATGATAAAGATAACTATTTTGCCCAAATCATTAAGATCTCAAGCCAAATTAATGAATCTATTCGAACTTTAATCAAGAAATTAAACTTAAGTCATATTGAAGAATTAGGTTTTAAGAATGCACTAATACTTCTTATTGAAGATTGGAAAGTTAAGAATAACAAAACCCAATTACAGTATTCAATTCAATTTGATGATGAGAGTAAGATTCCTTCGAAACTAAAAACAAATATCTACCGCATCATTCAAGAAGGCTTAACTAACATCACTAAGCACTCAAATGCAAAAAAGGCTGACATTAAAATTCTTAAGAAAAAGAATCGCTTTTTAATCGAAATTCAGAATGATGGAATAAAAAAAGTTATAAAAAATCCAGGTATAGGATTAATTGGCATTCAAGAACGCGTTAAAACATTTGACGGAGAAGTGGTTTGCAAAAAATCAAAAGGTCGATTTATATTAAAAATTAACATATAAAAAAAGGCCCAGTCGCGAAGCTGAGCCTTTTTGATTTGGAGATTTTAAACTAGACGTATGTTAAATTGCCCACTGCGCACGAACTTGAAATACATCAATATCATCAGTGTTAGTGCCGTTGGTTTCTTTAATTTTATTTAAGTCATAAAATTTTTCATAGCCTGCAAGCATTCTTAAGTTCTCATTTAAATACCAGTTTAGGTTCAAAGTCATTCGCTTAGCATCGCCACCATTAATATCTGCATCAGTTAAATCAATTGAATCATGTCTTAAAGCCACTTCCCAGGCACCCCATGTGCCTTTATCAGGGTCAAAGTTTTTAGCTGGCTTAAGACGTTTAAACTCACCATCTGTTGCCTTATATTCACGCGTCTCTCCAGTAAGAGTCCAAGCAACCTGAGCATAATATGCACTCACATCATAATCAGCTCTTCCGTCATCACGGTTAACTGCTCCCTTTCCATATTCAGACTGGAATGAAAAAGGTCCATTCATGGCACTTAATTCCAAAATACCCATTTGAAAATCATTAAAACCACTCACATTTCCTGAGTTAACTACATTCAAGTCAGAAAAATTAGTTGTAGTATAAGAGAAAGCAGGGGAAGAATTATTATTTATTTTACCAAGATCGCTTTGCTTTCTATAGCCATAGTTAGCGCCCAACATCACCATACGGTCTTTTTCTAAGATTGGGTTCCAAGTACCGCGAATTGCAAAACCTTTACCTTCTGATCTTTCCAAAGTTGCATTTCTTGTACTACTTGAGGTATCGGCACTATGGGCCCTGACTCCGTCACCATAAAAACCACCTTGCACGTTCCAAGTTTCACCCATAGCCTTGAGATTAACACCGATTGCTCGATCAAAGTAAGGAGTAGCTAAGGACGATACAAAAGAACGCTCTGCAAACATAATATCGTTTGTACTTTCCTGAATCTCTTGGCTAAATGCGTGCTTTTGGTTTCCAAAAGTAAATTCCCAGTTTTTATTAGGCTCATAAGTACCAAAAAAATCTTTAATTGAGGTGCTATCGTTACCCCAATCCACTTCAGCCATATAACCAAATTTATTATAAAGCTTTCCTTTTACATAAAGTCGAGCACGTCTGATTTGAGTTCCATCAACAGGATCAGCTGTTGATCCAAGGTCACCATAAGAATGATCTGCAAGAGTTGCGTGCAAGCGTCCACCAATTTGCATGGTGAATGCATCATCAGCACTTTTTACCTGCAATCCTTTATTATCAATCTTCACGATTGCTTGGTTTTTTTTCTCTTTAGTATTATTTTTTGATAATAGCGCACCTTCTTCTTCAGTTAATACACCTTTGGTTACCAGTGCGTTAACTAAATCTTCAGTTGAATCCGCATAAACAATGTTCGCAGACATTGCCATTAACGCAGCAGATAGAGCGGATGTGATTAATTTATTTTTCATTGTTAAATCTCCTACTTACGAAATCAATAGGGTCATTATCAAACTAAAATATGTCAGTTTTATGACAAAAAGATAATTTCTTTTTTTTGGGGATTATTGACCGATTGTTAGGCTTAGTTAGTGATTGCTAGATTCAAAAATAACTTTTCCGGACGCTAAATCATATACCGCGCCGACAAGATCTATTTTGTTCTCAAGTACCATGTCTTTAATGATTGGGCTGTTTTGTTTAATATTATTAATTTGTTCTTGCACATTTAACCAACAAACTTTTTCAACAAATTCTTCATTAGCTGAATTTCTTAAATCTTTTTCTTGAATTGATGTTTCTCTATGCACCGCAGGATCAATCATGTCGATAATTTGTCCGATATTTCCACCTGTATAATGATCACAAGCAGCTTTAACAGCACCGCAATTGGTATGGCCCATCACTACGATTAACTTTGACCCTAAATATTTCACTGAAAACTCTAGACTACCTAATGCTTTTCGTGAAGCAATATTTCCAGCTAATCGCACTGAAAATATGTCTCCTAAGTTTTGATCAAAAACTAACTCAACCGTAGTTCTAGAATCACTACATCCTAATATCGATGCAAATGGATGTTGTTTATCTTTAATTTCATCGCGAACATTTAACATGTCATGAGTTACTTTTACATTGTTTACAAATCGCTCGTTGCCCTCTTTAAGTATCTCAAGCGCCTGTTCTGGTGTAATTAAATCTCGATCCAAATTTGGATGCTTATACATTACTCAGGCCTCATATGCGGAAACAAAATAACATCACGAATGCTTGGTTTGTCAGTAATTAACATAATTAATCGGTCAATCCCAATTCCACAACCACCAGTGGGCGGCAAGCCATACTCTAACGCTCGAATAAAATCTGCATCATAAAACATCGCTTCATCATCACCGGCATCCTTTTGTGCAACTTGCTTTTTAAAACGCTCCGCTTGATCTTCTGCATCGTTTAATTCTGAAAAACCATTCGCGATTTCACGACCAGCGATAAATAATTCAAAACGTTCTGTAATCGATGGGTTTTCATCAGAAGCCCTAGCCAAAGGGGAAACTTCTACTGGATAATCAATAATGT
>JAYNJX010000016.1:27732-29021 GCA_038110565.1 Nitrosomonadales bacterium | reverse complement strand
TTTAGGTCAATTGTTTTGCATTAACACACCATCTTGAAATTCTAGCGTTTTATAATTGAAAAAAAGCAATATACTGGTTAAAAAAATTCTATTTTTTATGCTTTTTTTTAGGTAAAACTTCAGGTGATTGATGAACCTTCTTGGCATCTGATTTTAATAGTGGAATCCCATACTTATTTTCCACCACAAAGAGATCAAGAATGATATTCAAAAAAAGACATAGGCTGATTAAAATCAGTAAAAAATAGATTCTTTTTCGATATAGACGCGGTTTAAAATTTTTTATGCGTAATAGATTTTGAGTGACAAAATTATTAAGAAATTTTAATACCGGCAATATCTTGGGTAACATTTTACGGAAATATGGCCCCAATCGATGCTCTAGCCAACCAAATAAAAGAAGGTATTTTTTTTCGCAAAACTCAAAAAACCGAATAGATTCAGATAAAAAATTATCAAAGGTTATTTTTTGCTCCAAATCGTGCTTTAGGATCTTTAAATTTTCCTGATTCAAAAATGATTTCATGTTAGAAAAGTAGGGTTTCATTTTTAAAAATGAATTTCTTAAGAAGTCCCAAAAGAGGTAAATCAATTGACGAACTTTTGTATAAATTAAATCTAAATTTTGTAAAGTAAAGATTGGCTTCATAAGAATCGGGATTATATACAAATTTTTATGAGAAAACCCTCTAAATCTGATTGCAAAAAAGAAAAAAATCGATATAATTCGATCCCAATGTAGGCTTGAAAGTGTGCATTAAATTACCTCAAAACAAGGTGACCTCAAAATTCATTTCTTCTTTTGATGAATCGAAGACATAATCCAGACTTGCAGTTTTTTTTATTTTATTTTTTTTAAGGAAAATTTAACATGTTAAATAAATTTATCATTGCTTTATTATTAGGTTTATCATTAGCTGCATGTAACAAAGACGAACCAGCAACTGAAGCTGCAACAGAAGAAGCGCCAGCAGCTGAAGCTTCAACAGAAGCTCCTGCTGAAGGTTCATCATCAAATGAGTAATTAACTCTAAATGAGTTTAAAAAAGGGCTATTTTTAGCCCTTTTTTTTCGGATAAAATTTATTCATAGTAAACTGTTGGTTAATCCCTAAATGAATAAAACCATAACTTAATGAAAAAAATAATCACTTTAATTGTCTTGATTATCTGTGCTGGCTTAGGCTATTTTGCCTATGACTATATTAAAAATAAGCTAGACAATGATGTCCGCAATCTCATCATCGAATACGGCACTCAGATTACTGGCACTCCAGTAAATCTAGACTC
>JAYNJX010000016.1:0-27632 GCA_038110565.1 Nitrosomonadales bacterium | reverse complement strand
CCGATGAAAAAACTTCAGCAGCAGGTCACTCTGGCAAAGACAATAAAGCCAATAGACCTGAAGTCAAAAAAGAGAAACGCTTCATTATTAAACGTTTCGAAATCTTAAATACAGAGGCGAAGGTGACAATTCCACAGCTCGACAATAAAGAAATTAAACTAGAATTACCGAATATTATTATGAATAATATTGGCTTAAAACAAAATGGCTTAACACCCGAACAACTATCCAAAGTCATTATCAAACAAATAGAAAAAACCTTAATTGAAAATTCTTCATTCTTAAACCAGGTCGCAAAAGATCTCATCATCGAATACGGCACTCAGATTACTGGCACTCCAGTAAATCTAGACTCAGTCAAGCTGGATTTAAAGAACGGGATCGGATCCTTAACTCAGTTTACGCTTAAAAACCCAAAAGGATTTAGTACCGACTATGCGCTTAAATTTAACAAAGCCGAGTTAGATTTAGAGGTTGATACCGTTTTAAGTGATGTGATCGTGATTGAAAAATTCTCCATTGATGGCGCCAGCATTAATTATGAAGATGTGAATGGACAAACAAACTTTGATCAGATTAAAGCGAATGTGGATCAATATTTAAAAGCGAAACAAGCCGGTGAAAAAACTTCAGCAGCAGGTCACTCTGGCAAAGAAAATAGACCTGAAGTCAAAAAAGAGAAACGCTTCATTATTAAACGTTTCGAAATCTTAAATACAGAGGCGAAGGCCAGCATGAAACTCCTTGGAAAACGCACACTTGAAGTGAAATTAGCAAATATTTATTTAAACAACTTAGGTCAATCTGAGGGTGGACTTACAAGCGAGAAGCTTGCTGAGTCAATTGTGAGCGCCATACAAGATAAATTAATTGCGAGCATTAATTTTAAAAATTTAGCAAAAGAGCTCGATAAAAATCTCAAGGAAATCAAGAAAGACCTTAAAGATGTTGAAAAAAATATTAAAAACATCAAAAAAAGATCTAAAAAAATTAAGAATCTTGATGATCTCGAGAATATTACCAAAGATGCAGAATCTCTTTTTGAGAATCTAGAAAACTTATTTTAAATAATGAATTTTTATCCCTGCTAAGTGGTCCATCATTGTATGGATTTAAAAGAAGAAGATATTTCTAGAATCATTGAGATGGCATGGGAAGATCGAACCCCATTTGATGCTATTTTTAATCAATATCAGATCACTGAAAATGATGTAATGCGGATAATGCAGAGGAATCTCAAAGCATCCTCTTATGTCTTATGGCGAAAGCGGGTTAAAACCATTTCCCTAAAACATCAACAAAAAAGAGGCTTTATCACATCCCAGCACTTCGCTAAGAATCAATACAAGCCTAAAAACTAATTGACTGCCACTCCTTAGGGCCTTCGGTATGAATGGATTTTCCAGTGGAATCGACTGCGACGGTCACCGGCATATCGCTGACATCAAATTCATAAATCGCTTCCATTCCAAGTTCTTCGAAAGCAATTTTTTTTGCATTCTTAATGGCCTTAGACACCAAAAATGCAGCGCCCCCTACAGCAATTAAATAGATACTTTGATGGTCACGAATGGATTTGATAGTCTCTTCTCCGCGCTCAGCTTTACCAATCATCCCTAAAATACCTTGGTTTAAAATGACCTCAGAAAATTTATCCATACGAGTAGCCGTGGTCGGTCCTGCCGGGCCTACGACTTCATCATGAACGGGATCAACAGGGCCTACATAATAAATAAAGCGATTTTTTAATGCGACTGGGAGGGGTTTTTTATCTGCAATTAAACCCACGAGGCGCTTATGGGCAGCATCCCTCGCTGTTAGAATTTTACCGTTTAGTAACAATGTATCACCTACCTTAAAACGACCTAAATCCGCTTTAGTAATAGCGTTTAAATCAACTGATATAGCATCTTCACTGGGTTTCCATGTTTCTTGTGGGTAAGCATCCATGGCTGGCGGGTCTAATGAAATTGGGCCTTTACCATCTAATTCAAAATGCACATGTCTCGTCGCTGCGCAATTGGGAATAATTGCGACCGGCAATGAGGCTGCATGCGTTGGATAATCTTTGATTTTGACATCTAAAACGGTTGTCAATCCGCCCAGCCCTTGTGCACCAATGCCCAGCTGATTCACTTTTTGATAGAGCTCGAGCCTGAGTTCTTCCGCTCGATTAGCAGGACCTTTTTTGATTAATTCATTGATATTAATAGGATCCATTAATGATTCTTTAGCCATGAGTACCGCTTTTTCCGCGGTACCACCAACACCAATGCCTAACACACCTGGGGGGCACCAACCTGCTCCAAGTTTAGGAATTAAATCAACAATATATTGCACGATATCATCGGATGGATTCATCATTTTTAAATGCGCTTTATTTTCAGAACCACCGCCTTTAGCGGCAACTTTAAAACTGATCGTGTTGCCCTTGATTAATGACGTATGAATCACTGCAGGCGTATTATTGTGTGTATTTTCTCTTTTCCCCAAAGGATCTTTAACAATGGAGGCACGAAGTGGATTTTCAGGATCTAAGTATGCTTGAGAGACACCTTCGTTAATTAATTCATCCAAAGTTTTATCACCCTCGAACTCAACCGCCATGCCTACTTCAGCATAAATAGTGACAATTCCGGTATCTTGGCACAACGGGCGCTTGCCTAAAGCAGATAATTTTGAGCTAGTTAAAATTTGCAGCAACGCATCTTTAGCCGGTTTTGACTGCTCTTTGTCATAGGCATCACGCATTGCTGCAATAAAATCTTTTGAATGATAGTAGGAAATATATTGCAAGGCATGCGCAATACTTTGAGTGATATCCTGATTGCTAATTCTCATTTAACGGGCCGTAGACTGTAAAATTGCTATTTTTTTATTGATATCTTTTCTTAAGATCTTTCCATTTTTTGTTTTTGGAAACTCTTTAGTAATATAGATTGTTTTGGGGGCCTTATACGCCGCTAGATGTTCTTGCCCAAATTTCAACAACTCATTGGGATCAGGCTCTTTGTCCTCATGCGGTAAAACATAAGCTACCACCAATAATTTATCTTTTTCAATTTCTTCACCAATCGCCGCACAGTCAGCCACATCAGGGTGAGATTTATACACTCTTTCGATCTCGTATGGGGACACACGATAACCAAAACTTTTAATGATGTCATCTTTACGACCCATAAACCAGATATAACCATCTGCATCATACTTTGCATAATCACCAGTAAAAAACCAACCATCATGAACATGTTTTGCTGTTTCTTCCGGCAAATTCCAATACTTTAAAAATAAACCCGGGTCATTATCCGGAACTGAAATCATGCCCTCTTCTCCTGCTGCAACCTCTTGAAGGGTTTCAGGGTTGAGTAATTTAATGGCATGACCAGGTTGAGGAAATCCAGCAGAACCCGGTCTGATTGGATTGTATTTATTTTCTGAAAGATAATAAGAGAACTCAGACATGCCAACCGCTTCAAAAATCTCTTGTTGAAATCTTTGTTTCCATTGTGTCAAAACTTCATCCGAAAGGTGTTCACCCGCACTCATGCAGTACCGTAAGGAGGGAACATCGCTGGCTTTAAAATCAGTTTTTTGTAAAATTTGTCTATAAATTGTGGGTACGCCAATAAAGATTGTCGCCTGGTGTTTTTTTATTAGGCTAGGCCAAGTATCAGCATGATTTTTGCCTTCATAGACAATAATGGTCTTACCCAGATATAAAGGATCCATCAATCCTGATCCTAATACGTAGGTCCAATTAAATTTGCCCGAATGCATGATGCGATCATCATCCCCCTGAAAATCAAACCAATACTGTGATGCTGGCGTTCTGCCTATGATTGCGCGATGGGCATGTAAAACTCCTTTAGGGTATCCAGTTGTGCCTGAAGTATAGACAAGATAGGCCGGATCATTTGCCTTGGTTGCAACCTTAAAATTGATATCCTGTATGTTGGCTAACGTGAATTCTAAATCAATCAACTGAATCGATTGGTGAGTCTTAACTTCACCCTCACCGATTAAAAAAACAAACTCTAAGCTATTCGGGAGTTCATGCGTTGATAAATCATTCCACATCGATTTGTCAGTCACCAATCCTTTAGCACCCGAATCTTTTGCAAGATAAACCACCTCTTCCGCTGTTAAAAGGGTTGAGGTTGGAACCGAAATACAGGAAGCCTTCATTGCCCCTAAAAATGATATTGGATAATAAATTGAATTCGGCAGACGAATTAAAACCCGATCTTCTTTGGTAAAATGTTGATTCAATAACAGTTGTGCAAATTGATCGGTTTGTTTCGCTAATTCTTTAAAAGTAATTTCAGTGGTTCCCAGTTCATCGTTCTCAACGATCATGGCTACCTTATCTTCAAACTTAGTTCCTAAATGATGAGAAGAACACAAATGACCAATATTAATCTCATCGGGCACATTCCAATTCCACTCAAATTTATTTATTGTCATTTAGAGTATCGCTCCGTATGGCCAATTTTCGCGAATCATTTGCGCAGGCAGTTTATTCAACACACTAATTGCAAATTTTGTATCATCATAATTTAATGCTTTTAATGCATGCGCCCGAAGTAAAGATTGCAAAGCTTTTCCAAACATCGGGGGATCGAGCATTTCACCTTCAAACTTAATTGCTCCCCCCAACAGCGCGTCCGCCTCAATAGCAGCTTTTAAAATTCTTATTTTTAAATTAATTTCTGTTGGTGAGGGGGTGTATGCCACTTTACAAAGATGAATATGTCCAGGATGGATCACTTGCTTACCGGTTAAACCTTTTTCAGCTTCAGTCTCAGCATGCTTATAAACTACTCTAGATTCATCATCTCCATGTAAATCAAGCCATCGTCGAACGTCATGCGGCTCAATAAACTTTTCAGGCATAACAGTTTCACCGATTAAAGTTTCCACGCCGCCAATAACTCCTTTACCCGCGATTCTGGCTTCAAACATAATTTGATTCATAAAATAATTTAGCTCTTCAATCCAATTTTCAGGGGTAATATTAATTCCCATCGCCTTAGAAAAGTCATGAATACCAAAGACCACATGTTTTACGGTTGAGTACGCCATAAGATCAGAGACAATTTTTAATGATCGAGGATGCTCAATAATGGGTTGTATAGTAATGTCTGCATTAATATCTAGGAGCGTACTGGATAAATCCCGAACTTCTGCAGACCCATATGCCTCTCCAGCTTTGGCTAGCATGACGACATCGATATAATCACAAACGGTCCTCAGCAAGGTAATATCTTTTTCAAATTCTACTGTGCGGAACGGATTAATTCTCAACGCTATAGCAATATCAGGCCTTTTTCTCCGGAGAGATTTTAATTCCTGTTTTAATAATTCACGACTTAACTCTTTTTGTCTGCAGCCGTCCTCAAGATCGAAAATGAGTGTATGTGCGTTCGTATTGTGAGCATGTTTCTTAAAACGAATGCTTGCAGAATTTAGATCTTCATAAGTTCCATTTTGAGGAGAATACTTGACTGGCGGATAATAAAGTTGAATTCCAGGCCAGAAGCCACCAAATAAATCGGTTTCCAGTTCTTTTATATTTTTTTCATTTGTCATGACACCATCTCTTCTTTAATTAAATCTAATAAATTTTTTTGAGATAAAATTGACCATAGATCTTGGTCTTGCATTTTTAAAATTTTTAATAAAGTTTCCTTTTCACTCACACCTAATCTTTCATAGTCATTAACATAAAAATCATTCAATATTAAATCTAACTCCAACAACCCTCTTCTACTTTTATAACGAATGACTTGATCAATATTCATGAATTTTCCTTTTTTAATGAAAATATTTTCTTCAATGTACTTTTCTTACGCTTAAATTGCATTTCTTTAATACCCGAAATTGCTTTTGCTGGACTTAACCCCTTAGGACAGACATCTGCACAATTCATGATATTGTGACAGCGAAATAAACGGTCCTCATGATCTAAGTATTCTAATCGTTCTTCATTTCCTGTATCTCTTGAGTCAGCCAAGAAACGGTATGCTTGCAGGAGTGCTGCCGGCCCCATAAATTTATCAGGGCCCCACCAAAATGAGGGGCATGATGTAGTACAAGCACCACATAAGATACATTCATATAGGCCATTGAGCTTTTCTCGATCCTCAGGGGACTGCAATCTTTCTTTTTTGGGTGGCTCTTCATCATTCATAAAATATGGTTTTACACTATGATAATTTTTAAAGAACTGATCCATATCCACAATCAAGTCTTTAATTACAGGAAGTCCGGGCATAGGTCGAATCACAACCGGTTCTTTAATATCTTTTAATTTAGTCACACAGGCTAACCCATTTTTACCATTAATATTCATAGCATCCGATCCACAAATACCTTCACGACAAGACTTGCGCATTGCTAAAGATTCATCGATTGCTTTAATTTTCATTAACGCATCTAACAGCATATGATCCGTATCTTCCAAGACTATATCGTAGTCCTGCATGTAGGGTTTTTTATCAATTTCAGGATTAAATCTATAAATTGAAAATTTCATTTTAATAAACTCTTTCTTTCAATGGAAAGCTTTCAACCGTGAGCGGCTTAAGATGGACGGCTCGATAATCTAAGGTATTAGTTTTTGCGTTGTATAAAGAATGTTTTAGCCATTTCTTATCATCTCTTTTTTCAAAATCAGATCGACAATGTGCACCGCGACTTTCCTGTCTTGCTTGAGCTGAATACATTGTGGCTTTTGCAACTTCAACTTGATTCATGAGTTCCAGTGCATCAATTCGGGCAGAATTAAATACTTTTGAATTATCTTTGATTTTTAAATTTTTGACTCGATGAGAAATCTTTTCGATCTCTTTAACCCCAGCATCTAATAAATCTGGAAATCTAAAAACACCACAATGTTTTTGCATAGAGGCTCTTAAATCTTTTCCCAGTTCTGTAATATTTTCATCATTTTTTCCATGTTGTGCCAATCGATTAATTCTATCCTGGGTATAGTCAATCGCTTCTGAATCAATAGTTTGAAATTTTTCTTTTTTATTAATAGTTTCAATAATATGCTGGCCAGAAGCTCTGCCAAAAACAATTAAATCTAACAGTGAATTTGAACCTAATCGATTCGCCCCATGAACCGAAACACAAGAACACTCTCCTACCGCATAGAAATTTTTAACAATATTCCCTTTTGCATCGGCTCTGACCTCACCTTTTATGGTGGTTGGAATGCCTCCCATCATATAATGGACTGTTGGAACAACGGGGATTGGATCTTTGATCGGATCGGCACTTGCAAATTTTATTGCGATTTCACGAATACCTGGTAATTTGCTTTTAATCTTTTCTTCTCCTAAATGCGATAAATTCAAATGGATGCCATTTTTATTTTTTCCAATCCCTTTTCCATTTTTAATTTCAGTAGCAATAGCTCTTGACACAACATCACGACTGGCTAAATCTTTAGCATGAGGTGCATATCTTTCCATAAATCTTTCCCCATCACTATTTGTCAAGTAACCACCCTCACCACGAGCCCCTTCAGTGACTAAGACACCTGCGCCTACAATTGCAGTCGGATGAAATTGCCAAAATTCCATATCTTCTAAAGGGATACCCGCTCTTGCTGCCATACCGAGTCCATCGCCAGTGTTGATATGTGCATTGGTACTAGCCTCAAAAATTCTTCCGGCACCTCCCGTGGCAAAAATCGTTTTTTTGGCTTGAAATACCGCCAATTCTCCTGTTGCCATCTCATAGGCAATAACCCCTAAGACTTCATTTTCATTATTCTTAATTAAATCTAATGATGACCACTCAATAAAAAATTGTGTATTATTTTTTATGTTTCTTTGATAAAGCGTATGCAACATCGCATGCCCTGTTCTATCCGCAACAGCACAAGTTCTTGATATCGATTCCTCACCAAAATTTTTAGTCATTCCTCCAAACGGCCTCTGATAAATCTTGCCATCTTGGTTTCGATCAAAAGGCATCCCATAATGCTCTAATTCATAAATTGCATCGGCTGCATTGCTACACATAAATTCAATAGCATCCTGATCCCCAAGATAATCAGAGCCTTTAATCGTGTCATACATATGCCATATCCATTTATCATCCGCCACGTTCCCTAATGCTGCCGCTATTCCTCCCTGCGCAGCAACAGTGTGGGAACGAGTCGGAAAAACTTTTGAGAGGACTGCAACTTCTAAACCCGCGTTTGATAATTGCAATGCACTGCGCAAACCAGCCCCACCTGCACCCACAATAATGACGTCAAATTTAAAATGCTGCATAAAATTTAATTCCAATTAAAAATAAAAATAAAAATATAATTTGCAGAATCATACTAAAAAGTAATAGGTAATAAACTAATCTGTTTAATAGTGGATTTTTTATATAGTCCTCAATAACATGCTGAACTCCAATCCAAGCATGAAAGAAGGTAACTAAAAATAAGAAAACGACCGTAAATCGATTTAAAAAATTACCAAAGAATAAGGTCCAACTAGCGTAACTAACCTCTTCAATCTGAAGCCAATGATACAAGAGATAAGCGACAAAAAAATATAATACGAGAGCAGAGAATCTTTGATAAAGCCATTGTGTCATGCCACCAAAAATATTAAAAAAAGGATTTTTTACCATACCCAAACCCATACAATGAAGGAAATCAAAAAACTTAACAACAAGACGATTTTGCTCGTAAATCTAGCAATAATTAAATCAATACCAAAATGCAGATCCAATAAAATATGCCGCGTTCCGGCAATTAGGTGATGAATAATTCCCCAAATCATTATCAATTTAAACGCTTTAAAAAGTGTTGAATCATAAAAAAATTGATAGATATGTAAAAAAAAACTTTCTGATTGCACAGAAAAATAAAGCGCAATTGTGAGCAACGGCATCAGAATAAATAAAATGACTCCGCTGATGCGATGCAGAATGGAGACCATGGCCGGGAAAGGTAAACGAATGGTAAATAAATTTAAATTCTTAGGTCTTTTATTTTCCATGTTTCATATCTGCTAAAGCTTGTTGCTTGACTCTTTCTGCAACATATTCTCTTAATCTGGGGTCGAAGGGTTTAGGAATAATATAGTCAGGTCCAAAAGATAATTCTGTGAGTCCATAAGCTTCCAAAACTTCTTTTGGGACTGGCTGTTTAGTTAATTCTGCTAATCCTCTAGAGGCGGCAAGCATCATACTTTGAGTAATCTGCGGTGCTTTTGCATCGAGTGCTCCTCTAAATAAAAAAGGAAAACCTAAAACGTTATTTACCTGATTTGGATAATCTGATCGACCTGTGCCGATAATAATATCGGATCTGACTTTTAGTGCTTCTGCTGGAAGAATTTCTGGATCAGGATTAGCTAGGGCAAATATAATTGGATTGTGATTCATTTTTAACAATAATTCTTTAGGAAACAGGTTTGCTCCAGAAAGGCCAATAAATACATCCGCACCCTCTATGGCTTGTTCAAGAGTTTCGGCTTGGTCTTCAGTTGCAAACTCTTTGTTATATTCATTTAAATCTTGACGTTTGTTACTAATCACTCCTTTTCTATCAATCAAAATTATATTGCGTGCACCTTGAGTTCGAATTAATCGAGCACAAGATAAACCTGCGGCACCCGCACCGAGAAACACAACCTTGATATCACTTATCTTTTTATGAGTTATTTCAAGAGCATTCATCAGTCCTGCCGCAACTATCACTGCGGTTCCATGCTGATCATCGTGAAATACCGGAATATTCAGTCGCTTTTTTAACTCTTGCTCAATATAAAAACAATGTGGGGCTGCAATATCTTCGAGATTAATACCTCCAAAAGTAGGTGCAATTGCTTCAACGGTTTGAATAAAGTGATCCGGACTTTTAGCATTAATTTCGATATCATAAACATCAATTCCAGCGAATTTTTTAAAGAGAATGCCTTTCCCTTCCATCACCGGCTTACTCGCAAGCGGTCCTGCGTCACCTAAACCTAATACAGCCGTGCCATCAGTAATGACGGCAACCAAATTACCTTTATTAGTATATTTATAGGCCAAAGCAGGGTCACGTTGAATCTCCTTGACGGGTTCAGCCACTCCGGGAGAATAAGCAAGAGCAAGATCTTTTGCAGTTTCACATTTTTTTAGTGATGCAATTTCAATTTTTCCTGGCTTTGGAAATTCATGATAATGCAGTGCCTCATCTTTTAATGACATAATTTATTCCAATTCAGCTTTATAGTAATGATTCTCTGTTAAACATAAACCTAAACGCCATTCAATCGGTTTATTTCCAAAGGTATATGAAATTCTTTCAATTTTTAATAAGGGGGATTGTTTTTTAACATTGAGTAATTTAGCAACAACAGGCTCAGCATCAACAGCTGATATTTTCTCATCCGCCCTCAGCATTTGAATGCCATAATTAGACTCATATAAACGATACATAGAACCCTTTTTTTGAATCACCTCCTCAGGGGTCAACCCTCTAAAGTGGTTAGCAGGTATAAAAATATGATCATAAATTAAGGGGCGTTGTGAAAAAGTTAATAATCTTTTAATCTCAATTAAGGTGCTGTTAGCTGGCAGTTGTAAAATTTTAGCAATATATGCAGAAGCTTTGACTTTGGCAAAAGATAATAATTGATTATCTAATTTTTCTTTATTACCATCATTAGAAGTTAGTCGCAAAAACCTTAATTGAATCTTCTCCTCATCATGAGAAATAACAAAAGTCCCTTTACCTTGCCTACGAGTTAATATATTCTCAGCTGATAATTCATCAATTGCTTTTCTTACGGTACCTTGACTCACTAGAAACTCTTTGGCAAGTTCAATCTCGCTTGGAATCATTTGACCAGGTTTCCACTTACCATGAATTAATGATTCAGTGATTTTTTCTTTAACTTGTAAATATAAAGGAGTATTTAACATAAGCTTATATAAAATATAGAGTTATATATATCTTATATAAGACTTAAAACAAAATCAACTAAAAAATAAAAAATAATTTATAAATTAAATATTTATTAAGTAATTGATTTTAAACAATTTATTTAAAAAAAAATATATTTTACAAAAAAAAATAGGAGATTCTTATATAAGACTAAATTTTTTTATTGACATAAATTTTATCTTTATTAGAATACATTTATACATAACACTTTATGAAAATTAATTAATGATTTCACAAAACTATAAACCCAGAAGATCCATGCTTTATGTTCCAGGATGTAATCAAAAATATCTAGAAAAAGCTAAAACATTACCTGCAGATTCTATTATTCTTGATTTAGGAGATCCTATCCTTATCGACCTCAAAGAAGAATCCAGAAACAATGTAGCCAAAATGCTAAAGCAAAATGGATATGGAAAAAAAGAAGTTGTTGTGCGTGTTAATGATCTTGACTCTCAATGGGGAGAAGATGATCTTAAAGTCATTGCCCCTTTAAAACCAGATGCAATTCTGTTACCAAATATTGAGTCCAAAGAAGATGTTGAAATATTTATTCAAAAAATAGACCAATTTGGAGGCAGTGACATCCCGGTTATGGTTATGATTGAGAGCCCATTAGCGGTTCTTAATGTAAAAGAAATCGCCAGCGCATCTGAGAGGATTATATGTTTAGTTTTAGCAACCTCAGATCTCATATCGCAAATGTATGCTCAGGTAACTCCATCAAGAATTGCTTTACAAACCAGTTTGTCTATCGTCATTCTGGCTGCGAGAGCATTTGGCAAATCTGTAGTCGATGGCATTCATAGCAATCTTACTGATATTGAATCATTTGAAGCAGCATGCCGCATGGGCAGAGATATGGGTTTTGATGGCAAATCTTTAGTTCACCCTATTCAGCTCCCTTATGCAAATGATGCCTATACACCAAAACAAAAAGAGATTGAGCTTGCAAAAGAGATCATCCAAGCACTTGCGGATGCCAATGCAGTTGGCAGAGGAACTGTAGTGGTAAAAGATAGGCTCGTTGAACATCACCATGTTACTGCGGCTAAACGACTATTAATACAACTAGAAAAAATTAATGCACTTGAAGAGAGTTTTAAATAATGAAACAAGGTAATTTTTTAGAGGATTTTTCTCCCAAAAAAGTTTTTCAGCACCCTATTCCACGAACCATTAATGAGGGTGATGTAGCTTTATATATGGGACTGACAGGAGCCAGGAATCCACTGCATTGCGCTTCAGATTTCTCCTTAAATTTAGGCTATAAAAAAATTCCTATTGATGACATTTTGCTTTTTCATATTGCTTTTGGAAGATCAGTAAATGATATTTCTTTAAATGCTGTGGCAAATTTAGGTTATGCAAATATTCAATTTAAACATAACGCCTATGTGGGTGACACGTTACGCACAGAATCAGAAGTGATTGGGATTAAAGAAAATTCAAATAAAACAACCGGGATTGTCTATGTGCATTCAAAAACCTTCAACCAACATCATGAAGAAATTTTAAGCTGGATACGTTGGGTGATGATTCCAAAAAAAGATAAAAACGCAAAAATTCAAGAATTAATTCCAGACAATATTCCGAAAGAAGCTCTAATCGATGGTATTTCTCGAAAAAATATTGATTTCGGAAAAGTAAGCACTATTGATACCGGCTCTGAAAAATTATTTGATGATTATAAAATTGGTGAAGTAATTAATCACTCTGCTGGAATAACCATTGATGAAACAGATCATACACTCGCTACCAAACTTTACCAAAACAATGCCAAGCTTCATTTTGATGCATTTATGATGAAAGACACACCATTTAAAAGAAGATTAATATATGGAGGTCATATCATTTCTATTTGTCGTGCAATCTCATATGAAGGTTTAGAAAATGCAGTGCAAATAATAGGCATTAACTCAGGAATTCACTCTAATCCGAGTTTTGCTGAGGATACAATTTATTGCCGCAGTGAAATATTAAATAAATTCGACCATAAAAATTTTAAAAATGCAGGTATTTTAAGAATAAGGCAAATTGGCATTAAAAATAAAAAAAGTTTTGACTTAAAAAATATCACCACTGAAAAAGAAGGAAAAAAATTATACGATCCTTCCGTAGTTCTCGATTTAGATTATTTTGTTGTTATCCCTAAAAGGAATTAAATCATGAAATTAACGCATCCTAATGAAGCCCTATTTATCGGGGAAAAACCATTTCCGATTATTCCCTGTTGCGAACATTTTGCTGGAAGCGAAAAATTAATTACTAAGGCGCTCGGTCTCCAGGATACTTTAGGACCGGTTTTTGATATTACCTGTGATTGTGAAGATGGCGCGGCTGCAGGACAAGAGCAAGCGCATGCAGAAATGATCGTCAGGGTGTTAAATTCCGAAATCAATAAACACAAAATGGCTGGGGCAAGAATTCATGACTATACCCATGCCCATTGGAAAAAAGATGTTGATATTTTAGTCAAAGGCGCGGGTAATGTTTTGACTTATCTTACCATCCCAAAATCAACTAACGCTGACCAACCTAAAGAGATGATCTCTTATATTCAAAAGGTGGCTAAAGAAAATAATATTCATCGAGAAATTCCGATCCATATATTGATCGAGACTCATGGCGCTTTAGCAGAAGTTCAAAAAATTGCCACACTCCCTTGGGTTCAGGTATTAGATTTTGGGCTCATGGATTTTGTTAGTGGGCATCATGGAGCGATTCCAGCATCAGCCATGCGAAGCCCTGGTCAATTTGAACATCGTTTATTAGCCAGAGCAAAATCAGAAGTGGTTGCAGCTGCATTAGCAAATGGCATTATTCCTGCGCATAACGTGACCCTTGATTTAAAAAATGAAGAAACTACAAAAAGTGATGCACAAAGAGCTCGAAATGAATTTGGTTTTTTAAGAATGTGGAGTATTTACCCCACACAAATTACAGCGATTGTGGATGCCATGAAACCAAATTTTGAGGAAGTACAAGATGGTTCAGAAATTTTGATTTTAGCTCAAGATGCGGATTGGGGACCCATACAATTTAAAGGCGAGCTGCATGATAGAGCGACTTATCGATACTTCTGGGAGATACTCCAAATTGCAAAATTGTCTGGGCAAAAAATACCAGAAGATGCTAGAAAAAGATTTTTTTAAAGGATATATATGTCTGCAGGTTTAAGGTTTAGAGAAGCATTAAAAAAAGAAAAGCCCTTACAAATTATTGGTGCAATTAATGCCTACCATGCTTTACTGGCAACCAAAACTGGATTTAACGCTATTTATTTATCAGGCGGAGGGGTAGCTGCTGGTTCACTTGGAATTCCGGATCTTGGCATATCAACGCTCGAAGATGTTTTAATTGATATTCGCAGAATTTCCGATGTAACTGAAACGCCATTATTAGCTGATATTGATACAGGATTTGGTGGAGCATTTAATATCGCGCGAACAATTAAGTCCGTAATTAAAGCGGGAGCCGCAGCAGTCCATATTGAAGATCAAATTCAGGCTAAAAGATGTGGGCATAGACCAAACAAGGCTATCGTCTCTCAAGCAGAAATGGTGGATCGCATAAAAGCTGCTGTAGATGCAAAAACTAATAAAGATTTTGTGATTATGGCGCGTACGGATGCATTAGCAGTGGAAGGACTAGATTCTGCAATCGATCGAGCAATCGCATGCGTTGAGGCTGGTGCGGATATGATCTTTCCTGAAGCCATGACCGATTTATCGATGTATCAAAAATTTGTCGACGCAGTCAAAGTACCTGTATTAGCAAACATTACAGAGTTTGGATCAACGCCTTTATTTAGTAAAGATGAACTTGCGAGTGTCGGTATATCAATGATCCTATATCCATTAAGCGCTTTTCGTGCAATGAATAAAGCTGCCTTAAATGTTTATCAAGCCGTGAGAGCTGATGGCACACAAAAGAATGTGCTTGATCAAATGCAAACCCGCAACGAACTATACGAATATTTAAATTATCATGAATACGAACAAAAACTTGATCAATTATTCAATAACGAATAACGCATAACAGGAGATTTTATGTCAACAACCGTGGAAAAAAAAGTGAAGAAAGGTGTTGCGCTTGCTGGGGTCAATGCTGGAACAACAGCCATTTGTACTGTAGGTCACTCTGGTAACGACTTACATTACAGAGGTTATGACATTTTAGAGTTAGCAAAATACTCAACCTTTGAAGAAGTTGCTTATTTACTTATTCACGAAAAACTTCCTTCTGTTTCTGAGTTAACTGCCTATAAAAATAAATTAAAGAAATTGAGAGATCTCCCCGATCCCGTTAAAAAAACATTAGAACAAATTCCTAAAAACGCCCACCCAATGGATGTAATGCGCACCGGCTGCTCTGCCTTGGGAACAGTTGAGCAAGAGAGCCTCGATCGAGATATTGAAAAAACAAAAGATATAGCTGATCGCTTAATTTCTTGTTTTGGCTCTATATTGCTTTACTGGTACCACTTCTCACATCACAATAAAAAAATTGAATGTCACTCAGACATGGATTCTATTGCAGGACATTTTTTATTTTTATTACATGGTATAAAACCCTCAGCACTCCATGAAAGAGCCATGAACACTTCCTTGGTTTTATATGCTGAACATGAATTTAATGCATCTACTTTTACCTCTAGGGTTATTTCAGGCACATTATCAGACATGTACTCGGCTATTACAGGGGCAATCGGTGCCTTAAGAGGTCCAAAACATGGCGGTGCAAATGAAGCTGCAATGGAAATAATTGCCCGCTATCAAAATGCTGACGCTGCTGAAAAAGACATAAGACAAAGAATGGCGAACAAAGAAATCATTATTGGATTTGGTCATCCGGTTTATACCATTGGTGATCCGAGAAATGAAAGTATTAAAGCAGTATCAAGAGCACTATCTGAAGACGCAGGCAATATGAACCTCTTTGAAATTTCTGAGCGTATAGAAAACGTCATGTGGGAAGAAAAAAAAATGTTTCCGAATCTAGATTGGTACAGCGCCTCTAGCTATCATCTCATGGGGATTCCAACTGAAATGTTTACCCCCATTTTTGTCATCTCCAGAACTTCAGGATGGGCTGCACATATTATTGAACAACGTATTGATAACAAAATCATTCGACCTAATGCTGAATACACAGGTCCTGAAAATCGAGCCTACGTTCCCATCGCTAATAGATAATTTTTTTTGAAAGGTTAATGAATGTCCGCCCATATTTCTAATGTAAGACCCGAACCAGATCAAGTCATCGTCGATATCGCCAAATATGCTGATAGCTTTGAAATAACAAGCCCTGAGGCATTCGATACGGCTAGATATTGCCTTATTGATACTCTGGGTTGTGGTTTAGAGGCTTTGAGCTATCCCGCTTGCACAAAACTTCTCGGGCCAATAGTCGAGGGAACAGTGGTGCCAAATGGCGCGAAAATTCCTGGGACAAATTTCCAACTAGACCCAGTCAACGCTGCATTTAATATTGGCGCCATGATTCGCTGGTTAGATTTCAATGATACTTGGCTTGCCGCGGAATGGGGTCATCCATCTGATAATCTTGGCGGCATTCTCGCAGTTGCTGATTGGCTGTCAAGAACCAGAATAGCTGAAGGCAAAAAACCGTTGCTCATGAGTGATGTATTAACTGCCATGATCAAGGCTCATGAAATTCAAGGTGTCATTGCTCTTGAAAACAGTTTCAATCGAGTAGGGTTAGATCATGTGGTCTTAGTCAAAATTGCTTCAACTGCGGTAGTAGCCAAAATGTTAGGGGCCTCACTTGAACAAATTATTGATGCCGTCTCTAATGCCTGGCTCGATGGCCAAAGTTTAAGAACTTATCGTCACGCACCCAACACCGGCTCAAGAAAATCCTGGGCTGCAGGAGATGCCACGAGTCGAGCTGTAAGGCTTGCACTCATGGTGATGAAAGGTGAAATGGGTTATCCATCTGCCCTATCAGCAAAAACTTGGGGCTTCTATGATGTCCTCTTTAAAGGGAATCCATTTAAAATTAATCAAAATTATGGATCCTATGTAATGGAGCACGTGTTATTCAAGATTTCTTTCCCAGCAGAATTTCATGCTCAAACAGCCGTTGAATGTGCATTAGCGTTACATCAAGATAATATTAATCAAATTGATTCAGTTGATAAAATTAATAATATTGAAAAAATTGAAATCACCACACATGAATCTGCCATCAGAATTATCGACAAACAAGGTCCACTTAACAACCCTGCTGATCGTGATCACTGTATTCAGTATATGACCGCTATTGGTCTTTTAAAAGGCTCTTTGACTGCTGAAGATTACGAAGATAAGGTCGCGAAAGATCCAAGAATTGATGCGCTAAGAGAAAAAATGGTTTGTATCGAAAATAAAACTTATACCGAAGATTATTTAAACCCAGAAAAAAGATCTATAGCAAATGCGGTGCAGATTTTTTACAAAGATGGTAAGAGTTCTGAAAAAGTGGCCGTAGAATATCCAATTGGTCACCGCAGAAGAAGAGAAGAAGGCATACCTGAATTAATTAAAAAGTTTAAAATCAATCTTGCACGTGAATTTAAAGAAGAACAAGCTAGATCCATAATTGACTTAAGTTTAGATCTTGAAAAACTAAAATCGACCCCTGTAAATGAGTATGTTGATTTATATGTTAAGAGTGCATAGTTTTAATATGCAGTAACTCATCGACCGGATCCGAAAACTCTTCATATTGATGCCTGGTTCTTGCGTACCAATAACGACTGTTAGAACTATCTCCCTCTATTTTATGCAAAGTGGCATGAATCCAGCAGGCGATTTCAGAATTTAAATTTTGGACAATTTCATGGGCATCGTTCCACTCATCGTTTAAAGCATGATTGATGGCTTTATTAATTAAGTCACTCTCGCTCATGATTGATTTTGAATCCGATACGGGCAATCTAATTTATGATTCTCTATTAAACCGTTAATAACCAATGACTCCACCTTACATAACTGACATCGATATACATTAACGCCTTCTGCAATTTTTTCCTGAGGATAATTAATATAAAATTTTTTTTCTTGCATAAAAAAATAACTGTTTAATATACTGAATAATAATAACTTGAAAATGGTTAAAAGTGCCTTTAGAATTAAAAAAAATCTTAAAGGATCCGCAATGAGCTCTATTGAATCAGTATCACATGAACATCGAATATTTAACCCTAGCGAAAAAGTTTTAAAACAAGCCGTCATTAAAAGCATGGATGAATATCATGCCCTTTGTAATGAAGCGGATAAAGATTATTCTGGATTCTGGTCGAAAATTGCCCAAGACCTCTTGAGCTGGACAAAACCCTTTACCTCAGTTTTAGACGAGTCAGCTGCCCCTTTTTATAAATGGTTTTCTGATGGTGAACTCAATGTCTCCTATAATTGCATAGATCGACATTTAAAAAATAATGCAAATAAAACAGCCATTATCTTCGAAGCTGACAATGGTGAAGTTATAAATGTTAGCTACCAAGAACTGTATCATCGTGTATGTAAATTTGCCAATGGCTTAAAAACCTTAAATCTTAAATTAGGTGATCGTGTCGTTATCTACTTACCAATGGGTATAGAAGCAGTAGTTGCTATGCAAGCATGCGCTAGACTCGGCTTGATTCACTCGGTAGTTTTTGGTGGATTTTCTGCAAAAAGCTTAGAAGACCGAGTTCATGACGCAGGCGCAAAAGTCATCATTACTGCTGATGGTCAATTTCGTGGCGGTAAAACTATCCCCCTAAAAACTCTTGTCGATGAAGCGCTGTCAAGCGATGCCACAAAATGTGTTGAAAAGGTTATTGTATTAAAAAGAACTGGTCTAGAAGTTACCATGAATGCAAAAGATATTTGGTGGGATGACTTTATTGCAAAGCAAGCGGATAGCTGTGAATCGGTTCCAGTGAATGCAGAACATCCACTTTTCCTGCTTTATACCTCAGGATCAACCGGTAAACCTAAAGGGGTGCAACATTCATCTGCAGGTTATCTCTTACATGCCATGAACACCATGCGCTGGACCTTTGACGCTAAAAATGATGACATTTTTTGGTGTACAGCCGATGTAGGCTGGATCACTGGACACAGCTATGTAGCCTATGGACCCTTGGCGTTAGGCATTACCCAAATTATCTTTGAGGGCGTTCCAACTTATCCCGATGCAGGTCGATTTTGGCAAATGATTGAAAAACATAAAGTGACTATTTTCTATACCGCACCGACTGCCATTAGATCCTTAATTAAAGCCTCCGATGCTGATAAAAAGCTACACCCAAAAAGCTATAACTTATCCAGTTTACGCTTATTAGGCTCTGTAGGAGAACCTATTAACCCAGAGGCTTGGATGTGGTATTACGAAAACGTAGGAAATAATGAATGCCCGATTCTAGATACCTTTTGGCAAACAGAAACAGGTGGGCATGTGATTACCCCACTTCCCGTCACACCATTAACTCCAGGTTCTTGTACTCTGCCCTTTCCAGGTATCCAGGTAACTGTGGTCGATGAAGCAGGCAAAGAAGTTCCATGGGGAACGGGTGGATTCTTGGTAATCAAAAAACCCTGGCCATCTATGATTAGAACAATTTATGGTGACCCTGATCGTTACAAAACTAGTTATTTCCCTGAAGAATTAGGTGGACGCTTATATCTCGCCGGTGATGGCGCAGTAAGAGACGAGAAAACCGGCTACTTTACCATTATGGGAAGAATTGATGATGTCTTAAATGTTTCTGGCCATCGTATGGGAACCATGGAAATTGAATCTTCTCTAGTAGCCCATGAGTTGGTTGCAGAATCGGCAGTAGTGGGTCGTCCTCATGATGTCAAAGGTGAGGCTGTTGTTGCCTTTGTCGTACTAAAAAGAAGTATTCCAGAAGGTGAAGAAGCTAAACAAATTATTGCACAACTTAGAGACTGGGTTGGTAAAGATATTGGACCGATTGCTAAACCGGATGAAATAAGGTTTGGTGACAATTTGCCGAAAACACGTTCAGGAAAAATTATGCGTAGATTATTAAGGACTATAGCAAAAGGCGAAGAAATTACAGCAGATATTTCAACCTTAGAAAATCCGGCGATTTTAGAACAGCTTAAAAAGGTCATTAAATAATCACGTTCTTATTGCGCGCTTTCAATTGTCGAATTCAATAATACATATGTTATACTTTTGTATATATTTATATTAAGGAATAACAATGGCACTAAAAGCAATTACACTTCGACTTGATGAAGAAGAATACGAACAATTAAAATCACATCTAGAAGCGTTTGGTGATCCAGATATCAATGTTGCCTATGTAGTTCGTTCTTATATTAGAGATCTTAATCGTTCAATTCCCTTTTTAATTAGCTCAGGTTGGGACCTAAAAAATTATTTTGGCGCCCTAGGCTCTTGGTTAAAACAATTTGGTAGCATGAAAGATTCTGACATGTTTAAGATGATGACAAATCCATGGGCAATGTGGAGTCAAGCTAGCCAGACAACTGAGGATGATCTTGCATCAGATACCGATAGTAAAAAAAATAAAAAGAAATCATGATGTTTAAACCGGAACAAATAAAGATGTTTCTTGAGCTCTACTCAAATCCCCTATTCAGAGAAAGCTCAGATTATTTCATCAAACACCTGCAAAAAGAAGGTATGGTTGCCGCAAAAAAGTTTTGGATGGATTCGCCATACGCAAAAATGTTTCCTCATCAAGATGAGACCTTAGAACAATTATTTGAATTTTATAAAGCTATGGGATTTGTTCCTCTTGCTAAATATGAAAAAGCTGAGGAAGAGATCGCTTCACTTAGAAAAACGATTAATGAATTAAATAATGAAATCAGCCAACTTAAAATGGCTGAAATTCACGATAAGAATCAACAAACACAAGATGCATGGAAAGATGTGCTCAACAAACAGATTGAGTTGAACAAGCAAGCTACCACTGGATTTTTTAAAGCCTTAGACCAGTTTCAAACTAACACCAAAAAACCTAAAAAAAATATAAAAAAATAGTTGACAATTGAAATACGAATGTATTACAATTATCATACATTTAATTAATACATATTTAATTCATTGATTTTAAATGTACTTTTAAACTAAGGAGACTATAAATGGAAATGGTTAATTTTTACGATGCTTGGACAGAAGCACAAAAAACTTTTACTAAAAATTTAGTTAACACACAAAAAGATATTCGTACACAATGGTTAAATGCTGTTGTTGAAATGCAAGAAACTATGAATAGCTTTCCAGGTGTTAAAGATAATGCACAAGCTAAAGATGCAGTAAAATTATATAACACATGGTTTGACAACGCTGTAGATACAACTAAAGCGATGGGTGAAGAAGTGTCTAAAGTGCAAACAGCACTTCAAGCTGCTTTAGAAAAACAATATGCATTAGGTCGTCAAGTTGTAACTAACTTTGCTGACTTAACAAAAACAGCAACTAAAACTGTAAACGAAGCAGTTGTTAAAGCTAACTAAGTTAATATTAATTTAACTTAATATTTAATCAATTAGACCTGTTGGTAACCCTTCAGGTCTAATTAACATTTAAAGCTGGGAAAAAATATGAGCAATACAAATGAATTTTTTGATTTATGGCTGAAAGCACAAAATCAAGCGCTTGAGGCAACTAAAGCCGTAAGCGAACAAATGCAAACTTATATTAACAACGGTACAAAAACTACGAACAATCCATTTGAGTTTTGGCAAAATTCTGCACTTGATGCTTTTACCAACACGCAGAATAAAGAAAAAATATTCAAAGATGTCCTGGTAAAAACTTTTAGCAATTCAAAAACCTACCAAAAGCTTTATGAAATTTGGCAACCGTATTTTAAGGCCATTCAAAATAAATCTTTAAACACTAACAACTATAAAAATTTTCTTGATCCGGTAGAAATAAAAAAATTAGTGGATGATTTATTTAATTTCGACGCAGATTATTTTAATGAATTACAAAGTCAACTTAAAAAGTTTTCTAGTAATGCTGAGCAAATGACAAAACCATGGATGGATGCGACTCAAAAAAATATAAATTTATTCCCAGAATTTATTGATGGACAACCAGAATCATTTCAACAAATGTTTCAAAATATCCATGCCGCTTTTGATAAAACTTTTGTCAAAAATATGCATGCTCCAGCAGTAGGTAAAGATCGTGAAAAGGTGGAATTAATGTTGAAATTTATTGATGATTTATCAATATACACATCTAAAAATGCTGAATTCCAACATGCCATGTATGTTACAGGTTTATCAGCCACAGAAAAAGTTATTGAGGCTATTGCTCAAAAAATTGAGCAGGATGAAGACAATATTCAATTTGAAGACTTTTTTAATTTATGGATTGATACTAACGAAAAAACATATTATTCACTCTTCCAAACAAAAGAATATTCCGTATTAAAAGGTGATTTGGTTCAAGCAGGTTTAAATGCACGAAAAAAATATTTTGAACTCACAGAAACCTATTTATCTGATTTACCGATTGCTCTGCGATCAGAAATGAATGATTTATATAAGACTGTCTATGAATTGAGAAAAAGAATTAAATTACTTGAAAAACAAATTAAGGAGCAAAAAGCATGAGTAAGGCAATGCCAATATTTGACCCAAAGTCGATTATGAAAAACTTTGGCGACTTAAATTCCAAGTTAATCAAAGGTACAGAAATGCTTTCGGATATCAATGAAATTGATGTTGGAACTGCCCCTAAAGAGTTGGTTTATGAAGAAGATAAAATTCAATTATTTCACTATAAAAGCGACAAAAAACCATCAAATAAAACGCCGGTACTCATAGTTTATGCATTAGTAAATCGTTACTACATGTTGGATATTCAACCTGATAGAAGCTTTATCCGTAATTTACTTGATCAAGGTTTAGATTTATACATTATTGACTGGGGATACCCAACTCAAATGGACCGATACCTATCAATGGATGATTATATCAACGGCTATCTTAATAATTGTGTAGATGTGATCCGTCAGGATGCAAATACTGAAAAAGTGAGCTTAATGGGAATATGCCAAGGGGGAACTTTTTCAACTATTTATTCTGCTTTGTACCCAGAAAAAGTTAAAAATTTAGTGACCTTAGTTGCACCTTTTGACTTTTCAACAAACGAGGGATTATTATTTAACTGGTCTAAACATTTAGATATTGATGCACTTGTTGATAATTATGGTGTCATTCCAGGGGATTTGATGAATGTGGGTTTCCTGATGCTCATGCCCTTTAATCTCAACATAAAAAAATATGTTGATATGCTAGAGTTAATTGACGACAAAGATAAGTTGTTAAATTTTCTAAGAATGGAAAAATGGATTTTTGATAGTCCAGGTCAAGCTGGTGAATGCATTCGTCAATTTATCAAAGATTGTTATCAAGGCAATAAATTAATCGAGAATAAATTAGTTGTCGGTGACAAAAAGGTAGATCTTAAAAATATTAATATGCCCCTACTGAATATCTTTGCTTCTGGAGATCACCTAGTACCTCCGGCAGCAACAAAACCACTGAATGATGTTGTTGGCAGTCAAGATAAAACTTTATATGAATTCCAAGGCGGTCATATTGGGGTATTTGTTGGGTCCCGCTCACAAAAAGAACTAGCACCAGCTATTTATAAATGGCTCAATGAAAGAGATGCCACATCTGGTGTAAAAATAGAAAACAAATCTAAATCAAATCAAACCAAAAAAGGTCAAGGAGAGAAAAAGTGAGTCAAAAAATTGCATTAGTAACAGGTGGTATAGGCGGTATTGGCACTTCAATCTGTAAACAATTAAGTAAAGATGGCTTTAAAGTGGTTGCAAACTATATTGCACCCGAAGCTGAAAAAGCTAAACAATGGCAAGAAGATCAAAAAAAATCTGGTTTTGATTTTGCGATTGCTGAAGGGGATGTATCAAATCATGCTGATTGTGAAGCCATGATACAGAAACTCACTAGTGAAGTTGGTCCGGTTGATGTGCTTGTAAATAATGCGGGCATCACACGCGATGGTATGTTTAAAAAAATGCCTTTAGAAAATTGGATGAATGTACTTAATATTAATCTCAATAGCGTATTTAATGTAACACGACAGGTCATCAATGGCATGCTGGAAAAAGGTTGGGGTCGAGTGATTAACATTTCTTCAATCAACGGACAAAAAGGTCAATTTGGGCAAACTAATTATTCTGCAGCCAAAGCTGGCATGCATGGCTTTACTAAAGCTCTTGCACAAGAAACGGCAGCTAAGGGAATTACCGTGAATACTATATCTCCAGGCTATATTGGAACCGATATGGTCATGGCAATTGATGAAGAAATAAGAAATCAAATTATCTCAGGAATTCCAGTCGGTCGTTTAGGTAAGCCAGAAGAAATTGCAAAATTAGTCGGTTATCTTGCATCTGAAGATGCAGGTTTTATTACGGGTTCAAATATTGCCATTAATGGCGGACAACATATGTTTTAATAAATAATCTCAAAAAGGAAGAAGAAAATGGAAAATATTGTTATTGTCGCTGCAGCAAGAACTGCCGTAGGAAAATTTAGTGGCTCTTTTAATAACACCCCTGCTGTTGAATTGGGGGCAGCTGTAGTTTCCAATCTTCTTCAAAAAACAAGAATTGACAGTAATTTAATTAATGAAGTGATCATGGGTCAAGTCTTGACTGCAGGTTTAGGACAAAATCCAGCGCGACAAACTGTTATTAAATCTGGACTGCCACAAACAACCCCTGCATTAACCATTAACAAAGTGTGCGGATCAGGATTAAAAGCGGTGATGCTTGGCGCTCAAGCTATTCAATGTGGAGATGCTGAAATTATCATTGCTGGTGGGCAGGAAAATATGAGTATGTCACCTCATGTCTTAAATAATTCTCGAAATGGTTTCCGTATGGGGGATGCAAAATTAATCGATACTATGGTCAATGACGGATTATGGGACGCCTATAATCATTATCATATGGGAACAACTGCAGAAAATTTAGCAAAAAAATATTCTATTTCCAGACAAGAACAAGACGAATTTGCATGTGCGAGCCAAAATAAAGCTGAAGCTGCTCAAAAAAATGGTAAATTTAAAGATGAAATTGTTCCGGTAATAATCAAAAGTAGAAAAGAAGATGTTGTTATTGACCAAGATGAATATATTAGACACGGAGCCACAGTCGACTCATTAAGCAGTCTTAAACCAGCTTTTGATAAAGAAGGCACAGTAACAGCTGGTAACGCATCTGGAATCAATGATGGTGCCGCGGCTGTGATGCTGATGGCTGAATCTAAAGCTAAATCGCTTGGCCTTAATATTATTGCTAAGATTAAATCTTTTGCGTCATCAGGTGTTGATCCATCTATTATGGGTATTGGTCCAGTAACTGCTTCACAACTGTGTCTTAAAAAAGCAAATTGGTCAGTTAATGATTTAGATCTTATGGAAATCAATGAAGCATTTGCTGCACAAGCAATTGCTGTTAATAAAGAAATGGGTTGGGATACGAAAAAAATTAATGTGAATGGTGGTGCAATCGCAATTGGTCATCCAATTGGAGCCAGTGGTGCACGCGTACTTGTTACCCTCTTGCATGAAATGATCAAACAGGATGCAAAAAAAGGTTTAACATCTCTATGCATTGGTGGCGGAATGGGTGTTGCTCTTGCTGTTGAACGAGACTAATTAATTGACTGTTTAGTCATTTTTAAAAGCCAATTAGAATAACCTTCGGAAGCATTCACTTTAAGCTCGATAAATTCTGGTAATTCATATGGATGATTTTCTTTAAAAAATTCTTTCAGGGATTTTATGGATCGAGAAGTAGTTTTAATTAGCAATAAACATTCCTGCTCATTAATCAATTCATTGTTCCATTTATATATGGAATTTACCCCGGAAAAAATATTTACACAGGCTGCCAAAGAAGATTGGATTAAAGACTGAGAAAATTTTTTACAATGGTTGCTATCGATTGTAGTTAGAACAATAACGGGGTAATTGAAAAACATAAAATATACAAAATTTTAAAAAATAATATATATTTATCTTATGTTATTTAAAAAACATTTAAAAGAAGCAAATAAAAGTTACAGCGAACATTTTTGGTTTGCGCTAAAAGCTGGAATACTTTTATTTTTAGCAAGTATCACATCAATCTTACATGCTTTTATTCCCAGCTTATTTCCTTTTGTCAGTCTTAAAATTGTCCAAAAACTATATAAAGCATCCATGAAAGGTCGTGCAAATGATTAAAAAATTACTCTCTTTTATTATTCTATTTCTTATCACATTTAATATAGGAGCACTTCAATTAGGTGACACAGTTCCAAACTTTAAAGCCGTAACGACTGAAGGTGATATTACTTTTAATGATTATGCTAAAGGTTCATGGGTTTTGTTATTTTCTCATCCTGGTGATTTTACTCCAGTATGTACTACTGAGCTTGCAAGAGTGGCTTATCTTCAACCAGATTTTCAAGCACGCAATGTTAAATTATTAGGGCTCAGTGTTGATAGCCTAGAAGACCATAAAGAATGGGTTCCACATGTCAATGCATTCAAAGACATAATTGATCCAATCGAAAAAAGGCCTAACGTGGCTTACCCTATTATTGCTGATAAAGATTTAAATATTGCTAAAATATTTAATATGATTCATCCAAATGCAAACCCAAACGAGAGTGCTTTTGGATTAAAAAAAAAGGCAACTATAAGATCTGTATATATCATTGACGATAAGCAAAAAATTCAAACCATCCTAACTTACCCCATGCATGTTGGTAGAAATTTCGATGAAATTTTAAGAACTATTGATGCTCTTCAATTAGCAGAAAAGGTTAGTATCGCTACACCTGCGAATTGGCATAATGGAGATATGGTAGTTGTACCGAATTACATTACTAACGATATGATTGAGGAAAAATATGGTACCAAAGACTTTGTTGAATACCAAACTTATCTCAGAATGATTAAACAGCCAAAATGACTCTGGCAAAATAAGTCAGATCACAAGAAAATAGATAAAAACTCAAATTACTAATAATAAAAAACCACCCGTAGGTGGTTTTTTAATCAAAATCAATACTATTCATTGCCCTCTGTTGAAATTGGTGCTGGTTCTGGATTTTCAGTATCTGTTTTAGTTTCATCATCTGCAGCAAATAAAATTGAAGAAAAAACAATTGAAAAAATAACCAATAAAGCTTTAAACATATTTTTATCCTTTTTAAAAAATTAAAATATGAATTTATTTATTTCCTGGGAGTTTCGTTCAAGTTGAAATTTGAAAGATATCTTGCGAATTTATTTAAATTCGTAAATATCATATTCTTTTTTTTAAAAAAAGGTAAAAATTCTTTATAAGAAACAAAAAGGGAGAGTTATGTTATTAACTCTCCCTAACAAAAGTTATCTAGTTGTAAGCAGAATTACTTAGCTTTCTTTGGTTTACCCTTAGATTCTTTTTTCTTTTGACTTTTATCAGCCATATTTTTTTCCTTTAAAAGTAGCAAGATTGCTACGATGATTAATTTGCTCCGAATTATTTTAAAAAGCAAGAAATATTTATTGTGAATAGCGGAATTTATATCTGGGATTACTAAAATTTGGCGGAAGAGGTGAGATTCGAACTCACGGTGGGCGTGAACCCACGACGGTTTTC
>JAYNJX010000015.1:9627-34007 GCA_038110565.1 Nitrosomonadales bacterium | reverse complement strand
AAATTCAAAGGCACCAAATTTATAAGCATCAATTGTGGATTGCAGGTCAGCAAATGCGGTCATAATAATAATCGGGATATGTGGAAACTTTTTAGTCACCTTTTGTAATAGATCCAATCCTGATTCACCTGGCATACTGATATCAGAAATAATAAGACTGGGTTCATTTCGATTGAATTCATTGATTGCATCATTAGCATTAGAAAATTGAAGTGAGTCATAGCCACTTTGGGTTAATGTTTTATCGATAACCCAGCGTATGGATTTATCATCATCTATGATCCAGATTTTCTTACTCTGCATTAGCTCTCTCCAGAGGTAATAACACTTTAAAAACAGTTTTTCCAGGTTGCGATTCAAAATCAATCATGCCGTTATGAAGGCTAATAAAATTTTGCACAATGGTTAAACCAATACCAACTCCATCAGATTTATTATTGGTAACCAGCGGAAAGAAAATTTTGTCTTGTATTTCAGGATTAATCCCAGGGCCGTTATCCTCAATTGAAATGGCAATTACAGTGTGATGTAGCTTATTATGAAAAATGACCTTTCTTTCGGCTCTTGTAGTGATTTTTATAATATTTTGTGTATCAATTTTTTTGAAAGCCTGACAGGCATTTCGAATTAGGTTATAGATAGCCTGGTATATTTTATCTTTATCTATCTTAGTTTCAGGAAGGCTGATGTCGTAGTCACGCACAAATCCTACATTTTGGAATTCAGCTGAAAGCGATTTTTGAACTTTTTCAATCACTTCATGAATATTAGTATTTTCAAATTTAGGTAATTTATAGGGCTGCATTAAGCCATCCATTAAATCTTGCAGTCTTTGAGATTCGCCAATGATGATATTAATAAAATCATCATATTCATCTTTAATCTGTTGTTTTAAAAGTTGAGCAGCGCCCTTAATACCACCCAGGGGATTTCGAATTTCATGTGCAAGATTTCGTAAAAGTTCAGAATTGGCTTTTTGTTGTATCAGCATGCGTTCTTCTTTTGCTACTTTTAGGATTTGATCCATTTCAGTAAATTCAAGTATAAATTTATAATCAGTATCCTCGCTTGGCGTGACTGAAAAGGTAATTCTTTTTTCTTTATCTTTAATCATGCAAGGAAAGTCGTGCTCTTTGTAAGTGCTTTTTTTCTCTAATGCTTTTTGACAGGTATCTTTTAAATAATCAAAATCATAAAAAATTTCTTTAATGTGCTTATTTTTAATTTGATTGTGACTTGAGTGAAATAATATTTCTCCACTCGGATTAATATATTTTATTTTGTAATCTTTATTAATTAGTACCACTGAGGTTGCTAACTGTTCTAATTCATTGTCTGTTTTACTTTTGATTGGTGGTGTCATTAAAAAGAATGAGGGTAGCTTTTAAAGCTACCCTCAAAACAATTAAACACTATAGTAAAGTGCAAACTCAACTGGATGGGGTGTCATTCTGAGTTCTGTTACTTCATTCATCTTGAGATCAATAAAGCTATCAATGAAGTCATCACTGAATACGCCACCTTGGGTTAAGAAGGCTCTGTCTTGGTTAAGCGCTTCTAGCGCTTCCTCTAATGACCTTGCAACGGTTGGGATTTTTGCATCTTCTTCTGGTGGAAGATGGTATAAATCTTTCGTTGCTGCTTCGCCTGGATGCATCTTGTTTTGTATTCCATCAAGACCGGCCATTAATAAAGCTGCAAATGCGAGGTATGGATTTGCAGTTGGATCTGGAAAACGCGTTTCAATTCTTCTGGCTTTATCACTTGCAACAAAAGGAATGCGAATTGATGCAGATCTATTTTTTGCTGAATAGGCTAATTTAACTGGTGCTTCAAAACCAGGTACTAAACGCTTATATGAGTTGGTTGATGGGTTAGTGATGGCATTCAATGCTCTCGCATGTTTAATAATACCACCAATATAGAATAAGGCTGTTTCACTTAATCCAGCATAACCGTCACCTGCAAACATATTCTTGCCATCCTTCCAAATAGATTGATGAACATGCATGCCTGATCCGTTGTCACCTTTCATAGGTTTTGGCATAAAGGTTGCAGTCTTACCAAAATGATTTGCAGTATTGTGAACGACGTATTTTAAAATTTGGGTCCAGTCAGCTCTTTGGGTTAGGGTTGCAAATTTGGTACCAATTTCCATTTGACCCGCACCTGCAACTTCATGGTGATGAACTTCTACAGGCACCCCTAATTGCTCGAGTGTAATACACATTGCTGAACGCATATCTTGAAATGAATCAACTGGGGGTACAGGGAAATAACCACCTTTAACAGCAGGGCGATGTCCAACATTGCCACCTTCATGGTTTTCACCTGAATCCCAAGACGCTTCTTCAGAATAAATCTTGACATGTGAACCGCTCATATTGTCTGACCAGGTAATAGAGTCAAATACAAAAAATTCTGGCTCTGGACCAAAGTATGCTGTATCGCCAATGCCAGTAGATTTAAGGTATTTCTCTGCTTTGAGCGCAATACTTCTTGGATCACGATCATAAGGTTTTCCATCTGTTGGATCAACCACATTGCAAGTTAGAACCAATGTTGGTTCCTCAAAGTAAGGGTCAATTATTGCTGTCTCAGGTTGCGGCATCAGCAGCATGTCAGATGCGTTAATCCCTTTCCAACCCGCAATTGATGAACCATCAAAAGCATGACCTTCTTTAAATTTATCTTCATCAAAAGCAGAAACAGGTACGGATACATGCTGCTCCTTTCCTTTTGTGTCGGTGAATCTGAAATCAACAAATTTGATGTTGTTTTCTTTCACCATTTTCATTACGTTAGCTACTGACATTAATTTTCCCCTTAAAAATTAAAATAATTTATCAAATTAAATAATTACTTTTAACATAAAAATGTGCCAAAATAATTGCATGAATTTATAGGCTTATTAGAGCATAAATTAGTGAAAATAGAATAAATTTTAGCAAAAAAGCCATTAAATAGATCAATTTTAATAAAAAATGCACTAAATTAGTGCAGTTTAAGTCATTTATGAAAAGATACGCGGTACTCGGTAATCCTATTAAGCACTCTCTTTCGCCAGAAATACATCAACTGTTTGCAGCACAAGTTGGTATTGAAATCGTTTATGAAAAGGTCCTAATTGATATTGAAAACTTTGAGGCAGAGATAAGTGAAATTAAAAAGAAATATCATGGCGTCAATGTTACATTGCCGTTTAAAGAACGTGCTATGAAAATTGCAAATAATATAAGTGATGAAGTTCAGTTATCCCGTTCAGCGAATACGTTAACTTTTAAAGAGGATATGATCCATGCAGACTCAACGGATGGCTATGGTTTAGTTTTGGATTTGAAGCAAAATCAAATTTCATTAGAGAATAGAACGATATTAATGATGGGTGCAGGGGGTGCCGCGAATGGGGTGATGTATCAATTAATTCGCGAAAATCCAAAAAAAATTATTTTATCAAACCGCACAATTGAGAAATCTCACTTAATGAAAGACTATTGGCTGAAAAGTTTAAATTTAAAAGATCTTATTGAAATTTTTTATGAAAATATGACTCAAAAGATTGACTTGGTTATTAATGCAACCTCTGCAGGTATTAACGCAACTGAAAGCCCAATAAATTTAAAAGGTTTTAATAAAAATACCTTTTGTTATGACCTCATGTACGGCAAAGAAACACCATTCATTCAAAACGCAAAAGAAAATAATTTAGATTACCTGGATGGTATGGGTATGCTCATTAATCAAGCTGCTCAAAGTTTTAAAATTTGGCATAAACATGATATCGATACAGTCGCAGTTTTAAATCATTTAAGACAGATTAAGAATTAGCTATTTTGAAAAAATCTAAAAATTTAATTTTTAAGCTCATTGCCTATTTTTTATTTTTTTATTTTCTTTTTTTTATTTTTCCAAAATGTATCCTCATTGTTAAATATAAATTCACTAACCCATTGACAACCAAGATGATGGAGTACCAATTAGGAATAAAGGCAGAAAATGTTAAGATTGAATGGAAGAAATACAATGAAATTTCAACGAATCTTAAAAGAGCGGTTGTCGCTGCTGAAGATGATAATTTTATCAATCATCATGGTGTCGATTGGAATGGAATAAAAGATGCCATTATTGATAACATAAACAAAGATCGAACCCGTGGCGGCTCAACTATATCGCAGCAATTGGTAAAAAATTTATTTTTAACTCCAAAAAAAAATTATGTGCGTAAATTGAATGAAATTATTTTGACCTTCTTTATGGAGTTGGTGCTCAGTAAAGACCGAATATTAGAAATTTACCTGAATATTGTTGAGTGGGGCGATGGCTTATATGGAATACAAAATGCCTCTATCTATTACTTTAAAACGTCTGCAAATCATTTAAATACATTTCAGGCGGCAAAGCTTGCCTCAATGCTTAATAACCCTAAATACTTCCAGAAAAATTTTAATTCTGAATATCTGCATGAGAAAGCATTTAAAATTTTGAGCCGAATGGATTATTCGATGATTCCATATAAAAAAAACTAGATTATTTTTTTAAGATATTGTCCAGTGTAACTTCTTTTATTGTTTATGATTTCGATAATTGGACCTTCAGCAACGATCTCGCCTCCATTGGATCCTCCCTCAGGGCCTAAGTCAATGATCCAGTCTGCAGTTTTGATAACATCTAGATTATGCTCAATCACGACAATGGTATTTCCATTATCCCTCAATTGGTGAAGGACATTGAGGAGCATCTGCACATCTGCAAAATGTAACCCTGTTGTTGGTTCGTCTAAGATATATAATGTTTTACCCGTATCGCGTTTAGAAAGCTCAAGCGCCAGTTTTACCCGCTGAGCTTCCCCCCCTGATAGTGTTGTCGCATTTTGGCCTAATGTAATGTAACCTAATCCAACCTCCAGCAAAGTCTGTAATTTTTTCTTAACAATGGGCACAGCAGCAAAAAAATTGTGTGCCTCTTCAACAGACATATTGAGGATTTCGTGAATATTTTTACCCTTGTACTTAACTTCCAACGTTTCGCGATTATATCTATGTCCATTACAAATATCGCATTGCACAAATACATCGGGCAAAAAATGCATCTCAACTTTGATAACCCCATCTCCTTCACAGGCCTCACATCGCCCGCCTTTGACATTGAAGGAAAATCGACCGGGGCCATACCCTCTAGACTTGCTTTCTGGCAGTTTTGCAAAAATATCTCGGATGGGTGTAAAGAGTCCTGTGTAAGTTGCAGGATTAGATCGCGGTGTTCTCCCGATTGGGCTTTGATTAACGTCAATGACTTTATCAAACAATTCGAAACCGATTATTTTTTTGTATGGTGCTGTTTCGTGCTTGGATCGATTTAATTGATTTGCCATAGCTAAATATAATGTATCGTTGATCAAGGTTGATTTACCACTTCCAGAAACGCCAGTGACACAGGTCATTAATCCTTGCGGAATGCGCACATTAATGTTTTGAAGGTTGTTACCAGAGGCTCCCTCTATACGTAAATAATTTTTGGCAGTTCGCTCTTTGTTATTAACTGTAATTTTTTTTGTACCACAAAGATATTGAGCAGTCAGTGAATTTTTATTTTTTATAATTTCAGCTGGGGTTCCTGTAGCAATAATTTCTCCGCCATGAATACCTGCCCCTGGACCAATATCAATGACATAATCAGCGGTTTTAATTGCATCCTCATCATGTTCAACAACGATCACCGTATTGCCCAGGTCTCTTAAATTTTTTAGTGTTTCAAGGAGTCGGTCATTATCTTTTTGATGGAGGCCGATAGAAGGTTCATCAAGGACATACATCACCCCTGTAAGACCGCTACCAATTTGAGAAGCAAGTCTAATTCTTTGTGCTTCCCCACCAGAGAGCGTATCGGCGGTTCTAGATAAGTTAAGATAGTTTAATCCGACATTAATTAGAAAATAAATTCGATTTTTAATTTCATTAATTATCTTCTCGGCAATCTCTTTTTTTTTGCCTTTTAAATTGAGGCTGTCAAAAAAATTAAAACAATCTTGTAATGGTAATTCACAAAGTTCATGAATATTTTGATTACCAACATGAACGTGAATGGAGGATTTTTTTAATCTAGCCCCCGAGCATTCAGGACAAACGGTATTACTTAAGTATTTTGCTAGATCATCTTTAATAAGACTTGAATCAGTTTCAAAATATCTTTTTTCGAAATTTTTTAAAATACCTTCAAAAGCATGTTTTTTTGTATAGAGTTTTCCATCTGAACTGAGATAATTAAAATTTATGATTTCAGTAGATCCCTCAAAAATTAGTTTTTGAATGTTTTCATCAAGGTCGCAAAAAGGTTTGTCTAGGTCAAAATTGTAATGTTTTGCTAATGATAATAATATTTGAAAATAAAACTGATTTCTTCTATCCCAGCCCTTAATTGCCCCTCCAGAGAGCGATAACTCTGGAACGGAAACTATTTTATCTTTGTCAAAAAAAGTTTTATGACCAATACCATCGCATGATGGGCATGCCCCCATAGGATTATTAAAAGAAAAAATTCTGGGTTCTAATTCACTCAGTGAGTAATCGCAGACTGGACAAGCAAATCTTGTAGAGTAGAGATGATCTTGATTGTGATCCATATCATGAATGACCACACGAGACTGTGATAAAACCACAGCCGTTTCAATAGATTCAGTAATTCTTTGTTTGCTTTCAGGATCGATCTTGAGTCGATCAATAACCACATCAATTTGATGTTTATTGTTTTTTTCTAGTTGTGGTAGATCATCAATTTCATAAATCTTATTATTGATTCTAAGGCGAATAAACCCTTGTGATTGTAATTCACTAATTAAGTCTTTATGAGACCCCTTCTGGTTATTGATGACTGGGGCTAGAATCATAATCTTGGTATCTTTTTTAAATTCAAGCACGTTATCCACGATTTGTGAAATGGTTTGCGCTTCAAGTTTGTGATTATGCTCAGGGCAGAATGGTTCTCCAACGCGGGCAAAAAGCAATCTTAGGTAATCATGAATTTCAGTGACCGTTCCCACGGTTGATCTTGGGTTGTGTGATGTTGATTTTTGCTCAATTGAAATTGCAGGGGATAAGCCCTCAATCAAATCCACATCTGGTTTATTCATGCGGTCAAGGAATTGTCTTGCATATGCTGATAAAGACTCGACGTAACGTCTTTGTCCTTCAGCGTAGATTGTATCGAAAGCTAGTGATGATTTTCCAGACCCTGAGAGGCCGGTAATGACCACTAATTTATTTTTGGGAATTTCTAAATTAATATTTTTGAGGTTGTGTGTTCTGGCCCCTTTGATAATGAGATTGTCATTCTTTTTTTGCATAACCTGTTAATATACGAGATATTTTTATTTAAGAAAATATATTTCTCATCTTTAAATTAAATATGAACGCTTTTGAAATAAAGTCCGTACTAGGAATTGCATTTATTTATATATTAAGAATGCTGGGTCTTTTTATTGTGCTACCTATTTTATCGGTTTATTTATTAGAGATTTCTGCAAACGATTCTAAATTTTTGGTTGGCCTAGGTTTTGGAATTTATGGCTTAACTCAAGCCTTATTGCAAATCCCATTCGGTTTATTATCAGATTATTTTGGCCGCAAGAAAATGATCATAATTGGACTAGTCATTTTTTTATGTGGCTCAATATTAGTTGCTTCTTTTACCTCTATTTATCTAGTGATTTTAGGCCGTGCATTGCAGGGGGCAGGGGCAATATCTGCAGTTTTACTAGCCTTACTTTCAGATCTTACAAGAGACGAAATTAGAACGAAAGCTATGGGTATTATTGGAGCATCGATTGGCATTACTTTTGGAGTGTCAATCATCTTGGCACCACTTTTAAATAAGTATATTGGTTTTCAGGGAATTTTTTGGGTTATTGGGATGTTAACTATTTTAGCGATTTTAATGGTTGTGTTTCATATCCCCACGCCGATTAAAGCCAAGAGTGAAAAATTTTTATTGAGTAACTTTTTTGAGGTTTTAAGTAATAAAACATTTTTAAAACTCGATTATGGAATTTTTTCACTTCACGCCTCACAAATTGTGATGTTTATGACTATTCCGGTGATCTTGAACCAATTAGGTTATCCAATTGAATATCATTGGCAAGTCTACCTGCCGGTATTTGTTCTATCCATTGTTTTTATGGTGCCGATGATCATTTTTGCGCAAAGAAAGAGCCTCATTAAGAAGCTTTTTTTAGGCAATGTTCTAGCATTAATCATAGTCCAAATTTTGTTTATATATTATTCAGACTCAAAACAAAACATTATGCTGATTCTCTTGATATATTTTGTCGGTTTTAACTTCCTTGAGGCAACATTACCCAGTTTAATTAGTCGAATATCTCCAAAAAATGCAAAGGGATTTGTATTAGGCATTTATAACTCCTCTCAATCTCTGGGTATTTTTGCTGGTGGTTTTTTTGGTGGACTTATTTTGACTTATTTCAGTAACAATTCCATTTATATTTTGAGTGCCTGTTTATTGATCGTTTGGTTTCTGTTGATGTTAAATTTTATTTTTCCAGAAAATAAAAAAGATTTAATTTTGCATCTTAAAAATAGTTTTTTTAAGCAGTCCAAGATAAAAATTGCAGCAGTCATTTCTAAAATAAATTCCCTAGACTTTGTAGAAGAAGCCTTAATTTTCCCAAGTGAAAGATATATAATCATAAAGGCAAAGAATAATAAAAAATTTAACGAAAAAAAAGTAGTAAAAGCAATAGGAGAAGATTATGCCATCAGTAAATAAGGTGATTTTAATGGGAAATTTGGGCCGTGATCCCGAAGTACGTTTTATGCCAAACGGTGATGCAGTGTGTAATTTCAGTATTGCGACAACGGATTCTTGGAAGGACAAGGCTGGAGAAAAGCAAGAGAGAACAGAATGGCATAATATTGTGATGTATAGAAGATTGGCTGAAATTGCTGGTGAATATTTAAAAAAAGGACGTCCTGTTTACATTGAAGGTAGACTGCAAACTAGAAAATGGCAGACTAAAGAAGGCCAAGATCGCTACACAACAGAAATTATTGCAGACTCAATGCAAATGTTAGGTGGGAGAGACGATAGTACAACAAGCCAAAGTTCAACCTCGCCAAGAGATGATTTTAATCAAGTGCCTGACAGAGCTGCATCGAGTGAAAATCAGTCTCCTGCTGATACCTCAGCAAATTCTGGAGCCTCCTCATTTGATGAATTTGAGGACGATATTCCATTTTAAAAATAACTTATGCCGATTTACGAATATATTTGTCAGGATTGCCAGTTTAAAGATGATTTGCTATTGAAGCTAAGTGAGTCAGGTCCGAAATCATGTCCTAATTGTGGCAAAAAAAATTTTCAAAAATCAGTCTCAGCGCCTGCATTTAAATTAAATGGTACAGGATGGTATGTAACTGATTTTAAAGATAGTAACAAAGATAAAGCTAAAATCGCTGACAAAAAAGAAACTTCTAAATCAGAGAACAAAACAAATGCTTAAAAAAAATTTATTAACAGGGTTGATTGTTCTGGTACCACTGGTACTAACAGTCTGGGTGCTATCATCATTAATTGGGCTTTTGGATAGTCTAGTTCTACTGCTTCCTTATCAATATCAGCCAGATCAGATTTTAGGTATGCATATCCCTGGCATTGGCGTTTTGTTAACTTTTATAGTTATCTTTAGTTTTGGACTTATTGCTAATAATTTCTTTGGAAAAAAATTTATTGATTTGTATGAATATATTTTAGATCAACTCCCTTTTGTTAAATCTATTTATGGCAGTATCAAACAAGTTTCAGATACATTGTTTTCTAATAGTTCGAATGCTTTTAGCAAAGCGGTATTAATTGAATTTCCTGACTCTCAAACTTATACGTTTGCTTTTATTACAGGCAAACCAGATGAAAAAATTTCTAAGAAGTTGAAAGGTAAGTTTGTTAATGTTTATGTGCCAACGACCCCAAACCCAACCTCAGGCTATACATTAATGGTTCCTGAAAGTAAAATCAAAGAGGTTGATGTCTCTGTCGATCAAGCTCTAAAGTATGTCATTTCAATGGGCGTAGTCGCTCCTCAAGACAATTTAAAAAAAAATAACAAGAAATAGGATGATATGAGAACAATTTATTGTGGTGAAGTAAATTCCACCTTTATTGGAAAAGAAATAACATTATGTGGTTGGGCGCATCGAAGAAGAGATCATGGCGGTGTCATTTTTATAGATTTACGAGATCGAAAAGGCATAGCACAAATTGTGATTGATCCAGATACTCCGGATGCTTTTAAGATTGCTGAAACAGTTAGAAACGAATTTGTTCTTAAGGTTAAGTGCAAAGTTCGCCAGAGACCTGAGGGAACTGTGAATAAAAACATCTCTACGGGTGAAGTCGAAATGTTAGTTTCTGAAATTGAAATTTTGAATCCGTCTTTAACGCCTGCTTTTGTTTTAGATGATGAAAATATTACTGAATCCATAAGACTCGAAAATCGTTTTCTTGACTTAAGACGTGATCAAATGCAAAACAATTTAAGAGTGCGATACGAGATTACGAAGAGTGTGCGTAAATCTTTAGACGAACAAAGTTTTATTGAAATTGAGACGCCAATCTTAACTCGAAGCACACCCGAAGGTGCAAGAGATTATCTTGTTCCCTCAAGAGTGCATCATGGTCAATTTTTTGCTTTGCCTCAATCACCCCAGCTATTCAAACAGTTATTAATGGTTTCAGGTTTTGATCGATATTTTCAGATTGCAAAATGTTTTAGAGATGAAGATTTAAGAGCAGATAGACAGCCAGAATTTACACAAATTGATTTGGAAGCATCCTTTGTAGAGGAAGACGATATTAAAAATATTTCCGAGAATTTAGTGCGTGAAATATTTAAAAATGTAAAAAATATTGAGTTGCCAAAAAAATTTCAAGAGATGACTTATCAAGAGGCAATGCGTTTATATGGATCAGATAAGCCAGACTTAAGGGTAAATTTGAAATTTACTGAATTAACAGAGCACATGAAAGATGTTGATTTCAAAGTTTTTTCAGTACCAGCAAATCAAGAAAATGGAAGAGTGGCTGCGTTATGTATTCCACAAGGCTCAGAGATATCCAGATCAGAGATTGATCAATATACAGAGTTTGTAAAAATCTATGGTGCAAAAGGCCTTGCCTACATTAAGGTGAATGATAAAAGTAAATTAAATGAAGAAGGGTTACAAAGCCCAATTGTAAAAAATATTCATGAGAAAGCGTTACAAGCAATTTTAGAAAAAACCGGGGCGCAGAATGGCGATATTATTTTCTTTGGTGCCGACACAGACAAAATAGTGAATGAAGCCCTTGGTGCGTTGAGAGAAAAAATTGGCCATGAACGAAAAATTCTCACTGGTGAAGACTGGGCAGTTTTATGGATTATTGATTTTCCAATGTTTGAGTATGATGAAGAGGGGAAAAGATGGAATGCTTTACATCATCCATTTACTTCTCCAAAAGATGGGCATGAAAAGTTTCTTGAATCAGAACAAGGCAATTGCTTATCAAAAGCATATGATCTAGTTATTAATGGTTGGGAAGTTGGTGGGGGGTCTATTCGTATTCATGATCAAAAAGTTCAAAGTAAGGTATTTAACGCCTTAAATATTTCGGATGACGAAGCAAAAGAAAAATTCGGTTTTCTGCTTGATGCATTGCAGTATGGTGCCCCTCCCCACGGTGGCTTAGCTTTTGGTCTTGATCGATTAACCACTTTGCTTGTCGGGGCTGAATCGATCAGAGATGTTATTGCTTTTCCAAAAACACAACGTGCACAATGTTTACTTACTGCAGCGCCAAATCAAGTTGATGAAAGTCAGCTCAGGGAGCTTCATATTCGGGTACGAGCACAAAACGTCAATAAGGACTAAAGATCATGATCTCTGGTATCAATCACTATAATTTGCGAGCTGAGCCTGAGATGATCGAAAAGTTAAAAGATTTTTATATTGATATTGTTGGTTTGACTCTGGGAGATCGCCCTCCATTTCAAAATATGGGGTATTGGCTTTATGCAGGTAATAAAGATGTGCTGCATTTAAGTTGGTCTAAGAATGGTATAGAAAATAAAATAAATGTTAATTCTACCTTTGACCATATGGCATTTTCTGCACAAAATCAAAGTTACTTCATAGCGCATTTAGAAAAAAATCAAATTCAGTTTACCCAAAGGGAAGTTCCCGAAATCGGAACGCAGCAAATATTTTTTAAGGATCCTGCTGGAAATGGCATTGAGTTAATTTTTACAAGGAAAAGTAATGATTAATTTATACGTGGGTTTTGATCCAAGAGAATCCATTGCATATCATGTATTTATTCAAAGTGTTATACAGAATGCCTCAGTTCCAATCAAAGTAACACCCTTGGCATTAAATCATCTAGGTGAATTTAAAGAGACGCATACCGATCGAAGTAATGATTTTATTTATTCGCGTTTTTTAACCCCTTATCTTAATCAATTTGCAGGCTGGGCAATTTTTGCTGATGGCGATATGATTTGTCAGGCTGATCTAAAAGAACTTGTAGAATTGGCAGATCCAACCAAAGCGATCCTGGTGGTTAAGCATGATTATCAAACAAAGGCGAGCCAAAAATATTTGGGAAATGTTAATGAAAATTACCCAAGAAAGAATTGGTCTAGTTTAATCTTATGGAACTGTAGTCATCCGAAGCATAAAATGTTGACCCCTGAGTTTGTTTCAAAGCAGACAGGTAAATATTTGCATCGCTTTAGTTGGTTAGCAGATGAAGATATTGGTGAGCTACCTAAAGAGTGGAATTGGCTTGCAATAGAGTATGAGGAGAACCCAAAAGCTAAACTCATTCATTACACATTAGGAACCCCATGCTTCAAAGATTATAGCAAAACACAAATGGCAGATATTTGGTACCATTACAATGGTCTTGCACAAAAAGGATTTGATCAATGAAAAGCTATCGAAAAGAACTATGGTTTAATGCGCCGGAGAGAATGCATTTTACCAATATCACTCCTGATATTAGGGATTGTCTTCATGAAAGTGGTATTAGCGAAGGTCTTGTCTTAGTGAATGCGATGCATATTACTGCGAGTGTTTTTATCAATGATGATGAATCAGGATTGCACCATGATTATAAGCTTTGGTTAGAAAAATTAGCGCCACACGAGCCTGTTAGTGGTTATCGTCATAATGATACGGGTGAAGACAATGCAGATGCTCATATCAAAAGACAGGTTATGGGTAGAGAAGTGGTGGTTGCAGTGACTAATGGTCAATTAGATTTTGGACCTTGGGAACAAATTTTCTATGGTGAGTTTGATGGCAGAAGAAAAAAAAGAGTCCTCGTCAAAATAATTGGTGATTAATTTTTAATATAAGACTCTAGCTGTTCAATTAAAAACTTTTGATGCGTAATTGTTTCTTTTGCAAGGTCCCCTAAAGAAACCATACCAATTACTTTTTTGTTTTCTAGCACCGGTAAATGACGGATTCTTTTTTCAGTCATAATTTCAAGACCCCTGCTGTAAGAGTCGGATGCATCTAAGGTAATGACATCTTTAGTCATAATCTCTTCAATTAATGATACTTTAGATGATTTACCTTGAAGAATGATATCTCGGGCATAGTCACGTTCCGAGATAATGCCAACTAATTTATCATTTTTCATGACCAGTAAAGCTCCAATTTGATATTCAGCCATAATGATTAATGCGTCAATAACCGGCCGATTAGGCTCTATAGTGATGATTTCATTTTTAGTTTTTTCATTTAATATTTGTGAAACGGTTTTCATGATTTATGATGATTTAGTTTTTTAAAATTAGAGAATAACAAATTTTATGTTTTTGCAAAATAGTATCCTAAAAAAATTATTACCTTATCTAAGCGTTTTTCTACTCACTCTTTTTTGGGGTTATAACTGGGTTGTAATGAAGCAGGCGGTTCAATATATCGGACCATGGGAGTTTGGTTTTATTCGTAATTTTTTTGGTGCCATTTGTCTTTTTGTTGTTATCTTTTTACTTAAAAAAAGAATATCCATAAAACATTATTGGGATGTATTTTTAATCGGAGTTTTCCAAATGATTGGCTTTACTGTTTTGGTTTTAGTAGCTCTAGTTACAGGACTAGCCTCAAAAACTTCTGTGTTGACTTTTACCATGCCAATTTGGGCCTTATTGATGGCACATTTAATTCTAAAAGAAAAAATTTTTAAATTTCAATGGATTGCCCTCATTGTGAGCTTTGTAGGACTTATGTTTATTTTAAATCCATTACATCGCCAAGCGGATTTTATCAGCATGTTGATTGCAACTTCAGCAGGTTTTTTTTGGGCCTGTGGAGTTATTGCAGTCAAAAAATATCATCAAAAATATCCTGAGGTTGATTTGCTTTTATTAACTGCCTGGCAAATGCTGTTGGGATCTCTGCCTATTTTAGCGGTGATTTTTTTTAAAGGCATAACGATTTATTCTGTTTCTAATTACTTAATTGGTGCTTCAATATACAACGCTGTTTTTTGTAATGCACTTGCATGGATCCTCTGGCTTTATGGTGTGAAACATTTACCGGCAGGCACCGTCTCCTTGTTGTCTTTAATGGCTCCTGTTATCGGCTCAATTGCATCTTTCATTCAGCTAAATGAGGTACCCCATGTCAATGAACAGGTTGGTATGTTTTTGATTGTAGCCAGCATTATATTTTTAATTATTGCGGGAATCAGAACCCGTGCAAAATGATAGAATAATTTTATTTAGAAAATCAATTTTAGGACGACTATGGCAGGACATTCAAAGTGGGCAAATATTCAGCACCGCAAAGGAAGACAGGATGCAAAACGCGGAAAGATTTTTACAAAATTAATTAAAGAGATTACGGTTGCTGCTCGAATGGGTGGCGGCGACATCAACTTTAATCCCAGATTGCGTGCAGCTGTGGCAGCTGGTAAAGATGAAAATATGCCTGCCGATAACATTACGAGAGCGATTAAAAGAGGAACGGGTGAACTTGAGGGTGTGAATTACGAAGAAATAAGATATGAAGGTTATGGGATAAATGGAGCAGCTATTATTGTGGATTGTTTAACGGACAATAAAAATAGAGCCGTTGCAGATGTAAGGCATGCTTTTACAAAAAATGGTGGAAATTTAGGAACTGATGGTTGTGTTGCATTTATGTTTAAACATTGCGGGAGTATTTATTTTGCGCCTGGGGTGGATGAAGAAAAGATTATGGAACAAGCCATTGAGCTTGGTGCGGATGATGTGCTTGTAAATGACGATCACTCAATAGAAGTGGTTACTCCACCCAATGAATTTTTGAATATCAAAGAAGAGTTGGATCAAAAAGGGATTAAATATGAGCTCGCAGAATTGACGATGAAGGCAGATAACGAAGTTGTATTAACGGGAGATGATGCTCAAAAGATGCAAAAAATTTTAGATGCGCTTGATGATCTTGACGATGTTCAAGAGGTTTACACAAACGCAATCATAGAAGAATAATTTCTTGCTATGTATCGAATAGTGGGTATTGATCCAGGATTAAGGCAAACAGGGTTTGGCATTGTGGATTGTGATAAAAATAGTATTACCTATATTAAAAGTGGATTAATCAAAACGGCTGCAACAAATAAACATTTACCTGATCGCTTAAAAACTATTTTTGATGGGGTGATGGAAATTATTGAAACTTACAAACCTAATGTCATGAGTATAGAAAAAACATTTGTAAACATGAATCCACAGAGTTCATTATCATTGGGTCATGCAAGGGGAATGGCAATTGCAGCTGCAATTCAGAATAATATGGATATATTTGAATATACTGCATTACAAATTAAGAAATCTGTAGTCGGTCATGGACATGCTAAAAAGTTACAAGTGCAAGCAATGGTGCAAAGATTATTAGATTTGCCAGAAATGTTAGGACCTGATTCGTCTGATGCTCTTGCAAGTGCGTTATGTCATTTTCGTATTGCACCAACAAATATACTAAAAAAAGGCAATTCTTTTAAAGATGGAAGAGTTATATGATTGGCCGTATAAGAGGGATATTAATAAAAAAAACTCCGCCACAAGTCTTGGTTGAGTGCAATGGGGTGGGATATGAAATTGAAGTTCCAATGACCACTTTTTATGATCTACCCGATGAGGGTCATGAAGTTATTTTACTAACGCATTTCGTAGTTCGAGAAGATGCTCAACTTTTATTTGGTTTTTTAAAAGAGATAGAAAGAAAAGCATTTAAAAATTTAATTAAAGTTAACGGCATTGGTGCAAAAGTTGCACTTTCTATTTTAAGTGGCATATCAATTGATCAATTCAATCGGGCGATTGCAAGTCAAGATATAAATAGTTTAGTGAAGATTCCGGGTATTGGTAAAAAAACTGCTGAACGATTAGTTTTAGAACTTAAAGATAAATTTGATAGCAATCAATTACTCAAAGAAAATATCAATACAAATATTAATGATATTATGGAAGCTCTTGAGTCATTAGGCTATGCAAGGAAAGATATTCAGTCAGCCATAAAAGACTTACCGCAAGATGTTGAAATAAACGAAGGAATTAAATTGTCACTCAAGTGGCTATCAAAATAATTTATGATTGAAGAAGATCGTTTTATTGCAAACACCCCAAAAGAATCTGAAGAAGCATTAGAAAGAGCGCTTCGACCTAAAGCCCTTGATGAATATGTAGGTCAAGAAAAAATTAGGGAACAATTAGAAATTTTCATCAGTGCGGCAAAAAAAAGAAAAGAATCTTTAGATCATGTGTTGTTATTTGGACCGCCCGGTTTAGGCAAAACAACCTTATCGCATATTATTGCAAAAGAAATGCAAGTGGGTTTAAAGCAAACTTCAGGCCCGGTGTTAGAAAAAGCTGGCGACCTTGCGGCGCTGTTAACTAACCTTGAAGAAAATGATGTGCTGTTTATTGATGAGATTCATCGATTGTCCCCCGTTATTGAAGAAATTTTATACCCCGCCATGGAGGATTTTCATTTAGATATTATGATCGGTGAAGGGCCTTCGGCAAGATCGGTTAAATTAGACCTTCCCCCTTTTACATTAGTGGGCGCGACCACACGGGCAGGCATGCTTACCAATCCACTGCGTGATAGATTTGGCATTGTGTCTCGCTTGGAATTCTATACCAATGAAGAATTGGTAAGAATTGTGGAGCGCTCGGCTCGTCTACTCGATATTAAAATTGAGGCTTCGGGTGCGAAAGAAATTGCGATTCGATCGAGAGGGACTCCAAGAATTGCGAATCGATTACTAAGACGTGTTAGAGACTACGCGGAGGTTAAAGCTAAGGGTGTAGTCAATAAAGAAATATCAGACCTAGCCTTAAAGATGTTGGATGTAGATAAGATTGGTCTTGATAATATGGACCGATCATTATTGTTAGCCATCATTGAGAAATTTTCAGGAGGGCCAGTTGGACTTGATAATTTAGCGGCAGCGATTGGCGAGGAACGAGACACTATAGAAGATGTTATAGAGCCTTTCTTAATTCAGCAGGGTTATCTGATGCGCACACCTAGAGGTCGGGTGGCAACAGATTTGAGCTATAAACATTTTGACGTGCCTAAGGCAAAAGGTAACTCCGAGAATTTATGGTAGCTAAAATTTTTGAATGGCCTGTTCGTGTTTATTTTGAAGACACGGATAGTGGCGGAGTTGTTTATCATGCAAATTATTTGAATTTTATGGAGCGAGCAAGAACTGAATGGTTAAGAAGCTTAGGTATAGATCAGCGCCTTCTAAAAATCGAAGAGAACATAATTTTCGTTGTTCACCAAATTTTAATACAATATATTAAGCCCGCAGTCTTTAATGATAATTTGTTAATTACCACTCAAGTAGAGGCAGTAGGGGCGTCCAGAGTAAAATTAATTCAAACAATAATGAATGAGGGTAGAATATTAACCAGCGCAAATGTGGATGTTGCCTGTATCGATGCCCAAAAATTTAAGGCAAAACGAATCCCAAATAATATTAAGCAATTAATGGAGTAATTATATGAACATCGGCGGAGACTTATCTTTTTTTTCTTTAATATGGGGAGCGAGTATTCCTGTTCAGATCGTGATGCTTATCTTAATCGCTGCTTCCTTGTTTTCTTGGAAGTATATTTACTTAAAAATTAAAGTTTTAAAAGAAGTTGAATTTAATACAAATGAGTTTGAAAAATATTTTTGGGCTGGAGCCAAATTAAGTCAACTTTACGATTCTGCAACGAAGGGAAATCAAAATTTAATTGGTTTAAGTGTCATATTCCAAGCTGGTTATAAAGAGTATGCATCTCAAAAAGAACAAGGTCTGGATAAAAAAAGTTCTGATAGTGTCAGGCGTGCTATGCAGGCGGCTTACAATCGTGAGGTAGACTTTCTTGAGAGACATTTACCTTTTCTGGCTTCTGTGGGTTCAGTAAGTCCTTATATTGGTTTGTTTGGAACTGTCTGGGGAATTATGAATTCATTTATTGGCTTAAGCACTGTTGCACAATCTTCACTCGCGCAGGTTGCTCCTGGTATTGCAGAGGCATTAATTGCAACGGCAATGGGTCTTTTTGCAGCGATTCCAGCGGTTATTGCTTACAATCGATTTGCGGCAAAGGTTGATCGAATTTCAATACGTTATGAAAGTTTCATGGAAGAGTTTGTCAATATTGTTGAGCGCAGAGGCTAGCAGCACAAAATGAAAAAAAGAAGATTAATGAACAATATCAATGTAGTTCCATATATTGATGTGATGTTGGTTCTTTTAATTATTTTTATGGTGACCGCGCCCATGATTAATCCGGGTGTTGTCGATTTACCTAAAGTAGGCCAAGAATTAAAACAACAAAATACCCCAATAGTTGTTTCAGTAAAAAAAAATGGTGATGTTGAGATAGAAGGTAAACAATATAAACCAGATGAAATGCTTGCACATTTGGCTAAAACAGTAGAAAAAAATCCAGAACAATCGGTTGTCATTGCAGCAGATAAAAAGACAACATACGAAAAAGTAATCGGCGTTATGGATCTATTAAAACAAAATAAGATTCATAAGGTTGGTTTATTGCTGCAACCTGAAAAATAATGTTTAGAATCGCTGATTTAGAATCATCAATTGATACCCAGTCAAATCTATTTACGCTCATTATTCATCTTTCTCTAATCTTATTTATGGCTTTTACCATCCAATGGAAGCCTAAGAATCCTTATTTTGCTGAAGTAGAGTTGTGGGAAGCAATCCCGACTAAAACAGCTGAAAATCAAATGACTCCGATTAAAGAATTAGATGTTGAGAAGCAGGTAACAAAAAAAGAAATTGTAAAAGAAATCCCCAAACAAGCAGATGTTGATGCTGAAATTATTTTAAAAAAGAAAAAAGAAAAAATAAAAAAGTTACAAGAAGAATTATTAAAGCAAGAACAAATAAAGCAATTACAAGAGAGGTTGTTGAATGAAGAAAAATCAAAACGTATTGAAAAGGAAAAATTAGAGAAGCTTCAAGAAATGTTGCGCTCAGAGGAGGTTAATCAAAAGTCAGATAGAATTGCAATCCAGGCTGATAAAGACGTCGAGGCAGGAGTGAATTCTGGAGAACTTGATAAATATAAAGCGCTCATTCAACAAAAGATTCAGCAAAATGTGAATAATAATTTATGCGGAACTGATTATATTAGTTTGGATTTTGAAATTAAATTATTACCATCCGGCGAACTCCTATCAGACCCGGTTCTAAAAAAATCAAGTAAGAACCCGAGCTGCGATGAGGCGGTTGAGAGAGCAATTTTTATATCAGAGCCTTTGCCGGTCCCAACAGACCCAAAATTATTTGCTAAACTAAAACAACTCAGATTGAAATTTTATCCAAATGGACAACCAGAATGACACAGCTAATTAAAACTTTAATTTTTATTATACTCATCTCTCTTCATTCACTCGCAAAAGCAATTGAAGTCATTGATATCTTGGGAGGTAAAGCAGGCGAGATTGCAATTGCGGTATTGCCGTTTGAAGGCGATGGCAGTGAGAAAGATATAAAATTTAATGAAATTGTGAAGGCAGATCTTGAACGCTCGGGGTTTTTTAGAGCTATAAAAACTGATGGAATTAATAATATCCCAAAAGATATTAAAGATATTGATTATAGTTACTGGACAGCACTAAAAGCAGAATTAGCAATTGTAGGTAAAGTTGAAAAGAATGATACTCAGGTGAAAGTCACTTGGGATTTGGTGGATATCTTTAAACAAAAACTTATTACGACTATGGAATATGTGGGAAATCCAAGTCAGGGAAGATTAATCGGTCACCGTATCTCAAATTTAGTTTATGAAAAAGTAACCGGAACCCCGGGTGTGTTTCATACCAAAATTGGATATGTGAAAAAATTTGATGATAAAAAATATACTTTAAATATTTCAGATCTGGATGGTTTTAATGCAAAAGCGGTCGTTACTTCAACGCAACCGATTATCTCAACAAGATGGTCACCCGATGGAAAAAAGATTGCGTATGTTTCTTTTGAAAAAAAGAAACCTGTCATTTTTGTGCAAGATCTCTCCACTGGAGAAAGAAAGTTAGTTGCAAATTTTAAAGGAAACAATAGTGCTCCTGCATGGTCTCCTGATAGTAAACAGCTTGCACTCGTTTTAACTTATAACGAATTTTCCCAAATTTATGTCATGAACGCCGATGGCAGTGATATTAAGCGTTTGATGCGCTCAAGGTATATTGATACTGAGCCTGCTTGGGCTCCGGATGGCCAATCTATTTACTTTACCTCGGATCGAGGAGGTGGCCCACAAATTTACAATATTAATTTAGATGATAAAGAGATTAAGCGTATTACCTTTGAGGGTAAATATAATGTTAGCCCAAGGTTAACACCAGATGGAAAATTTATGACGTTTATCACTCAGGAGGGGGGAAAGTTAAAAGTTGCAGCACAGAATTTAAAATCTAATCAGGTATTGAAGTTGACAAAAGGACCTAATGACGAGTCTCCTGTTTTTGCACCTAATGGACATATGGTATTATTTACATTGAAAAATAGTGGTAATACCTCTAAGATAGGTACTGTGTCGTTAAATGGTTTTAAATTTGTGCCGATTGAGGTTGGTGCAAATTTAATTCAAGAGCCAACTTGGTCACCATTTGATTTTTAATTGAAAGGAAAACAATGAAGAAGAAAATACTTTTAACAGCGCTTGTTGCTTTATTATTTGCAGGATGTAGCTCAACGCCAATAAATGATGCTCCTGCTCCATCTGCAGCTGCTGGGAGTGGTAATGAAGGTCTAGATTTAGATTTGTTGAGATCTGACAGTCTATTAACTCAAAGAAGTATTTATTTTGATTTTAATAAATATGAAGTGAAGGCTGAGTATCAGGATATTGTTAATGCGCATGCAAAATATATTGCGGACCATCCAAATGCTAAAGCGACTCTAAAAGGTCATGCTGATTATCATGGTTCTCATGAGTATAACTTAGCGCTTGGGCAAAAACGTTCCGTTTCAGTGAAAGATGTTATGAATTTAAAAGGCGCATCGGATTCACAAATTGAGACTGTAAGTTTTGGTGAAGAAGAAGCAAATCAAAATTGCCAAGGATCACAATGTGATAAAGACCGTCGAGTAGATATTAGTTACGACGTAGAGTAGTTATTTATAAGCAATGAAGAGGTTTTTTTGGGTTGGGCTTTTTTTTGTCACGTTTAATGCATGGGCATTTCTTGAGGATGAAGAAGCTAGAAAAAAGATAAATGAATTACAAGTCCAGCTCAATAAAATCAATCAAGAACTCAGTTCTAAGGTTTCTGATTTAGACAAAATTCTAAAAGCTGGAAGCCTTGACGAGTTTAATCAAAATTTCAAACAAATATTTGATGAACTATCACAGTTAAGGGGTGATATTGAGGTGCTACAACATAATTTTAAGAATTATGAGGAGCGTCAAAAAGTTGTTTATCAGAATTATGAATCAAGATTAAATCAACTTGAAGAAAGAATTGGTAAGATAGAAAGCCAATCTCATGCAGAAGTTAAACCAGTTACAAAAACTGAATCTGATGCTCAAATTAAAAGTGTTCAGTCTGATATTAATCGTGAATTAGGCCTTCCAGATAATGAGAACAACCCAGCGGATGAAATTACTCAACTGCAAGAATCTTCTGAAGCATTACCAGAAGTTAAAGAAAAAATCCCGCCATTAGTTGACGATGCCCAAGAGAAAAATTTGTTTAATGATGCTGATACCCTAATGCGCGCAACAAAATATAAGGAAGCCTTTGAAGTGTTTAATCGATTTGTAGCTGCATATCCAAAATCAACTAAACTTGTGCAGGCAAAAAAAAATATTGGCTATATTCAATTTGCGCTAAAAAATTACAAAGCGTCATTGAGTACCTATGAAAAATTAATTACTAATTTTCCAAATGATCCATTAATACCGGAAATTTTATATGACAAGGCTAATACAGAGATTCAATTAACTCGAATTACAAATGCCAAAAATACATTAAAAAAATTAATCAAAGAATATCCTAATGCTGAAAATATCGAGGCTGCTAAAAAACGCTTAAAAGCGCTTGAATCTATCAAGTTGTAATATTTTGACTTCCTTAAAAATTAATGAAATTTTTTATTCTATTCAAGGCGAATCATCAAGAATAGGATTGCCAACAATCTTCATTCGTCTGACAGGCTGTCCAATGCGATGTGTATACTGCGATACAGGATATGCTTTTAATGAGGGAAAAAATTTTAGTCTTGATGAAATCATAGAATCAATAAAAAAATTTCCATCTAAATATATTACTGTGACTGGCGGTGAACCTCTAGCACAAAAAAATGTTTTACAACTTTTAGATCAGCTAATTGAATTAAATTATGAGGTCTCTCTTGAAACAGGTGGCGCCATTGATATCCAAGGTGTTCATCAGAAAGTAAAAATAATCCTTGATATCAAAACTCCAAAATCTGGAGAAGTTAATAACTACTTCTGGGATAATTTAAAAAAAATTCGAGCATTTGATGAAATTAAAATTGTCATTCAAGATAAGGAAGAGTTTGATTGGGCAATTAACATTATTAAAGAATATAAAATCAATCCTGCTCAAGTTATATTCTCCCCAGTATTTGGTCAGCTGGATTATCAAAAGTTAGCAGAATTTGTATTAAATTCTGAGCAACCATATCGAATGCAATTGCAATTGCATAAACTTATTTGGGGATCTAAACCAGGTGTCTAATAAGGCAATCATACTTTTGTCTGGAGGTTTAGATTCGTTAACAGCGCTTGCCTATGCCAAAAAAGAGGGGTTTGAATGTTATGCGTTGCATGTGAAGTACGGTCAAAGACATGCATCGGAGACAATTGCTGCTAAACAAATTGCAGAAAAATATCTGACAAAAGAATTTAAAGAAGTGTCGCTTGATATGTCTTGGCTAACAACTTCTGCACTCACAAACAAAGATATATCTATTCCAACAAAAAGATCAAATGGCATTCCAGTTACTTATGTGCCCGCAAGAAATACGATAATGCTCACACTAGCTTTGGCTTGGGCTGAAACGATTGATGCATCTGATATTTTTTTAGGAGTCAATGCGGTTGATTATTCAGGTTATCCTGACTGTCGCCCAGAATTTATAGCAGCATTTGAAAAAGTTGCTAATTTAGGGACAAAAACAGGAGTAGAAAATCAAAATTTAAAGATTCACACACCATTAATTAATTTAACAAAATCTCAAATTATCCAATTAGGGATAACTTTAGGCGTTGATTACTCAACAAGCGTTTCCTGTTATCAAGCAAATCATGAAGGTTTTGCTTGTGGTCAGTGTGATTCGTGTTACTTAAGAAAAAAAGGTTTTATTGATGCCGGTGTTAATGACCCCACAAAATATTATTAAAGTTAATAGTTAAAAAACTTGCCAAAAACTTCAAAAATAGCGTAAAATTCACCCCCTTTAAGCAATAAATTTTAGAGATTATTTATGGTTATTATTAGATTATCAAGAAGCGGTTCAAAAAATAGACCTTACTTTAATGTTGTTGTGCAAGACTCACGTAAAAGAAGAGATGGTCGATTTATTGAGAGAATCGGTTTTTACAACCCAATGGCTACTGCAGGCTCAGAAACGTTGCGTTTAGACAATGAGAGAGTCGATTATTGGAAAAATAATGGTGCACAAGTTTCTGAAACAATGTCTCGCATTATCAAGTTACAAGCTAAAGGCCCAGCTGGTCTTGAGGCAATGAAAAAAGCAGATACAAAGCGTGCTGACTTAAGAAAAGCTAAAAAAGAAGCTGAAAAAGCAGCGTCAGCAGCTCCAGCAGCAGAAGC
>JAYNJX010000015.1:7744-9527 GCA_038110565.1 Nitrosomonadales bacterium | reverse complement strand
CAGCAGAAGCAGCTCCAGCAGAAGAGCCTAAGTCAGAATAAAAAAGCTTTTTTGAAAAATATCGTTATCATAGGAAAAGTAATTGACGCCTATGGTATTAAAGGTTGGGTGAAGGTTAGATCCTTCACCGAAACACCTAAAAACTTCACTCAGTACATTAATCAATTTATTTCGGCTAATCAAAAAGATTGGGAAACCATTACTATTAAGGACATGAAAGTTCAGGGTGAAAATGTGTTAATTGATTTGGGCTATTTAGATAGAAATGAAGCAATAAAACGTAAAGGATCATTCTTGGCAATTTCTAGGGACCAGCTCCCTACTTTAAATAAGGATGAATTTTACTGGGAAGATTTGATTGGTTTAAATGTAATAGATCAGCAAAATGTCAAACTTGGAATAGTCACTAGGTTAATAGAAACAGGAGCTAATGACGTATTGATAGTAAAAGGTGAACGTGAAAGACTGATACCTTATATTCCCCAAGTTATTTTAGAAGTCAATTTACAAGAGAACTATATTAAAGTTGATTGGGATAAAGACTTTTGAAATATTTTTTTGACATTATTACGATTATGCCTGAGATGTTTGATGGGTTCTTGGCGGATGGGGTAGTTAGCCGTGCATTTAATCAAAATATAATTAATCTTAATTTAATTAATCCAAGAAAGTTCTCAAAAGATTTGCATCACTCAATTGATGATCGACCATATGGTGGTGGACCTGGAATGGTTATGATGCCAGAACCTTTAGTATCATCAATAAACGAGGCGAAAAGTCGCCAAAAAGCTGAAGGAGTAAAAAAATCCAAGGTGATTTTTTTATCACCAAAGGGAGAAAAATTTAATCACAAATTAGCAAAATCATTATCTGAAAATGATGGGTTAATATTTATAGCAGGTCGATATGAAGGGATAGACCAAAGAGTTATTGATAATTGGGTAGATTTGGAGTTATCAATTGGAGATTATGTTTTAAGTGGTGGTGAAATTCCAACGATGGTTGTTATTGATGCGGTATCAAGATTGATCCCAGGGGTTTTGAATAAAAATGAATCTGTAGAAAACGATTCTTTTTTTAATGGGTTATTAGACCATCAAAGCTTTACAAGACCAGAAGTTTATGAGAATATTGCGGTCCCTGAAGTTTTATTATCAGGTGACCATAATAAAATTGACATATGGCGATTGAAAAATGCGTTATATGAAACTTTTAAAAAAAGACCGGATTTGTTAAAAAACCGGCAATTAACAATAGAAGAGACTAGGCTGCTTGATGAAGCAATCAGAGAGCAGGAACAGGGATCAAAAAAATAAAAGGAAATTGTATGTCAAACATTATTGAAACATTAGAAAAAGAAGAGATAGCTCGATTAGGTAAAAAAATACCTAAATTCGCCCCTGGTGACACAGTGACTATCGGAGTAAATGTGGTTGAGGGTGAACGTAAAAGAGTTCAGATCTTTGAAGGTATTGTTATTTCAAGAAAGAATCGTGGTTTAAATTCATCATTTATTGTAAGAAAAATTTCATCAGGTGAAGGTGTTGAAAGAACTTTTCAACTCTATTCACCATCAATTGAATCTATTGAAGTAAAAAGAAGAGGCGATGTTAGACGCGCGAAACTTTTCTATTTAAGAGATCGTTCTGGTAAGGCTGCTAGAATTAGAGAAAGACTTAAAACTCGAGTTTCAGACTCACAATTTGAAGAAATCCCAGAGGTAGATTTACCTGTTGATGCTGCACCAGTGCAAGATGCTGCACCAGTGCAAGATGCTGCACCA
>JAYNJX010000015.1:0-7644 GCA_038110565.1 Nitrosomonadales bacterium | reverse complement strand
GATGCTGCACCAGTGCAAGATGCTGCACCAGTGCAAGATGCTGCACCAACAGAAGATAAAGACAAAGCAGAATAAAACTTATAGTTTTTGAAAAGCCCCTTTTTGGGGCTTTTTTTATGCCATAATTTTTATCAATGGAAAATAAAGAAAACATTTCGCCTGTGGTAGATAAATTTATTGATAGTTTGTGGTTAGAGGACGGCCTTTCCAAAAATACTTTAGAAAGTTATCGTTATGATTTAAAAAACTTTTCAATTTGGTATAAAAAAGATTTAATCGAAGTTAATCAAAGTGACATTCAAGCATATTTAGCTTTTAAATTTCCATCATCAAAATCAAGAAGTATTTCTAGGCTTTTAGCAACATTAAGAAGATTTTATCGATACTTATTGCGTGAAAAAATTATCAAAGAAGATCCAACGTTAATGATTGAGATGCCAAGACAATCAAAAACTTTGCCAAAGAGTCTAAATGAAGAAGAAGTTGAAAATTTATTAAATGCCCCAAACATTGATTTAGATCAAGGATTACGAGATAAAGCAATGTTAGAATTATTGTACGCATGTGGTTTAAGAGTTACAGAGTTGGTTAGTATTCTGCTCACTGAATTGTCAATTAATGATGGTGTAATTCGCGTCACCGGAAAAGGTAGTAAAACACGCATAGTCCCACTTGGCGAGGAAGCCATGTCTTGGATTAATAAATATATAGCGCATGCACGAGCTCAACTTCTAAAGGAAAAAAATTCTAAATTTTTATTTGTTACTAATAGAGGTGACGCAATGACGCGTCAGACTTTCTGGCATATTATAAAAAAATATGCATTTACTGCGGGTATACAAAAATCAATTTCGCCTCATGTTCTTAGACATGCATTTGCAACTCACTTACTTAATCATGGAGCTGATTTAAGAGTTGTTCAAATGCTTCTGGGCCATAGTGATATTTCAACAACTCAGATTTATACACATATCGCAAAAGAGAGATTAAAAGATTTACATGAAAAACATCACCCTAGAGGATGATTATCTTTCCAGAATAACACCAACAAATTCGGCGTCGGGCAGTATTCTGTTTTTGGCTATTTTTAAATAAATACTTTTAAAAGAAAATATATTATTTAATTTATTAATTATTGATTCGCCCAGTGATTCAAGCAATTTAAAAGAATGATTAAGACTTAAGTCTTGAATGATTTTAACAACTGCAGCGTAATCAATGGTTTGTTCCAAATTATCTTTATCGAATATCGCTGAATCGTTTAGGGTAATTTCAATATCTAAGTAAAGATTTTGTTTGATTGCTCGCTCCCAATCAGGAACGCCAATTACTGTAGAAATAGTTAAGTTGTGTATAAAAATTTTATTACGCATAAAAAATGCTTATAATCTCGGCTTATGTTAGAAAATATTATTTATTCCATTTTAGCTTATTTTGTTGGCTCTATATCATTTGGTATTTTGCTTAGTAAGTTATTTAATATCCCGGACCCTAGAACATTTGGATCTAAAAATCCTGGAGCTACAAATGTTATGCGCTCTGGAAAAAAACTAGCAGCCTTATGCACATTACTGGGTGACACTATTAAAGGTTTTGCGGTTACCTATTTGGCAATAAGATTTAATCTTTCTGAGGTGGGAATACTTGCAACCTCTGTAACAGTTTTTTTAGGGCATCTATACCCTATTTACTATAAATTTAAAGGCGGCAAAGGGGTTGCAACTGCACTGGGAATATTATTAGCAGTTAATGTTTATCTTGGATTAGCAGTTTTATTGGTTTGGTTAGTAATTTTTTTAAGATTTAGAATTTCGTCATTATCAGCTCTGGTTGCAGCGCTTAGCGCACCCATAATTTATTTCTACTTCTTTGATAATATCTATATGCAGTCTTTAACTATTTTCTTGATGGCGATGTTGTTATTTCGGCACCAACAAAATATTAAGAATTTATTGTCTGGCTCAGAGTCTTCATTTAAGTAGCACCCTCAAGTTCATCTAATTTCCATCGGGGTTTAACAGAAAACTCATATTTCGTTGATTGGCTAATTTCAAATCTCATTAGACCTGCCATGGCAATCATCGCACCATTATCTGTACAGAACTCTAATTGAGGAAAAAAGACTTTAAATTTATTATTTTGTGTTGCTAAAGTCAGTTTTTGTCTTAATTGTTTATTAGCCCCCACGCCCCCAGATATTACCAATTCTGATAGATGATGCGCTTTCATTGCTTTAATGGTTTTGGAAACTAAAACTTCTGTGATGGACTCCTGGAAGGCAAATGCAATATCTGATTTTTTTTGATCGTCTAATGGCTCTTCTTTTCTAACCAGATGAAGTACTGCTGTTTTTAAACCGCTAAAACTAAAATCAAAATCATTAGAATTAATAAGTGGTTTTGGAAGCTCGTAACGTGCTTTACCCAGTTCAGCTATTTTTGATAAGGCCGCACCACCTGGGTACCCTAATCCTAACAGTTGAGCAGATTTATCAAAAGCTTCTCCAGCTGCATCATCTAGGGTATCTCCAATGATTTGATAATCCCCTATATTTTTTACATGTATGATCTGTGAGTGACCCCCCGACACTAACAGAGCCATGAAAGGAAATTTTGGTTTATCTGCGTCTAAAAAAGGCGCTAAAAGATGACCCTCAAGATGATGTATTGGGATGGTTGGGATATTTAAACTAAATGCCAATGACTCAGCAAAGCTGCTACCAACCAACAAAGCCCCAGATAAACCAGGCCCTTTTGTGTAAGCGATGGCAGAGATTTCGTTAATATTTGTGTTTGTTTTTACTAATAATTCATTTAACAATGGCGTAATAAACCGGATATGATCTCGAGATGCCAGCTCAGGTACCACCCCCCCATATTTTTTATGAAGGTTTATTTGAGAATTTAGGACGTGTCCCAACAATCCTTTTTGGCTATCTAATAGAGCCAGTCCAGTCTCATCACAAGAGCTTTCAATACCTAGGATAAGCATGATTTTGTTAAATTTAGGTTGAAAAAAACCAATATTAGCATTAAAATATGCGACTTTACTGAAATTTGGATTACAACAAAACATGACAACAATTAAAGTTAGAGAAAATGAGCCTTTTGACGTTGCTCTGAGACGTTTTAAAAGACTCATTGAAAAAACAGGTTTGATGAATGATTTACGTGCAAAAGAGTTTTATGAGAAGCCAACTTGGGAACGTAAACGTAAAAATGCTGCTGCTGTTAAGAGACAATACCGTCGCTTAAGAGGTCAGATGCTCCCACAAAAATTATATTAATTAATATTTAGTTTTCGTGTCAATTAAAGAACAAATCATGAATGATATGAAATCATTCATGAAATCAAAAGATATGGATCGCCTTGGTGCGATTCGTCTTCTTCAAGCTGCAATTAAACAAAAAGAAATTGATGAACAAATAGAATTAGATGATTCTCAAGTTCTAACAGTTATTGAAAAAATGCTGAAACAGAGAAAAGATTCGATAGAGGCTTTTACAAAAGCAAATCGACAAGATCTTGTTGATAAAGAGAACCTCGAAGTATCAATTTTAAGTCAATATATGCCAGAACAAATTTCTGAAAATGAATTGATTTCTCTTATTGAAAATGAAATTAATAAACTTGAGTCTCAAGATATGAGTCAAATGGGCAAGGTCATTTCAAATTTAAAAACTCAAGTTGCAGGACGTGCTGATATGGCAAAAGTATCACAGTTAGTTCGTCAAAAATTAGCTTAAATCTCCCAACTATTTTTCAGTTATTATTATGCAATGATACCTGAGTCCTTTATTCAAGAAATTTTAAATCGAGTTGATGTTGTTGATATTGTAGATCAGCGTGTCAAATTAAAGAAAGCAGGTTCAAATTTCGCTGCTTGCTGCCCATTTCATCAAGAAAAAAGCCCATCTTTTACAGTAAGTCCTAGTAAACAGTTTTATCACTGCTTTGGATGTGGAGCCCATGGATCTGCAATCAGTTTTCTCATTGAATATGACGGCTTATCGTTTATAGATGCAATTCAATATCTCGCAAATCATTTAGGTTTAAAAGTTCCAAATGAGAAACAAGAAAATAAAGAAACACAATCAGAATATAAGAAATTTGAAGAAGCGCTGATACTTGCAAATAATTATTACAAAAAAAATCTTCGTGAATCTAAAGAAGCAATCCATTACTTAAAAAAAAGAGGACTCACGGGTGAGGTTGCAAAAGAATTTCAAATTGGATTTGCCAATGATGATTGGCAAGGCCTGAAAAAAGTATTTCCTCAATACGAAAGCTCGATATTACAAACAATTGGGCTTGTGCAAAAGAATGAGAATGGAAAGTTCTACGATCGCTTTAGGAACAGAATTATGTTTCCGATTTTGAATCCAAAGGGTTCGATTATTGGTTTTGGAGGAAGGGTTATCAACAATGAAGATATGCCGAAATATTATAATTCTCCAGAAACTCCTCTGTTTAAGAAAAGTTATGAATTGTATGGATTATTGAATGCGCGTAAAGCGATTCGTGATGAAAATAATATTTTAATTGTTGAAGGCTATATGGATGTTATAGCGCTGCATCAATATGGTATTAAAAATGTGGTTGCAACGCTTGGTACGGCAACCACAGTATTTCATATTCAAAAATTAATTCGTTATTCAAAAAAAATAACATTTTGTTTTGATGGGGATAGCGCAGGTGTTGAGGCAGCTTGGAAGGCACTCAATAATTTGATTGAAGTATTAGATGATTATTTAGAATTTTATTTTTTATTCTTGCCACAAGAGCATGATCCAGATAGTTTTATTAGGGAGCATTCAACAGAAAAATTTACTCAAGCAATTAAAGACGCGATGCCAATGACAGAGTTTATTGTGAAAAGGCTAACTGAGCAAAATGAATTAAACTCTCAAGAAAAGAAAATTAAATTATTAAATGAATTAGAACCTCTCATTAAAAAGATCAATTCAGAAAAATATAAACTCTTCTTAATCAAAAGAATCTCCCAGCTTATACAGGTATCAGAAACTGAGTTGATCAACCTGTTAAAAATCAAAAAAGAACCAAATGCTGTAAATAAGATAAGAAAAGTTTCGCAGTCAAAAAAGACAATGACAATCAAAAGAAAGTATTTGCTATTGCTACTTGCTAAGCCAGAATTATTCGAGCTTCAAGACGTTGAATTCTTTAATGATCAAGGCGTAGAAGATCAAATTGTAAAATTGATTGCAGCATTAAAGTCAGAACAACTGCTTAATGAAAATACAAAATGTGCTGCTCTGTTACATCTCCTTGAAGATAAAATTGATGAAAATCTCCTGAATGAACTTAAAGAGCAGATTTCAGATCTAAATGAAAAAATGGATTTGGATGAAGAGTACAAAATGGTAAGAGCATCATTCTTGGATAAAGATTTAAAACATAAGCAATCAATGAAGTTTTCAGAAGTGAAAAATAAAAAACTCAGCGAAATGACTGAGGAAGAGAAAGAATTCTTAAAGAATTACAGAAAACCAACTCAAAATAATTAACTTATTTTAAACGCCCAAGAATTGATCAAAATTCAGCATTTTGATAGAATTCAAGGTCGCATTTTATAAAAGGCAATCATGGGAAGACCTAGAAAAAATCCAGAAGAGCAAAAAGTCAAAAAACCTCGCGTCAAAAAACTTAAAGACCTTTATTTAGATGAGACGTCAAGTCCTAAAGAAGCTGAAAATCGAAGAAATCAGTTAAAAGCGCTTATTATTCTTGGTAAAGAAAGAGGGTATTTAACTCATGCTGAGATTAACGATCATCTTCCTGACGAAATTTCTGAAACTGATCAAGTAGAAGAAATCATTTCGATTATCCATGACATGGGAATCCGCACATATGAGGAAACTCCCGATGCTGAAAATTTACTCATGGATGAAGCCCCAACTCCTGTAACAGATGAAGAGGCGGCTGAAGAAGCAGAACAAGCGCTTGCAACGGTAGATTCAGAGTTTGGAAGAACAACAGATCCAGTTCGGATGTATATGAGAGAAATGGGTAAAGTGGGTCTATTAGATAAAAAAGAAGAAATAGAGATTGCAAAAAGAATTGAAGATGGCTTGAAGCACATGGTTCAAGCAATTGCAGCCTGCCCAATCATTATTGAAGATTTAATGACAATGGGTGAAAAAGTTAAAAAAGAAGAATTAAGTGTAGATGAATTTGTAGATGGCTTGATTGATATTGAGGCTGAGCAGGAGTTAAACGAAGCCTTAGGTATGAACGAAGAGGCGGAAGAAGAAGCTGAAAGTGATTCAGATGATGATGCAGATGATGATTCAAGTGGTTCTAGTGGTAAAGGTATGTCTGCTGAAGACCTTAAACAGCTCACAGATGAAGTGTTAAAAAGATTTAAAAAAATTAAATCAGCACATAAAAAATTAGATGGATTAAGAGAGCAGAAAAAATGGATTGACGATCCAGAATATAAAAAACATCAAGATATTATCCAAAAAGAATTAATTAATTTTAGATTTTCTGCAAAATTAGTGGAAGTATTGTGTGACAAAGTTAGACAATCAGTTTCAGCAATCAGATCCCACGAAAGAAAAATTATGGAGTTTTGTGTTGATCAGGCTAAGATGCCACGTTCAGAATTTATTAAGACATTCCCTGGAAATGAAGCTAATAAGAAATGGTTAAAAACTGCGATGAAGACCGATAAGCCTTATGGCAAAGTTTTATCAATGTTACAACATGAAATTTTTAGTCTTCAAGATCAATTAAATGAATTTGAAACTATCAATGGAATTCCAATAAAAGAATTTAAAGAAATTAACCGTCAAATGACACGTGGAGAATCAAGAGCCCGAAGAGCGAAACGTGAAATGATTGAGGCAAATTTAAGACTGGTAATTTCAATTGCAAAAAAATATACAAATCGTGGCTTGCAGTTTCTTGACTTGATTCAAGAGGGAAATATTGGCCTGATGAAGGCTGTAGATAAATTTGAATATCGTCGAGGATATAAATTTTCTACTTATGCAACATGGTGGATTAGACAGGCTATCACTCGCTCAATAGCTGACCAAGCAAGGACAATTCGAATCCCAGTTCACATGATTGAAACTATCAATAAGATGAATAGAATTTCACGTCAAATATTGCAGTCAACAGGTCAAGAGCCAGAGCCGGCAGAGTTAGCAGAAAAAATGGAAATGCCAGAAGAAAAAATTAGAAAAATTCTAAAAATCTCAAAAGAACCTATTTCAATGGAAACCCCAATTGGTGACGATGAGGATTCTCATTTAGGTGATTTTATTGAGGATCTTGGTACATTAACTCCAGATGATGCTGCTGTGTATTCAAGTTTGAGAAGTGTTACAAACGAAATCCTTGAAGGCTTAACGCCACGTGAAGCGAAAGTGCTAAGAATGCGCTTTGGAATCGAAATGAATACAGATCATACCTTAGAAGAAGTTGGCAAACAGTTTGATGTTACTCGTGAAAGAATTAGGCAGATTGAAGCAAAGGCTTTACGTAAACTCAGACATCCTACACGTTCCGATCGCTTAAAAAGCTTTCTTGAAGGAAAAGACTAGTTTTCTTTAGGGCTCATAGCTCAGTTGGTTAGAGCAGAGGACTCATAATCCTTTGGTCCCTGGTTCGAGT
>JAYNJX010000014.1:0-37023 GCA_038110565.1 Nitrosomonadales bacterium | reverse complement strand
CTATATTCTAGTCGCGTCGAGATGGCACAGAAAAAGGTTAAAAACTATACTCAAGAAATGATCGCTAAAAAATGGTTAAAACTTATTAGATAATTAAAAAAATATTTTTGGAAAATGACCTTCTCTATAAGTTGTTTATCAAGGGATACAAGATGGACAAAAATTACTTGACATTAAATAGTAGGGGTAATACTCTGAAACCATTGATAACAGTGGGATGTAGAGGATCAAAAGGGTATAAAAAAGTGCAATACATTACACTCTTAAATGCTCCAAAGGGTATTAAAATCAACTAGAGTCTAGGATTCATAATCCTGAGGTCGAGAGTTCAAGTCTCTCCATCACCACCATTATTTTATTTAAAATCAACTTCATAATATAAATGCACATAAAACATTTCATTTAAAAAAAAGTATAATTCATAGATATGAAAATTATAAAAATTATACAAAGTGTCTTAGCTGCCTTTATTGGAGTGCAGAAAATTAAAAATCTGGAAGAAGATAATCAATCAATAGAAAAGTTTGGGCTATTTCCATACATTGTGGTTGGTTTGATTTTATGCTTTTTATTTTTATTCTCAATTTATTCTTTTGTTAATCTAATTCTTGAATAAAAAATCCAAAATATTTTTAATAATATTTAAATACTTTCCCTTTGGTGGAGCCCAAAGAGATATGCTTAATTTTGCAAATGAGCTAATTGCAAAGAACTATTCAGTTGAAATATTGACTATGGACTGGAAAGGCCCAAAACCTGCTAACATAAAAATACATCAATTAGATTCATTTTCTCTTTTTAATCATATTAAATATTTAAATTTTAAGAATAAAGTCATAGATTTTTTAAAAGATAAAAATAATTATTATTCAGTATCATTTAGTAAAATTTCAGGATTCGATTATTATTATGCTGCTGATTCATGCTTTGCCAAAAGAATAAAGTATAGTTGGCAAAGATTTTTACCAAGATATAGAAACTTTCTCAACGAAGAATCAGAGATCTTTAAAAAAAACTCAAAAACAAAAATCTTATATATCTCTGAAGTCGAAAAAAAAATATATGAAAAATATTATGGGAAGCATAATCGTTATTTCTTTATCCCACCTTATATTAGAGAAAATTTTTTCTCTAAAGGGAAAATTAAACTTAATTTAAATAACTTATTACCAAACCAAAATAATAAGTTTATAGTTTTTATTGGTTCTGGATTTAAAACAAAAGGCCTAGATAGAGCTATTTTAGCTTTCCACAGTTTGCCGGATAAAATTAAATCTCAATATGATTTTTTAATAATTGGACATGACAACTCAAATCGTTTCCAGAAATTAATAAACCAGTTAGGCCTTCAAGGTGCAATAAAAATCATCCCAGGACTTAATGACATTCCAAGCATATTGAACAGATCATCTCTTCTCATTCATCCAGCCAGAATGGAAAATACAGGACTTGTATTGCTTGAGGCTATGGCTGCAAACTTACCTATTTTAACTACCGATATTTGTGGTTATTCAAATTTTGTAAAAAAAGATAAGAATTCTATTGTTTTGAAGTCTCCTTTTGTTCAGCAGGAGCTAAATGAAAAATTACAAAAAATGCTACAAACAAAGAAAAAAATAAAACTTAAACTAAATCTAAAAAAATTTAGCAAATATCAAATGGGTGAAATTTTTATTAAATCCTTAGGTTAAGACGTATAGTGTAATTATTTTTTTGCTGAATTAATTTCAAGTTTTTCTGATTTATCTTGCGTTGATGCTTGAACTTTTCTCAGAGATCTTCCAGCCAAAGCAGACAACTCGTCTAAAGATATCAAATTGTCTTTATTAATGTCAGTGACTCTGAAATTTCTTGCAATCTGTGGCAAGCAAATTGTTGTTTCATAGATATCGAGGGTTTCATCATCATCTTGGTCACATGCATTAAATCTTGTTTCTAAACTATCAAGCATTTGTCTCTTTTTTTCTTGAAAATAAGCATCGTATTCTTTATCCATTGCAGAATACTCTCTTATTGCTTTGTTAATATCTGATTCAAGTTCATTTCTGTGAGAGCCACTTGGAATATTTTTAATCTCCGCCTGCAAAAGTGAGTTTGCAAATAAAGAACTTAAAATTAAAGCAAAAGATAGTTTTTTCATTAATGATTTAAATATATGCCTAAATAAGATAGACTATAATGAACTCATTATGTTTCAATTTTATTGCATTTTAAGCATCAATTGTTAATAAATTGTAACGAAAATCTTTATGGAAAACTCTAAAAAAAATATATTAGTTGTTGATGATGATATCAAAATTAACAAACTGGTGAGTCAGTACTTAAAAGAGCAAGGTTTAGCTATACATAGCGCTCATAACGGTAAAGACTTAGATAAAATACTTGATAAAAATCACATTGATTTAATAATTTTAGATCTTATGCTTCCAGATGAGTCTGGTCTTGATATTTGCAAAAGATTACGTGTAAATAAAATTAATATCCCTATCATTATGTTGACCGCAAAAGGAGATGAGGTCGATAGAATTCTTGGACTAGAAATGGGAGCGGACGACTATCTGCCTAAACCATTTAACCCTAGAGAGCTTCTAGCTAGAATTTCGGCTATTTTAAGAAGACAAATCACAAATGAAAATGCATCCATTAAGCAAACAGATGTGACCAAATTTGGCCCTTTTGAATTTAATAATTTTGAGAGAGTTTTAAAAAAGAATAACGTTCCTATAGATCTAACTTCAGGAGAGTTCGACCTAGTAAAAGTGTTTATTGAGAATGCAAATCAACCTCTGAGTAGAGAAAAGATCATGCAGCTGGTTCGTGGAAAAGAACTTGAGGTTTTTGATAGAAGCATAGACGTTCAAATCTCCAGAATTAGAAAGCTTATTGAGGATGACCCTAATAATCCCATTTACTTAAAAACAAAATGGGGTTATGGATACGTTTTTGAAATTCCTAGTAAATGAAAATAATTCCAAACACTCTGCTTAGCAGGTTGATTTTTGTTATTGCATTTTTACTGATCATTTCTCAATTCTTTACTATAAAAATTTTTGATTATTTTGAAAGAGAGCCTAGAGCAGAATCATTAGCTCAGGAAGTTACAGCTATTGTGAAATATACAAAAACCTCCATAGAAACTGCTGCCCCGGAAAAAAGAATACAATTACTTCAAAACTTTTCCAATATGAGTGATGTAAGGATTTTTCCATCTTATTATTTTGAATCGATTGAACCTCTTCCGAATGATACTTTCCTTAAATTAGTAGTGAGAAAAATACAAAATAATCTAGGTTATGACACCTTAGTGACTTTAAATCACTATGATATTCCTGGAATTTGGGTAAGTTTTGAAATTGGGTATGAACTTTTTTGGGTGGTAATACCAAGAAATATTATTGATAGACCTTTTCCATGGCATTGGATTGGTTGGGGTATTGTTATCTTCTTAACTGCTCTAGCAGGTGCCTACTTTCTTACTCAAAGAATAAATCGACCACTTGAAATACTTATTCATGCTACAGATACCCTAAAAAAAGGGGGGCAATTTAAAAAATTACCAAGAGACTCTGTCGATGAATTTAAAAAAGTTACACAATCCTTTAATCAAATGGCAGACAGTTTGTCCCGCACAGAAAATGAAAGAAAATTTATTATGGGCAGCGTATCGCACGATATCCGAACACCATTAACTCGACTAAAGCTATCTCTTGAAATGCTTCCAAAAAAGCTTGATGAATTAAAAAATAGTATGGATCAAGATATCGAAGAAATTAATCAGATAATAAATCAATTTTTAGACTTCGTTCGTGGATTCAATCATGAAAAGAAAGAACCCGTTAATATTGGAGAACTACTTTCAAGTATTCAAAGACAACATGAAAGATCTGGACAAAAAATTAAAATCTATAAAATAAATCATACCAAAGATATTCCAGAGCAATTATTTATTGATATCAGACCTTTTGCATTCAGAAGAATGCTAAATAATTTAATTAATAACGCGCATCAATATTCTGAAAAAAAACCCATTGAATTAAGAGCAGAATTAAATCAAGAAAACTTAATTATACGAATCATAGATAATGGTCCTGGAATTCCAAAAAATAAGATCAAAAAACTCCTGCTACCGTTTGAAAGATTAGATGATGCAAGGACAAATCTCGGTGGCTCTGGACTAGGTTTAGCCATTGCTCATCGAATTGCAAATTCGCATGACGGTAAATTAGATCTATTAAATCGGAAAAAAGGTTTTGAAGTTAGAATATCAGTCCCATTACAGCAGAGCTAATTAAACCATTTCATTTTTTTTCTTAAAGCTACAACCCCGCCAATTACAATTAATGCAGGGGATTCTATATTATTGATTTGACTCTTCCTGGCAATATTGGATACCAAGCCAACAATTACTTTTTGTTTATCAGTTGTTCCGTCCTGAACTATAGCCGCTGGGGTAGATTTACTCATACCAGCAGATATTAAACTCTGAGTAATAAACTCAATATTTGTTAGGCCCATATAAACTACTAGGGTTTGTTCTTGAGCAACAATTTTTTGCCAATCGTGAGAGGGTGTTCCTTTTGTTTCATGTCCAGTTATAAACAAAACACTTTTAGCATAGTCTCTATGGGTTAAAGGGATGCCCGAATAGGCTGCAATTCCATTTGCAGAAGTTATGCCCGGAATAATTTGAAATAAAATATTATTGCTCATTAACTCCTCAATCTCCTCCCCCCCTCTTCCAAAAACAAGCGGGTCTCCTCCTTTAAGCCGCACCACAGTTTTGCCCTGGAGAGCGTATTTAATAAGTAATTTATTAATATCGCCCTGCTGGATTGTATGTTTACTTCGCAATTTTCCTGCATAAATAAACTCTGCATCTCGCCTCACTAGATTTTTAATTTCTCTGGAAACCAAATTATCATATATACAAACATCTGCTTTTTGCATAACCTGCAAAGCTCTTATAGTTAACAGCTCAGGATCCCCTGGACCTGAACCAACTAAAAAAACCTGACCTTTTTGTTTAAGCTTTTTGTTTCTCAATCTTTGATCTAGATCAATTCTCAATGCTTTTAGGGATTTATTTTTAAATGATTCAGCCGCCTCAAAAAAATTTTCCCAGAAAATTCGACGGCTTCTAAGATCATTCTTAAATTTTTTTGAGACCTTATCTCGATAATCTGAAGCTAAAGCAACAACCCTTGCCATTGATGATGGAATTAGCTTTTCAAATTTTTCTCTTAACATTCTTGCATAAACAGGTGCTGATCCAGATGAAGTTATAGCAACAGTAATATCACCTCGCTCAACAATAGATCCAAATGTACAAGTACAAAGCTTAGGTTGATCAACAACATTTATTAAAATATTATTCTGAATAGCATATTTATACAGCAACTTATTTACATGCTGATTATCGGTAGCTGCAACTATTAATATAAAATGATCTTTCAAATAATGCTGAGAAAATTTTTTTTTAAAAAATTTAAGATTATTTTCTTTAATCAATTTTTCTAATTCAGGATGAAACTTTTCTGCGACTAACTGGATTTTTTTTGTCGCTTTTAAGAGTAACTGCACCTTTCTGAGAGCAACTAATCCACCACCCACTACTAATGTATTAGCTTGATCCAATGAAATAAACAGAGGAAATCTTTTCATATAAAATTTAGGTAATGATTTTGCTCAATATTTTTTGACTTATAATACTTACATTATGATCGGAATTTTATGACAAAGAAAGTACACATAAAAACATTTGGCTGCGAAATGAATCAATATGATTCAAACAAAATTGTTGAAATATTAAAAGATAAAAATTCTTTTATCAAAACAAATTTTGAAGATGAAGCGGATTTAATTATTTTTAATACTTGCTCAATTCGCGAAAAAGCAGAAGATAAGGTTTATAGCGAATTAGGTAAGCTGCAAAAATTAAAAAACAAAAAACCAGAACTGAAAATCGCCGTCGGAGGTTGCGTTGCCAGCCAGGAAGGTGAAAAAATTATCAAAAAAGCACCTTATGTTGATTTTGTTTTTGGTCCCCAAACACTTCATCGGCTTCCTGATTTGATTGCAAAAGAAAAGCGTTCTGGTAAATCACAAGTCGACATTTCTTTTCCCTCAATTGAAAAGTTTGATAACTTAAGCAAACCATTGGCTTCTGGAGTTTCAGCATCTGTATCAATCATGGAAGGCTGCAGCAAATACTGCTCTTTTTGTGTAGTCCCCTACACAAGAGGTGAGGAAATCTCACGCTCACTTGATAGTATTATTCAAGAGGTGATCGAGCTGACTAAGCAAGGCGTTATAGAGATAAATTTACTCGGGCAGAACGTAAATGCTTACCGATCTCTAAATCATAATGATATTGAAATTGATTTTGCTGATCTTATTGAATATATTTCTCAAATAGATGAGGTAAAAAGGATTCGCTTCACAACAAGCCACCCAAATGATATGAATGACAATCTAATTGAATGCTTCGCTAAGAATAAAAAACTCGCTAAATTTATTCACTTACCGATTCAGTCTGGTTCTGACAAGGTTTTAATGGGTATGAAAAGAAACTACACATACTTAGAATATAAATCGATTATTAATAAACTTCAAAAAGCATGTCCTGGAATACTTGTTTCTTCAGATTTTATTATTGGCTTTCCTGGAGAAACGGAAATTGACCATGCTAAAACTATAAAAGCTATCAAGGAGATATTTTTTGATTATAGCTATAGCTTCATCTATAGTCCAAGACCTGGAACTCCAGCGGCATATCTGAATGATGAAACATCAGCTGATGATAAAAAAACCAGATTGGGCGAAATCCAGAAATTGATATTAGCGCAAGGTGCAGCTAATACCCAAAAGATGTTAGGCACAATCCAAAGGGTACTGTTCGATCATCTGGATGAAAAAAATAGTACCTACAAAGGAAAGTCTGACAATAACCGAATTATCAAAGTCACAACAGAAGAGAATATACTGAATCAAATGCTAAATGTTAAGGTATCAAGTTTTGATGGCAAATATCTCCATGGGGAAATAGTCTAAATTGAAATCAACACTTAAGCTTGAGCCACAAGATAATAAAAAGTTAATTAATCTCTGCGGGCCAATTGATGAAAATTTAAAACAATTGTCGGAAAATTTAAATTTAACTATCAGCAGAAATAATTTTGAAATAAATCTTGAAGGCTCAATAAAACAAATAAAGCCAGCTAAGGACTTAATTATGCATTTTTATAATAAGGCCACTCAGCCAATATCAATTGAAGATATTCAGTTAAGTATCGTTGGTCTCGACTTTGATTATGATAAAAATAAACTTAGTGATAAAAATCTTGAACTAAAAACAAGAAAAAATGATTTAAAAGGAAGAACTCCTCGCCAAACAGAGTATTTAAAATCGATACAAGAAAATGACATAAATTTCGGAATTGGGCCTGCAGGAACAGGAAAAACTTATCTTGCTGTCGCGTCAGCAATTGATGCTCTAAATAGAGAAAAGGTAAAAAGGATTATTTTGGTAAGGCCAGCGGTTGAAGCTGGAGAGAGACTTGGTTTCTTGCCTGGGGACTTAGCTCAAAAAGTGGATCCATACTTAAGACCGCTTTATGACGCACTTTATGACCTTGGGGGATATGACCAGGTAAACCGAATGTTTGAAAAGCAGATGGTGGAAATTGCTCCCCTTGCATACATGAGAGGTAGAACCTTAAATCAAAGTTTTATTATTTTAGATGAAGCTCAAAATACAACACCTGAACAAATGAAGATGTTTTTAACCAGAATTGGCTTTGGCACAAAAGCAGTTATAACAGGGGATATTACTCAAATTGATCTTGAAAAAGGTAAAAAAAGTGGATTAATTGAAATTTCAAAGATTCTTAAAAATATTAAAGGCATTTCATTTACTCATTTTCAATCCAAAGACGTAGTCAGACATCCATTAGTGCAAAAAATTATTGATGCATATGATAAACATGGCGCCTAATATTTTTATTAACATTCAAGATACCATTCATAAAAAACCAGCCATAACAAAACAAATTTGTTATGAATTAATTAACACCGTATCAAGACAAGATACAGAAATTACCATTCGGATCGTATCAACAAAAGAATCCCAGTTTTTAAATAAAAAATTTAGAAGAAAAAATTATCCTACAAATGTACTTTCTTTTTTAATTGACGATAGTGAAAAACTTTTAGGTGATCTAGTTCTATGTCATGATGTTATTCGCAATGAAGCAAAAGAACAAAAAAAACTTATCAAAAATCACTACGCCCATTTAATATTGCATGGTTTTCTGCATTTAATTGGCTATGACCATACTAGTGAAGCTGAGCAAAAAATAATGGAAAAAAAAGAAATACAACTATTAAAAAAATTTAAAATTGCAAATCCATATATATTGAAATGAAAAAAAACAAATTTAAAGCTATAACAAAACTTATTCAAACGCTTAAAAAACCTAGAAGCAAAGATGAATTAAAACAAACTCTTAAGTCATCATATGACTCAAATCTAATTGATGCTGACTCACTTATGATGATTGAGGGTGTTATAAACTTTTCAGACCTCCAATCTAAAGATGTCATGATTCCTCGCTCGCAAGTGACCTTGATAAATATTAATGATAGCCTGCAGACAATAATAGATACTGCTATCCACACTTCTCACTCACGTTTTCCAGTATATGAAGATGATCTGAATAATATTATTGGAATTTTATTAGCTAAAGATCTACTAAAAAACAACACCACCGACTCAATTGATTTAAGAGATTTGCTGCGTCCAGCTGTTTTTATTCCAGAGTCAAAAAAACTTAATGTTCTTCTAAAAGAATTTCGTTCAAATAGAAACCATATGGCGATAGTAGTTGACGAATATGCTGGCTTCGCAGGTATCCTCACCATAGAAGATGTATTAGAACAAATTGTGGGCGACATTGAAGATGAGTATGATTATGATGAAAGCGAAGATAATATTATTCAAGAGGAATTAACTCAATTCCGAATAAAAGCCACCACAGAGATTGAGGAATTCAATGAATATTTCAAAACTAGTTTTGCCTCAGATGAATTTCAAACAGTGGGTGGTCTAGTTATAAAAAAAATTGGCTATCTCCCTAAAGGTAAAGAAGAAGTTCATTTTGACGGGTTTGATATAAAAATTTTACGTGCCGATAGCCGCCGTTTATATTTACTTAGATTTAATATCAATATCACAGGTGAACAAAAAGACCCTCAGAAAACAATTGAACTTTAATTAGTTATTAATCTCCTAGAATTATGAAACCATTTTACTTAACACTTTTCATTTTATTCTTTTCTTCTTTTTTGTTTGCAAAAGAAAATAATTCGATAGCTGACGCACCTATAATCACCTCGCTTCCAGATATTGAACAAGACTTTGTCAATGCAGTGGGTATTTTGCTTCCTGAAGAAATATTCAATATATTAGGAGAACCACACAAAACAATCGATATCAAAATGGAATCAACCAACGAGGTAATCGCCTCTTCTTGGTACTACGAGAAAATTACCAAAGACAGAAATGGCAACTATTACCCTATTACAGAAATAGATATTGTTGACGGTTATATCGAATCAGTTGTCTTCTTAAACTCTGATTTGAATGAAATTGATAAGGTCGAAGGACAAAAGTATCAAATCAAGAAACCAGAAAAGATTTTCTAAATAGTTTGCTAAAATGCCTTCATGGCATTTTTATCTATACAAAACCTTTATTTCTTTTTACTCGGCTCAGCGAGTATTTTTTCTTTTGCCCCTTACCAATTTTTCTTTCTGCCTATAATAATTTTCCTAAGTTATTTTTTTCTCTTAGAGAAGAGCAAAAATAGAATAACATCGACCTTCTTTTTTGGTTTTGGATATTTTTTTGTTGGACTTTATTGGCTTATTCCCTGCCTTGTTAATTTTGCAAATACACCCATAACTATAGCTATTGTTGGGCATGCAATGCTTGCCTCATTTCTAGCGTTATTTTTTTTACCACTCGCTTATAGAAAAAACATTTTTTCTGCCATTCTTCTGTTTACCGGATTTGAAATTATAAGAGCCTATATTTTTACAGGTTTTCCTTGGCTATCAATTGGATTTTCACAAACAATTAATCCATTTTTGAATAATTATATTTCCTGGGTTGGGGTTCACGGAACAACTTTTATTACCCTTATTATTGCTGCACTTTTATTAAATTATTTGAAAAACAGGAGTAAACACCACTTATTTATTATCCTTATCATTTTTATAATTGGATATCTTATTAGTCAGCTTAACTTCATCCAAAAAAATAATACGTTTCAAAAATATAGCCTTATTCAAGGGAATATAAGCCAGGATGTTAAATGGGACTTAGAAACTATAGATAATCAAGTTAATAAATACAAAAGCCTTTTGGAGAATACAAAAGGAGATATATTAATTTTTCCTGAAACTACACTGCCACTTATTTTTAATAACTATCCAGAACATTTTCTTGCAAGCCTTAATAACAAAATACTTCACAATAAAAATGAAATCATTTTAGGATCTTTAGTTACAGAAAATAGCCAATATTTTAACGCTGCTATCATATTGAGTGAAAATAAAAAAGAATTTTATAAAAAAGAACATTTAGTCCCATTTGGAGAATATCTTCCGTTTGAAAAATATCTCCAAAGCCTCTATAAAAATATCTTAAACATCCCTTTCTCAAGTCTCTCAAAACCAGATCATGAATCAAAGACGTATTTAGTTGGTAAACATCATGCAAGATTAAATATTTGTTATGAAGATATTTTTTCTAAAACTTATCATGCAGACAAAGCTGAAATTTTTATCAACCTTACAAATGATGCTTGGTATGGAAAATCTCCAGCGGCTTCGCAGCACGTGCAAATAGCACAGACTAGGGCTTTGGAATTTGGGAGGCCCATATTACGAGCAACTAATACTGGCGAAACAACTTACATCGATGAAAAAGGACATATTGTAAATAGACTTAAACCTTTCCAACAAGGTATCCTTGAAATTGATGCTTATGGCACACACGGTCATACCCCCTTTTACTATCTTAAGGATATAGGTATTTTGATTATTATCCTTACAGTTTTTCTTTCACAAAAAATTTTCCCATTGCTTTATAGAAAGCTAAAAAGCAAGTAAAATCTGTTAGGGATAAAACAATGACATTTCAAGAACTTATACTGACACTTCAATCTTATTGGGCAAAACAAGGATGTATCATTATCCAACCATATGATATGGAGGTTGGGGCTGGAACTTCTCATACTGCAACATTCCTGAGAGCAATTGGACCTGAGCCTTGGTCAGCTGCATATGTGCAACCGAGCCGCAGACCTAAAGATGGTCGTTATGGAGAAAATCCTAATAGGCTTCAGCATTATTATCAGTTCCAGGTTGTTTTAAAGCCATCACCAGAAAATATAGTAGACCTTTACCTAAACTCACTCAAAGAGCTTGGTTTTGATTTGAAAAAAAATGATGTTCGTTTTGTTGAAGATAATTGGGAGAATCCAACACTAGGAGCTTGGGGGCTTGGTTGGGAGGTCTGGCTTAATGGTATGGAAATCACACAGTTTACCTACTTTCAACAAGTTGGCGGAATCAGTTGCAAACCTATAACAGGTGAAATTACCTACGGACTTGAAAGACTGGCCATGTATATCCAAGGAGTCGACAGCGTTTTTGATCTGAAATGGAATGATCAAACGCTTTATGGTGATGTTTTTATGCAAAATGAAAAAGAACAAAGTGCTTATAATTTTGAACACAGTGACACTAATTTTTTATTAAACGCATTTTCTAGTCATGAAAAGCAGGCAGAATATTTGGTAAAACAAAAATTAGCCCTTCCAGCCTATGAACAAGTTCTGAAAGCCGCTCACTCTTTTAATCTTCTTGATGCAAGAGGGGTAATCAGTGTAACTCAGCGTGCTGATTACATAGCAAAAATAAGAAATATCTCAAAAATGGTTGCTAAAAGTTACTTGGATAGCAGAGCAGTCCTAAATTTTCCACTTGCTAGCAAAAAAATTGCAGAAGAGGCATTAGAGCTAATCAACAAAGATGAAAAATAATACAAAATCACTTCTCATAGAAATACTAAGCGAAGAATTACCACCAGATTCACAAAAAAATATGGCTATTGAGCTTGCTCAGAAAACTTTTTCAGCCTTACAAGATCTTAACTTTATTAACCCAGATGAGAAATATAATACCTTCTCAACGCCCAGAAGACTGGCGGTTACATTTCATAACGTTGCTGAAAAATCTCCTGATACTAATGAAAAAATAAAGCTAATGCCAAAAAAAATTGGACTTGTCGGGGCTACAATCGCTGATCCATTAAAGAAAAAGTTAGCAGGTTTGGGAATCAAGCCAAATATCGATAATCTAATTATTGACGATGAAATAATTTATGTTCAACACATAAAAAGGGGAATTTCTTTAGAGGATTTTTTCAATACTGAGTTTGAAAAAATTGTAAATACATTGCCTATAAAAAAATTAATGAGTTACCAACTCAATGATGGCTGGACAACCGTTAACTTTGCAAGACCAATAAAAAACTTTGTTGCTCTTCATGGGAATAAAGTTATTAATGCCTTCTTGTTTGGAAAGCAATCCAACAACCTTACCAATGGACACCGTTTTGAATCCAGTAAAGAAAAAATTCTCGTTGATGATGCGGCAAACTATGAACAAAAATTACTCAAAGATGGTGGAGTTATAGTTGATTTTGAAAAAAGAAAAAAAAATATTCTCGACCAACTTCAAGCAACAACAGTTTCGATGGGTAAAGAATTTCAATATATTCAGGACCAGCAACTTCTAGATGAAGTCACTACGTTAGTTGAAAAACCAAATGTATTAGTAGGTCAATTTAACGAAATTTTTTTAAAGGTTCCTGCTGAGTGTTTAATATTATCTATGCAAACAAATCAAAAATATTTTCCAATTTTAAAAGAGGGTAAATTAACAAATAAATTTTTGATTGTTTCTAATATTTGTCCAAAAGATCCAAGCCTAATTATCGCTGGAAATGAAAAAGTAATTTATCCAAGACTTGCCGATGCGCAATTCTTTTTCAATCAAGACAAAATAAAACAATTAGATAATATGACTTCTTCGCTGAAGGATATTATTTATCATGAAAAATTAGGCTCTTTACATTCTAGATGCGACCGAGTCAAAAATATTTTTGACTACATACATTCAAATTCGAACTTAGAAACTAATGAAGATTCATCAAAATTATGCCTGCTTGCAAAAGCCGATTTAAATTCATTGATGGTCGGCGAATTTCCTGAATTACAAGGCACCATGGGAAAATATTATGCCTATGAAAAAAAATATAGCACTGAATTTTCTCAAGCGATCGAAGATCAATATAAACCCAAAAATACTCAAGATAGTCTTCCATCATTACAAACTGGGCTTATCTTATCCCTTGCAGAGAAATTTACAACTCTAATCGACCTCTTTTCTATTGGCGAAAAACCTAGTGGTGTTAAAGATCCTTTTGCATTGAGAAGAAATGCTTTATCAATTATAAAAATAATAATTGAAAAAAATGTTAACTTAAACCTAAACCATTTAATTGATAACTTTTTTGACCAATCAAAACAAGAAGAGAATAAACTTTTGAAAAATTTTATCTTTGATCGTTTAGAAAATTATCTTAAAGATTTGGACTATGATATTTTAGAAATTAAATCTTTAGTCGACTCTCAACCAGGGGTCATCAACAATATCTTTGCAAAATTAGAAGCTATTCATCTTTTTCATCAATCTAAAGAATCTGATAGTCTTGCCCAATCCAATAAGAGAGTAAAAAATATCCTTAAAAAATATGAACAAGAAATTAAATTTGTCATTGATGAGCAACTTTTTGAAAATGATACTGAACAGCAACTTTATAAGTTAATAGAAAAAATAGAAAAAGAAAATATTACTCACTATGATGCAAGTCAGTATAAAGATATCTTTAGCAATTTAATATTGCTCACAAAACCTATTGATGATTTTTTTGAAAAAATTATGGTCAATCATCATGACTCCAAAATTAAACACAACAGGCATGAGTTATTAGCGAAACTTTCACAGAACTTAAATATGGTTGCTGATATCTCTATTTTTAGTCAATAACCTATGAAATTGATTGTATTAGACCGAGATGGTGTTATTAATCAAGATAGTGCCAATTATATTAAAAGTCCAAACGAATGGATTCCTATTCCAAGAAGCATTGAGGCAATTAGTGAACTTACTCATAATGGTTTTGCAGTTATAATTGCAACTAATCAGTCTGGCATCGGTCGCGGTCTTTATTCGATGGATGATGTTAATCAAATTCATAACAAAATGCATCAACTATTAAGTGAAACAAGAGGTAGAGTTGATTCAATCTTTATTTGCCCACATGTTGATGAGGATGATTGTGATTGCAGAAAACCTAAAAAAGGATTGCTTGAACAAATTGAGGATCGCTACCAAATGAACTTGAAAGATTGTTATGGTATTGGAGATTCAACCCGCGATCTCATTGCTTATCACCATGCAAAGATGAAGCCCATTTTAGTGAAAACCGGAAATGGTATCTCAACGTTTCAAGAGAAAAAATATCCTAAAGGAATTAAGATTTTTAATGATTTGTATGAGGCTGCAACATTTGTTATAAAAAACTCATGATTATCATCCGCTCGATTATCTTTAATCTTGGTATGTGGATTTTTACTATTCCATTTACCCTGTTCAGTCTCTTAACGTTTCCCTTAAAGCCTCAGCAAAGATATCAGTTCATCTCCAATTGGGCAAAATTGATGCTGAGATGGTTAAAAATTTGTTGTCACATAGACTATGAGTTAATTGGCATTGAGAATATCCCAAAAAAACCATGCGTGGTTTTTTGCAATCATCAATCTGCATGGGAAACTTTGGCCTTACAACAAATCTTACCCCCTCAGGTTTGGGTGCTTAAGAGAGAATTACTTTGGCTGCCATTTTTTGGTTGGGGGTTAGCACTAACTTCACCGATAGCTATTGATAGATCTTCAGGTAAAAAAGCACTCCTTCAAATGCACAAACAGGGAGTGGACAGAATAAAAAAAGGTTTTTTTATCATTATTTTCCCTGAGGGAACTCGAGTGAAAATCAATGATAATAAGAAATATCATATTGGGGGTGCTTGGCTTGCTAAAAACCTACGAAGCAACATTCTTCCCATATCTCATAATGCAGGATTTTTTTGGGGAAGAAATAGTTTTCTCAAATATCCTGGCAAAATTACCATTAAGATAGGAAAACCATTTAATATCAAAAACATGGGCATTGAAGAAATTAACCAAGAAATAAAACAATGGATTGATGAAAATGTTAAAAAAATTTCTGAATAAATTCAAACACTCTCAAAAAGAATCCACACAAAAATCAACCAAAAGCCTAATAATCAAAAATAAAACCATCGAATACACTCTTCTAAGAAAAAATATAAAAAATTTAACTATGCGGATCTCTGAAAAGGGCTTGATTGTCTCAGCACCCTTCCGAGCGACTGAATCTTACATAGAAAATGTCTTAGATACAAAATCAAGTTGGATAGAAAAAAAATTAGATCTTATACCTTCACAATTAGCAGATAAAGACTTATCGAATATTGATCATATTTTTATTTTTAATGAGCCCTATCAAGTATGCTTTGAAGGCTCAAGAAGTTATATTGATTTTGATAACAAAAAGATTTTTATTAAAATCAGAGGTAATAAAAAAAATAATCTCATAAAAAAATTAAAAGAATTTGCAATGTATTATTTTGAAATAAGAGTTGATGAACTCTCTGAAAGGGTTGATAAAAAAATTGCCTCCATAAGCTTAACAAACGCAAAAAGCAAATGGGGCTCTTGTTCACCTCATGGTCATATAAAATTAAATTGGCGATTAATTCAAGCCCCAAAAGAAATAATTGATTACGTCATATGTCATGAGCTGGCTCACTTAACACACATGAATCATTCTAAAAAATTTTGGATGTTGGTTCAATCGATATTTCCTGATTATAAAACTCAAGAAAGATCCCTAAAAACTATGAGCTTTAAATTGCATTCACTCGCGTAAGAGATTCAATACGTCTTCAGCAATGGAGCTGATATCTTGTCCATATGGTTCCCTGATCCTGAGAATCCCTTTTTTATCGACTAAATAAATACCAGCGGAATGATCAATGGTATAAGAATCACCTTGTTCAACTTTTTCAAAGAAAACTTTAAATGCATCAGCTGTGTTTTTTACTGCAATTTTGCTACCAGTTAAGCCAATCACATTGGATCCAAACTGGGCTATAAAATTTTTTAAAAAACTAAATGAATCTCTTTCAGGATCAACTGAAATGAAAATTACTTGAAAATTTGAATCTTTAACTTGACTGCTGACTTGCTTCAGCGCACTCATAGTTGTTGGGCATATGTCAGGACAATTTGCAAAACCAAAAAAAATCGCAGATATTTTGTTAGTCAACATCTCTTGAGTAAAAATTTGTTCATCTTGGTCTAACAACTCAAAATTTGGTTGCAGCCTTGCTTGAGTAATATCAGAACCATGAAAAGTCTGATTGTTACTTCCACAAGAAAGTAAAATAAGGAATAATAGCGATAATAAATATTTATGCATTTTGTTTGTAATTTTATAAAACATCATTTTAACAATTTTTAGGAAAAATAATGGCAGCAATTCAATCAATGTCAGATCGTGACGGATTTATTTGGTTTGATAATCAAATGATCCCATGGAGAGACGCCAATACTCATGTCTTAACACATACACTGCATTATGGACTTGGAGTTTTTGAAGGGGTAAGAGCATACAAAACAAATAATGGAACTGCTATTTTTAGGCTAGACGACCATACAGATCGTTTATTCAATTCAGCGCATATCGTTGGAATGAAAATGCCTTTCTCTAGAAAAGAAATAAATCAAGCACATATCGACAGTGTGAAAAAAAACAATTTAGACTCAGCCTATATTAGGCCTATGGCATTTTATGGTTCTGAGGCCATGGGTATTTCAGCAAAAGCTCTTAGCACACACGTCATTGTTGCTGCATGGAGCTGGGGAGCTTACATGGGTAGTGATGCGATTCAAAATGGAATAAAGGTTAAAACATCCTCATACTCTCGTCATCATGTCAATGTAACCATGTGCAAAGCAAAAGCTAATGGAAATTATTTGAATTCTATTTTAGCTCACCAAGAGGCGATTAATGACGGCTATGAAGAAGCTTTGTTACTAGATACCCAAGGATTTGTTTCTGAAGGTTCTGGCGAAAACATTTTTATTGTAAAAAAAGGTAAATTGCTTACCCCTGCCCTATCATCTGCACTAGAGGGAATTACTCGGGATACAATTATTAAAATTGCTCAAGACAATAATATTGAAGTGATTGAAAAGAATATTACTCGTGATGAAATTTATTCAGCTGACGAAGCATTCTTTACTGGAACTGCAGCTGAAGTAACGCCTATTAGAGAACTAGATAAAAGAGTAATTGGTGCAGGGAAAAAGGGGCAAATTACTGACCTTTTACAATCAACCTATTTTAATATTGTGAATGGTAGAGATCAAAAATATAAACATTTTTTAACATTCGTTTAAAAATGAAAGAAATAACTAAACTTAAAAAAAATGAATTACCCGCTTTTTGTCCGCCTCAAAAAAAAACATTGTGGAATTTACATCCCAGAGTGTATGTAAAAATAAAAGACAATAAAGGCAAGTGCCCCTATTGTGGGAACGAATTTCTAGTCAAATAAATCAAAAGATCTAAACTTGTATTCTGGAAAAAAATATGGAATATTTTTTTCATAACTATGATTCTTGCTTGTAAATAAGAAATCAATACCTAAATCAACAACTTGGTCTTGAGGTTTAATCTGTTGAACCAGTCTTGCAACAACAGCATCACCTGTTTCAATTAATTTAACGTCCTCACCAAAAATTTTTTTTATATCATTATAAATTAACGGATAGTGTGTACAGCCAAGCACAAGTGTGTCAATACCTTTATCTAAAAAATAATTTCTATAGCTCTGCAAAAGGATATTAATTTGATGTTTATTACAAACATAATCCTCAATGAGCTCAACAAGCCCTTTTCCAGGAATTACAAAAAATTCACAAGTCTCTGAAGAAAATTTACCTAATAATGCTGTAAATCTTGCACTTTGGATTGTGCCGCTAGTAGCCAAAACTCCAATTTTAGAATTTTTACTTGATTGGGTAGCAGGTTTGATAGCTGGCTCCATCCCAATAATTGGAATTTGATAGGTTTGCCTTAAGGAGTCTATAGCATATGCTGTAGCTGTATTACATGCAATCACAAAAGCTTCAACCAAATAGGTTTTGCAAAGTTTTTTAAATAAAAAATTGACTCTGTGCTGAATCTCTTCTGAGGTCTTTTCACCGTATGGATTAAAGAGATTGTCTGCAATATAAACAATATGGAAACCTTGAACTTGCTTTAGCATTTTCTTTAAAATTGTGAGTCCCCCAAGCCCAGAATCAAACACAACTATTGTTTTAAATTTTTTCATGGATAAGTCTTAATCCGAATGAGAGATCATGTAAAATTGCAAGAAAATGAAAAATAGATTAACACAAATTTATACTAAAACAGGCGATGCTGGAAAAACTTCATTAGCAAATGGTAAAAAACTCTCAAAAACCGAGTTAATATTTGATGCGATTGGAACAATTGATGAATTAAATAGCGCCTTAGGCTTAATTATTTCATTTAGCAAAAACAAAAAAATGAATAAAATTTTGCTGGAAGTACAAAATAATCTTTTTAATATTGGAGCTGAATTGGCTTTGCAAGATAAAATGTTTATTCAACAAAGCAAGGTTAAAGATTTAGAAAATTTAATTGATCTATTTAATGAAGGTCTGCCTCCATTAAAAGAATTTATACTCCCTGGGGGAGGCAAAGAAGCATCATTCTGTCATTTAGCAAGAACAATATGCAGAAGAGCAGAAAGACATCTATTTATACTTCACGAAAAAAACCCAATAAACCAGGAAACGCTTTCTTACATTAATCGTTTGTCAGATTTTTTATTTGTTGCGGCAAGGATATTTAATAAAGAAAAAAATAAAAATGATATTTTTTGGCAAATGTAAAATCAATAAAGTAATATAAGTTTGAAATCGTTTAATATCAATATCAAGCTGATTTCTCAAGAAGCAATCGAGATTATTAAGCAGTTAAAAAAAAATGGTTATGAAGCATTTTTAGTGGGTGGCTGTATAAGAGATCTTCTTTTGGAACGAACGCCAAAAGATTTTGATATTGCAACAAATGCCCTGCCAGACCAAGTCCATAAAATATTCAAATCTAGTCGAATAATTGGCAGAAGATTTATTATTGTTCACATTCGTCTAAACAATCAAATTTACGAAATCACCACTTTTAGGAAAAAACCAAAAAGAGTTACTAAAATGCGTAATGGCGTTGTATTAGATAATGATTACGGAACTATAGAACAAGACGCTGAGAGACGAGATTTTACAATGAATGCTATTTATTTTGACCCCATAAAAAATAAACTTTTTGATTTCTACTCAGGCGTAGAAGATATCAAAAATAAAACAATCAATTTTATTGGTCCTTATAAAAGACGTATAATTGAAGATCCAATTCGCATACTTAGAGCAATTAGGTTTTCAGCAAAATTAAATTTTAAAATCTCAGCACCTGAAAAACAACTTTTAAATCATTTGTATTTACTAAGGGAAGTGCCTGCATCCAGAATTTTTGATGAACTGATGAAATTTTTTCTCACTGGACATGGTTATAGAAGCCTTAAAACACTTCAGAAATTCAAACTATTAAATTTTTTCTTTCCTTTTGCTGATGAGGCAACAATTATTAATGACAAAGTTTTTATTACTGGATTGCAAAATACAGATACTAGAGTCAAAAATAACAAAAATGTTCACCCTGGTTTTTTCCTGGCTATTTTATTATGGCAAGACTTTAAAACTAAATATACTTTCAGCAATAAAATTGAAAATCACAAATTGACTGATAATATCGAGAATTTTTTCAAAACAAATAATCTACTATTCACTAACAACCGATTTGTTGAATATGTAACTGAAGTTTGGAAACTGCAACCTCTTTTTTTAGTCTCTAAACCAAGATCTATCTATCGATTATCAAATCACCCAAGATTTAGGGCTGCTTATGATTTTCTGCTTTTAAGGTGTAGCGCAGAAGAAGAAAATTCCGATATTGCAACTTGGTGGACTGCTTGGCAAGAAGTTGATGAATCTTCAAGAAAAATTATGTTAGACAATGGAATAGTTAATGCATAAGGCATTTATAGCATTAGGTAGTAATTTAGATAACCCATATTTTCAAATTCAAAGAGCAATTGAACAGATTCAAAAAATTGATGAAATTGAAATTTTAAATAAATCTTCGCTTTATGAAACAGAACCTATTGGATATTTGAATCAACCAAAATTTATTAATGCCGTTATAAGTATTAAATGCAAACAAAATCCTTATGAGCTATTAGAAAAACTGCAAAATATTGAAAAAAAACAAAAAAGGGAAAGAAGTATTAAAAATGGTCCAAGAACAATTGATTTAGACTTACTTCTATTCGATGATATGGTAACTAATGATGAATACTTAACACTGCCTCATCCGAGGATGCACGAAAGAGATTTTGTAATGATTCCTCTAATCGAAATTGAGCCCAATATAAATATTCCTACCTTGAATAATTTGTCATTAATTTTGAGTAAAATGAAAGATACAAATATTAAAAAATTATGACTAATATCTTTTCAAAGTACCCCTATATTGTTATTGAAGGACCAATTGGCTCAGGAAAATCAACTTTAGCTAAAATTTTAAGCCAAAAATTTAATATCAATCTTATTAAAGAACAAGCTGATCAAAATCCATTTTTACCCAAATTCTATTCAGATATCAATAAATATGCATTGCCAACACAATTATTCTTTTTATTTCAAAGGGCTGAACAGATCCAAAGTATCAACCAACACGATTTATTTAAAAAAGGTTCTGTTGCCGATTTTTTTCTTTACAAAGACCCTATATTTGCAAGGCTTAATCTTAATGAAGAAGAATTAAAATTGTATGAATATATCTACAAATTTCTTGAAATTAAAATTAATAAACCTGATTTAGTAATTTACCTTCAGACCCCAGTAGAACTTCTCAAAAGAAGAGTTGACTCAAGAAATATAAGTTATGAAAAGAAAATAGACTATAGTTATCTTGAAAAAATTGCAGAAGCTTATAGTAATTTTTTTCATTTTAAATATGACGGTAATCTGTTAATAGTCAATAATGAAAATTTAGATATATTAGAAGACCCATCATCCTTAAATATGCTCATTGATAAAATTAATTCTCTTCATTCAACAAGAGAATTTTTTAATCCAAAATTAATATGAAAAAAATCAATTTTCTAGCCAAAAAAAATATTAATATTCTTTCTTGCTTTGATGCTACCCAAGCAAAGATAGCTGAATCGCTCAAATACGATGCCATTTTAGTTGGTGATTCATTATCAATCTTTTCATTAGGTCATCAAAATATAAATAAAATTAATGTCAATGACATCATCTATCATTTGAAATCAGTTTGTGCGGCAAGTAAACTTCCTGTAATTGCCGACTTACCAAAAACATCTATGACTAATAATGCAGTTGCTATAAGCCATGCAAAAAAACTAATCAAAGCTGGGGCGTCAATGATCAAGATTGAAGGTCATAGCAAAATTAGAACATTAATTTCTTCGCTTGTTAAACTTCAAATTCCTGTTTGCTCCCATATCGGCTTGACACCTCAAAATACCATCAAAATTACTGAACAAGAAATTTTTGACTCAGCACTCCTGCATGAAAAAGTTGGTTGTTCCATGATCGTACTCTCTAAAATAAATGACAAGCTATGCAAAAAAATTACTTCTGCAATTTCCATTCCGTCAATTGGGTATGTTAATTTTAAAAATTGTGATGGCCAGGTTGAAATATTTTATAAAATGCTTGGCCTGGCAAAAGGTGAAGAATTGAAAATAGAGATTAATCGTAAAATTAAGAATTTTAAAAATTTAAAATAATGATTATCTTAAAGTCAAATCAATCCTTAAATAAATTGGATCATCGCAAAAGCTTAGCTTTTGTTCCTACCATGGGTAATCTTCACCCGGGTCATTTAGATTTAATAAAAAAAGCAAAAAAAACAGCCTCTCAAGTAATTGTTTCTATTTATATCAACCCAATCCAATTCAATTCAAGATCTGACTTTGTTAAATATCCAAAAACTCTCAAAACAGACATTCAAAAGCTTTTAATGGAAAAAATTGATTACTTATATTTACCCACTGATAACTCTTTGGATATTTATAATCAATCGTATTCGATTCAAGTTACAAACCATAAACTAAACTTATGTGATCAATTTAGGCCTGGGCACTTTGAGGGGGTTCTAACCGTTGTATCTAAATTATGCAATCTAATTCAGCCTAATTTTTTGATCCTTGGCAAGAAAGATTATCAACAACAGTTTCTAATAAAGGATTATCTTGAAAGTCAGAGATATCCAATCAAAGTCATTTCTGTAGCTACGAGGAGAGAAAAAAATGGTTTAGCGATGAGTTCAAGAAACAATCTTCTAAAAGAATCTCAAAAAGAGGATGCAAAAATTTTAATTCATACCTTAAAACAAGCAGCATTAGAATTAAAAAACACCATAAATATCAATCAGATACAAAATAAATTCAAAAGAAAATTAGTTACATCCGGCTGGAAAGTTGATTATTTTACAATCCGATCAAAAAAAACCTTACTTAAGCCTGAAACAAATGAAAGAAATCTTATCGCTTTAGTAGCAGCTTCAAAACACAATGTTCGTCTTATTGACAACTTAGAGTTTTGCATCAAATAATTTTAAGTTTATAATGCACAGTTGAACTAACAACCTTTAGAAATTTATTATGCTGAGAAAAATGCTGAAATCAAAACTTCACAGAGTAACAGTTACACATGCTGAACTCGAATATGAAGGTTCTTGCGCTATTGATATTAGCTTATTAAAAGAAGCAAAAATTGAAGAATATGAGCAAATCTCTATCTACAATATCACCAATGGCGAACGATTTGAAACCTATGCAATTGCTGCTGAAGAAAATTCAGGAATTATTTCAATTAACGGCGCTGCCGCACACAAGGCTAATCCAGGAGATATGTTAATAATTGCAACTTATAGTGATTATAATGAACTTGAGTTAAAAAATTATGCACCACAGCTCGTTTATGTTAATAATAAAAACAAAATCACCATTACTAAAAAATCTATTGCCATTCAAGCGGCTTAGGTACTTTGACTAAAAAAAACGATCTCCAAAAAATTATTATTTCAGCTTTAGAGGATATTAAGGCTTTTGACATTCTTACTATAGACGTTAGAAAAAAAACCTCTATTGCAGATTACATGATAATCGCTAGTGCAAATTCCACTCGCCAAACTCGAGCCCTAGCAGGACATATTAAAGATAAACTAAAATCTAATGGCATTGAAATTCAAGGAATTGAAGGTGAAAGTGATGGAGAATGGGTATTGGTTGATGCTAATGAGATTCTAATTCATATTATGATTCCTACAACTAGAGCTTACTATAATTTAGAACAGCTTTGGCAATCCAAATAAATTGATTTTCAGCATTATCAGCGTAAGCAAAAAACCTAAAGAAATATTTCAAAAGTTAATAACGGAGTACGAAAAAAGAATCGCTCACCCTAATGCTTTAAACTGGATTTTTATAAATCCAGCAAATATAAATCAAAAAACAGAAAATAAAAAATTTATAGAAGCAGAAAATATTATTAAATTTATCCCCAAGAGTAGCTATGTTATATCGCTTGACGAAGGCGGAAAGCAATTAAGCTCTATTGATTTCAGTAGTAGTATTGAGAAAATTAATCAATCTTTTAATGAAATTACATTTATTATAGGGGGCGCAGATGGCTTACATGAAAATATAATCAAAGCCTCAAACCTTGTTTTAAGTTTATCCTCACTTACATTACCTCATCAATTAGTTAAAATTTTTTTAGTAGAGCAGTTATATCGAGCTATATTAATTAGTAAAAACCATCCGTATCACCGGGAATAAAATATGAAATCGCTAGTTTGGCTAAGAAGAGACTTAAGACTGCATGATCATGTGGCGCTATTTAATGCTATTCATGATTCAAATGAACTTTATATATGTTTTATTTTCGACACACTAATACTGAATGAACTTCCGAACAAAAAGGATAGGAGAGTTGAATTCATTTTTGATGTTCTTAATAATATTAATGCTCAATTAAAAAAATACCATGGCCAGTTAATCATTCTTTATGGAGACCCATGCTTCGAAATTCCAAAACTTTGTCATCAATTAAAAATAGATACAGTTTTTACAAATGAAGATTATGAAACCTATGCAATTCATAGGGATGAAAAAATTAGAAATATATTACAATCTGAAAAAATTAATTTCAGGTTATTTAAAGACCAGGTCTTATATCGATATGATGAAGTCTTAAACCAATCTGAAAAACCCTATTCAGTCTTTACACCCTACAAAAACAATCATCTAAAAAAACTTATGTCTGAAGGCATCAAAAATTATGAAATTGATTTAACTAAAGTTAAATTAGGGACAGTTGACGACATGAAGCAACCCTATCAACTCGAGGATATAGGATTTAAAAAAACTAATCTAAAAGACTTAAAAATAAGCACATCGTATAAAGAAATCCAAAATGATATACATGACTTTACTAAAAGAATTAAGGCATATGAAGTAAATAGAAATTTTCCTGCCATTAAGGGCGTGTCTTACTTATCTATTCATAATCGTTTTGGAACAGTCTCAATCAGAGAACTCGCTAGCCTATGTTTAAAGAATCCAAGCCCAGGTGGAGAGGTATGGTTGAGTGAATTGATATGGAGAGATTTTTATTTTCAAATCATTGTTAATTTTCCACATGTGCAGAAAAATCAATCTTTTAAGAAAGAATATAACAACCTCAATTATGAAAATAATGAATACTTTTTTGAATTATGGTGTAAGGGAAAAACTGGATTTCCAATTGTTGATGCAGCCATGAGACAACTTAACCAAACTGGATTTATGCATAATAGACTGAGAATGATCGTGGCATCATTTTTAACAAAGGATCTATTGATTGATTGGCGCTGGGGAGAGAAGTATTTTGCTGACAATCTAAATGACTACGACTTTTCAGCAAACAACGGAGGTTGGCAATGGGCAGCTTCAGTCGGATGTGACGCGCAGCCATGGTTTAGGATATTTAACCCAACTTTACAATCAAAAAAATTTGATCCAGAAGCTAAATTTATAAAAAAATATATTCCTGAAATTTTAGAATTAGATCAAAAAGAAATTCACGACCCATATCTTATTAAGAGTAAAAAGGTTGCTTACCCCAACCCTGTTATTAATCATGCTGAACAAAGAGAAAAAGCCCTTTTAATGTTTAGAAATATTTAAATGTTGCATAAAAACAACAGTTTATGAAATTAAAATTATATTCTGTTGCTATTTTGCATAACTTTTCTCGACCAAAATCCCCAAATCAAGGATAATATAGCCGATATGCTTAAAAAAATTATTACTTTTTTCCTGGTTTTATTAACTCTCTCATTCCTTAATGGATGCGCGACTCAGTCCAATAAAGATCCTTTAGAAGGTATGAACAGATCAATATATAAATTCAACACCGGGTTTGACAATGTGATTATGAAACCAGTATCTAAAGGATATAAAGCCGTAGCACCAACCTTTGTTGTCAAAGGCATTAATAACTTTTTCAATAATTTAAGAGATGTAATTACAGTAATTAATGACCTATTACAATTTAAACTTAAACATGCTGCTAACGACGGTACTCGCGTGCTAATGAATACGACTGTCGGTATTCTAGGTTTTGTTGATGTCCATTCAATGTCAGGTGGAGAAAGAAGAAAAGAAGATTTTGGTCAAACACTCGGTTATTGGGGCTGGAACAATAGCGCATACCTTGTAATTCCATTCTTAGGTCCATCTACACTTCGCGATGGTGTTGGGCTTTTAACCGACACACTTTATTTTGACCCAATCAGTTACATCAATGATCCAAGAACAAGAAACCAAGTAAGATTGGCTCAATTTATTGATGCGAGAACAGAGCTTCTTAACGCAACGGATATACTTGATCAGGCCTCACTGGACCCTTATGCATTCCAAAGAGATGCATTTCTTCAATATAGAGACGGCTTAGTCAATGACAATCCGAATCAAAATTCTTTACACGAGGATGAAAATCTTATGTCAGATTTAGAATCGTATGAAGAAGAAAAAGTATCGGCACTTCAACCCACTAACTAGCACTTGCCACAGTCATAGTATTTATCCAAACTGAGCCAATCTGACGCGAGCTATTTGTATTGATATCATTTGATATTGCTTCAATATTCATAAAAATATCTTTCATATTTCCAGCAACTGTAATTTCTTCAACTGGAAACATTATTTGACCGTCTTTAATATAAAAACCATTTGCCCCTCTTGAGAAATCCCCATTTACCATATTTAAGCCATGTCCAAGCAAATCAGTAACCAACACGCCCTCCTTCATGTTACCTATAAGATGATCCAAGGTAATTTCATCTGTAGCCATGACAAGGTTATGCGTACCCCCAGCATTTCCAGTTGACGCTAATCCTAACTTTTTGGCAGAATAATTAGATAGAAGGTAGTGATTCAGTATGCCCTCTTCAACAATACTATTTCTTTTCACTGCAACCCCTTCATCATCAAAATAAGTACTTGCATGTCCTCTGGGCAAAAAAGGATCTTCGATCAAATTAAACTTTTTAGATCCAATTTTTTTTCCAATAGTATCTATAAGAAAAGAGTTCTGTTTGTATAAGTTCATGCCAGAAATTGCAGATACTAGCGACGAAAGTATGACTCCAGAAACATCATGATGAAAAATAACAGGATACTTTTTTGTTTTGATCTTACGGGGGTTGAGTTTTAAAATAACTTTCCTTGCAGCATCTTGACCAAGCTCCGAATTGTTTTTTAGATCATCAAAACAGCGAACATTTGAATAATCAGAATCTCTTTGCATGAACTGATCCCGCCCCGCTATTAAAGAACAACTTAAAGAAAATCTGGTACCACTGAACCCACCAAAAAAATCATTTGAATTTGCAAAAATAAAATTACTTTCATAATCCGTAAAGGTTGAACCTTCGGAGTTTGTAATCTCATGACTAAAATCAATACCTGAGGACTCAGTAGATTTAAGTAAATCAATGATTGCTTGATCGTTAAGAGAGTGAGGAAAGAAAATATCCAGATCTTGTTTAGAAACGGGGTGCTGATCAAGCGAAGCAATTCCAAACGCTGAGTCACCCTCCGTATTGTTCATGATGGATTTGGCTTTATCAATTAAAAAATTAATCGTTTTAGATGAAAAATCAGATGAAGAAACAATCCCTCTTTTTTTTCCTTTAAATAAAGATAAAGTTAAATTTTTATCATTATGTATTTCTGAAGTCTCAACATCTTGATGTCGAACTGTAATTGATCTGCCTGAGGAAACACTGACATCAACCTCAATTGCATCAACATTAGTCTTTTTTGCTTTTTTAATTATATCTTCAGCAAAATTTTTTAAATCTGAACTACTAAAACCCAGAATCTTTTTATTCATTATTTTTTTAAAGCTTTATAATTTATATATATGGAAGATATCATAAAAAGTAAAACAGAATTAAAAAAAGAAGCTGAAGCCATACAGGATTTAGGTATCAAAATATCTGAACTCTCGGACTCAATTATCGAAAATCTATCACTTTCAAAATCTGTCATTGATGCAATATTTGAGTACAAAAGAATAAAAAAAAATAGCGCTAAAAGAAGACAGGCGCAGTATATTGGTAAACTTATGCGAGACATTGATCTGGAGGCAGTAAGACATGAAGTTAATCTTATCGAAAATCACTCACGCATCAATGTTGAAATCGAACATAAAGCAGAAAAACTTAGAGAGCAGCTTCTGATGTCCGATCAAGAAAAGTCAAAGTTTTTTGATGATTATGTCGTTAATTCAGATTTTAACAAAACCTTAGTTGGCGCTAGAAAAGAAATCACTCAAAATAAAAGAGGCAAAAATTACAAAAATCTATTCCGCATGATTAAAGAAATCATCAGCTAAAGAGTAACGCTAAGTTTTAATTTTTTTTCATCACGAAGAACAAAAATATCAAATGTTTTACCTTTAAGATTGTAAATTTTCTTGATGAATTCTTCAGGCGTCTTAACTTCATCTCCATTGACACTTAAAATTTTATCTTTGCGAACCAATCCCGATTTAAATGCAGCTGAATCTTTAATAACCGCAATTACACTGAGGCCTTTAGAGTTTGCACGCTCGTCTCCCTCTTTAAATGTAATTAAGTGTGCACCAAAAAGTGGGGTTGGTAACTTTGCCCAAAATGTAGCATAAAAATCATACTTTGAATTTTGATCTTTTAAATCAGTCTCATTGATGGTGATCTCTTTTAAGTTGCCCAGTTCTTTAATTTGGTCTGCTTTAGCTTGTTCTCTGGCTCTTTTTACGGCAGTAGCCCGATTCATCTCATTTATCTGACGATCATAAATTAATATGGCGTCAGCTTTTATAGACTCGCCAAATATTTTAGCCTCTGAAGGCGGCGTATTAGGGCCAATAAATGACGAAAAACCCATCAAGTCAAATCCATCTTCTAACATCCTGATGTTGTCTTTTTCCTGATCCCAACCACGAAAAACTTTTGTATCAGGGCTCACAGATAAAGATTTGAGGTCACGTGAGTTTTGCTCTTTGTAATTATCTTTAAATAAGTTTTGAGCATAAAGATTTGATAAAATTGAAATACTAAGTAAGAAAATAATAAATTGTTTCATAAAGGGCCTCTTTTTAAAATAAGACACAAGTATGAATAAAAAATTCATTAAAATTGGTTTAATTTCTACAAGCGATAGAGCGTATCAGGGAATCTATGAAGATAAAGGCATTCCAGAACTTCAATCTTGGCTAGAGGAAACAATAGAAGAAGATATAAACTTTATCTCTCAAGTCATACCGGACGAATTTGAATTAATTAAAAATTCTTTAATACAGCTTGTTGATATTGAGCAGTGTCATTTAATTTTTACTACCGGAGGAACAGGTCCGGCAATAAGAGATGTTACACCAGACGCTACAGAAGCTATTGCCGATAGAGTAATGCCAGGTTTTGGCGAAATAATGAGGCGTATCAGCTTACACTTTGTCCCCACTGCTATTTTATCTAGACAAACCGCGGTCATAAGAAATAAGACATTAATTGTAAATTTACCTGGTCAGCCTAAGGCAATCAAACAAATACTTGGGGGCTTAAAAGATGACCAAGGAAAAATTTTAGTTGAAGGTCTTTTTGCTTCTATACCCTATTGTATAGAACTTTTGAATGGTCCTGTTATCAATACAAATCCAACAATCATTAAGGCCTTTAGGCCAAAAAAATGAACGAATTTGAAATTATTAAACAGTTCTTTTTTTCTAAAAATAAAAAAGCTATTTTAGGTATAGGAGACGATGCAGCAATAATAGCGCCAGAAAAAAATAAACAAATTTCAATATCAACCGACACATTAAACGAAGGGGTGCATTTTTTAAAAAATACAAAGCCCTATTTTTTAGGATGGAAATCTCTAGCTGTCAATATTTCTGACATTACTGCCATGGGCAGTATTCCTGAATATGCCCTTTTATCTCTATCATTACCTAAAGGTGATAAAAAATGGTTGTCTAAATTCTCTCAAGGATTTAAAGCTTGTGCAAAAAAATATAATGTTGAGCTTATAGGTGGTGACACAACTAAAGGACCTCTTTCGATCAACATCACTATTTTGGGAAATGCAAAAAAAGGCAACATACTAAAACGCTCCAATGCAAAAGTGGGTGATGATCTATGGATCACTGATGAAATTGGATATGCCCACCTTGGATTATTAAAATCTTTAGATAGATTACCTAAAGTAAAAATGTCAAACTGTCTCATCAAAAAATCATTAGAAAAATTTAATAGACCACAACCAAAACACATCATGATGAACGACTTAAGTCCATATTTACATGCTGCTATTGATATTTCAGATGGTTTTCTTGCAGACTTGGAGCATATATGCAAATCCTCTAATGTCGGTGCAGTAATTGATGTCGAAAAAATTCCTATGCATAAATGGTTTCATGAAAATAATAATCAAGAAAAGGCTCTTACTGGCGGAGAAGACTACGAAATAATCTTCACTGCACCCGAAAAAAATAGAAATGTAATACAAACATACATTAAAAAAAATAAATTAAATAGCAAAATTATTGGTTTAATAAAAAAAGAAAAAAAAATAAGTTTATATTTAAATCACACCAAAATAAGCTTACCAAAAATGAAAGGATTTGATCATTTTGGTAAATAAAAAATTTCTTTTTAAAAATATGTGGCATTTTATTGCTTTAGGTTTTGGTGCTGGTATAGTAAAAAAAGGGGCTGGAACAATTGGTACCTTAATCGCCTTCATTTACTTTATTCCCATTTACTACCTGAATCCTGAAAAAAAATTTTTAATTTTTATTAGTCTATTTTTTGTAAGCTGGTTTGCGACACATCAAACATTAAAATCATCAGGAATGAAGGACCCAGGATTTATTGTCATCGATGAAATAATTGCTTATCTTTTGATACTCATTACTATCCCCTTTACAATTCAAAATATTATTTACTCGTTTATAATTTTTAGGTTTCTGGATATATTTAAACCCTGGCCCATTAACAAATTTGAAAATATCAAAGGGGCTTTGGGTGTACTTGCGGATGACTTGGTTGCTGCCTTTATAACTATTGCAATCATGCTTGGTTCTAACTGGTTATGATAAAACTTGCAGAATTATTAATAAAAAACAATATTAAAATTAGTACGGCAGAATCATGTACCGGAGGCTTGTTAGCAAAAACTTTTACGGATGTACCCGGTTCATCAAAATTTTTTGACTGTGGGTTTGTAACCTATAGTGATCAATCAAAAATCAAACTTCTACAAGTTCCATCGGCTCTTATAAAACAACACGGGGCAGTCAGCAGTGCTGTTGCAGAAGAGATGGCAATTGGTGCAATTAAAAATTCGGAAGCAAATTTTTCAATTGCAATTACCGGTATTGCTGGGCCTTCTGGTGGCTCACTAAATAAACCAGTTGGGACTGTTTATGTTTGTATGCGAGATTTAAGTAAGTCTTACCCATTCAAGTTAGAGCTAAATGGGGATAGAAATTATATTCGCAACGAGACTGTAGATTTTGTTTTAAAGAAACTAACCCAGCTTACTATGACTAGATAATAATGTAATAATATGACTTATAAATATTCGATAAAATAAGGTTAACAATAATGGATGAAAATAAGAAAAAAGCATTAGAAGCTGCAATGGCCCAAATTGAAAAACAGTTTGGCAGGGGTTCAGTTATGAGAATGGATGGCACTGAGATTGATGAGAATATTCAAGCTGTCTCAACAGGATCTCTTGGTCTAGACATTGCGCTTGGAATTGGGGGTTTACCAAGAGGAAGAATTATTGAAATCTACGGTCCAGAATCATCTGGCAAAACTTCATTAGCATTATCAGTTATTGCTCAGGTTCAAAAAACAGGAGGAACTGCAGCATTTATAGATGCAGAACATGCACTAGACACTCAGTATGCAGCTAAATTGGGAGTAAATCTTAGCGATCTACTAATTTCACAACCTGATACTGGGGAGCAGGCATTAGAAATCACAGATATGTTAGTAAGAAGTGGGTCAGTGGATGTTGTTGTAGTTGATTCGGTAGCAGCTTTAACACCAAGAGCTGAAATTGAAGGGGATATGGGTGATTCTCACATGGGACTCCAAGCAAGACTTATGTCTCAGGCATTAAGAAAATTAACTGGAAATATCAAAAAAACAAATACATTGGTTATATTTATTAACCAAATACGGATGAAGATAGGAGTAATGTTTGGAAATCCTGAAACAACTACGGGAGGTAACGCACTTAAATTCTACTCCTCTGTAAGGTTAGACATCAGAAGAATTGGAGCGATCAAAAAAGGGGATGAAGTGGTCGGTGCAGAAACAAGGGTTAAAGTAGTAAAAAATAAAGTAGCACCTCCTTTTAGACAAGCAGAATTTGATGTGATGTATGGTGAGGGTATCTCTCTGGAAGGTGAAATCATTGAGCAGGGAGTCAGTCTTGGCTTGATTGAAAAGGCCGGAGCTTGGTATAGCTACAATGGAGATAAAATTGGTCAGGGCAAAGATAATGTTAGAGATTACCTAAAGCAAAATCCAGAAATATCAAAAACCCTAGAAGATCAAATTCGTGCAAATGCTAACCTTGCAAATTCTAATATGATAGTAGAACAGCAAGAAATTGATAATGAGGGAGAAATTGTCGCAGACTGACAATCCGAGTAAACGTCTAAAAAGTCGAGCGTTATACTATCTTGCAAAAAGAGAATATAGCGCTTCTGAACTCAAAGAAAAACTTAAAACATATACAATCGAGTTAAATTTAAATCAAGATGATTTGGGCAATCTTATTGCCGAACTTCAAAAACAAAATCTTCAATCTGATGATCGTTTTTGTGAGTCTTATATCAATTCTAAGAAAAATAAATTTGGTATTCTCCGACTTCAGCATGATTTGGCTCAAAAAGGCATAAGTGAAGATATAATATCGATTTATATTAACAGTCTTCGTGATGACGAATATAATTTTGCACTCGGAGTCTGGCAAAAGAAATTTGACGCCCCCGCAAAAGATCAAAATGAAAAAGCTAAACAGATTAGATTTATGCAAGGCAGGGGTTATGGATATGAAATTATTAACAAAATTATTAATAAACAAAAATGAAAAAATTAACTAGCAACGAAGTTAGAAAAGCTTTTTTAGATTTTTTTCATAAAAAAGGTCATCACTTATCACCCTCTAGTAGCTTGGTACCTCATAATGACCCAACCTTACTTTTCGCAAACGCAGGTATGAATCAATTCAAAGACTATTTTCTTGGCAAAGAAAAAGCAAAGTTTACAACAGCAGCATCAAGTCAAAAGTGCGTAAGAGCTGGGGGTAAACATAATGATCTTGAAAATGTTGGATATACAGCCAGACATCATACTTTTTTTGAAATGTTAGGTAATTTTAGTTTTGGAGACTACTTTAAAGAAAGTGCTATTCAATTTGCCTGGGAGCTTCTCACAGAAAAGTTTGGAATCCCAAAGGATAAATTACTTGTAACTGTTTATCATGAGGATGATGAAGCTTATGATATCTGGAAAAAAATAATCAAACTTCCAGAAGATAAAATTATAAGAATTGGCGATAAAGGCGAAAAATACCAATCGGATAATTTTTGGATGATGGGAGATACTGGGCCTTGTGGTCCATGTAGTGAAATTTTTTATGATCATGGCGATGAAATTTATGGAGGCCCACCCGGCTCAAAAGATGAAGATGGTGACCGATTTATTGAAATTTGGAATTTAGTCTTTATGCAATTTAACAGAGATGAAGCTGGAATCCTTCATCCGCTTCCAGCGCCTTCTGTTGATACGGGCATGGGTTTAGAGCGCATAAGTGCTGTGCTTCAGGGAGTTCATTCTAATTATGAAATTGACCTGTTTCTAAATATTATTGAAGATACGGCAAAAATTTTAAAATATGAGGATAAAAGTCATGCTTCATTGAGAGTTATTGCTGACCATATTCGATCTATTGTTTTCCTGATTAGCGATGGAGTGCAGCCTGGTAACGAGGGAAGAAATTATGTTCTCAGGAGGATCACGCGAAGAGCAATCCGACATGGTTACAAGCTTGGACGCAAAGAACCATTCTTATATCAAGTATCAGAATCCATTTTAAAAAATATGGGGGATGCTTATCCAGAAATTCTTGAGAACCAAACTAAAATTAAAGACACAATTTATGAAGAAGAGATAAGATTTTTTGAGACCATTGATAATGGAATGAAAATTCTCAATGAAGCAATTCAAAAAATAGTCTTTAATAATGAAAAAATTCTTAGTGGAGATATTGCTTTTAAACTCCATGACACGTTTGGGTTTCCGATAGACCTCACAGCAGATATTTGCAGAGAAAGTAAAATTAATATTAATCTTGCAGAATTTGATTCTGCGATGAACCAACAAAAGAAAATGGCAAAAGCAGCGAGTCAATTTAGAACAAGCACAAATATTTTACATGAAGGTGATGCTACAGAGTCATTTGCTTATGAAAGCCATAATACAGAAGCAAAAGTAAAAGCAATCTATATTAACAACCAAATAGCTAAAGAAATTAAAGATAATCAAGAAGGGGTTTTAATTCTTGATAAAACAAGTTTCTATGCAGAATCTGGGGGACAAATTGGTGATCAGGGAGAGATTATCTCTAAAGATGCTAATTTTGAAGTGCTTGATACACAAAAATTAAACAATGGCATCATTGCACATTTTGGACGATTAAAAAATGGATTATTCAAAACGGAAGACAAAGTACAGTGCCAAGTTGATTCTGATATGCGTAATGCAATTAAACGAAATCACTCTGCAACTCATTTAATGCACAAAGCACTGAGGTTAGTTTTAGGAAACCATGTTGAACAAAAAGGGTCTCTTGTAGATCATGAAAAGACTCGATTCGACTTTTCTCATCCAAAAGCACTTTCTCATGAAGAAATATCAAAAATTGAAAAATTAGTTAATGATGAGATTCTTCAAAATAGCCAAGCAAAAGCTGAAGTAATGAGGCTTGAAGATGCAAAAGAAAGTGGAGCAATGATGCTTTTTGGAGAAAAATATAGCGATCAAGTTAGAGTTTTATCAATAGGAAATAGTAAAGAGCTATGCGGAGGCACTCATGTTGAATTTACAGGTGATATTGGACTCTTTAAAATAACATCAGAGTCTGGGGTTTCATCTGGGGTAAGAAGAATTGAAGCTACAACTGGCTATAACGTGCTTAGACTTCTTCAAAGCAATGAAGAGACAATTATAAATATAGCCGGGCAATTAAAGTCAAATAAAAACGAAATAACTCAAAAAGTTAAAATTTTAGTATCCCAATTAAAAGAAAATGAAAAAACCATCAATGAACTAAAAGGCAATCTTGCAAAAACTTCAAAAAATGAATTATTGGATCAAGTAGAGGAAGTAAATGGTATAAATTTTCTAGCAGCAGAATTGTCAGATATCGAAGCACCGCAGCTGAGAAATATGATTGACGAGCTTAAAAATAAGTTAAAATCTGCTGTTATCTTGCTTGCTTCAATAAAGAATAAAAAAATTACATTAGCAATTGGCATTACTTCAAATCTTTTAGAAAAATTTAATGCTAATGAGTTTGCCAAGATAATTGGTCCTGTTATTGCTGGAAATGGTGGCGGCAAGCCAGATATGGCAATGGTTGGTGGCTCTGACCCTAAAGGCCTTAAAATTGCGTTTGAATCTATAAGAAAACTTTTATAAATGAGTCTAATTGTACAAAAATTTGGTGGTACCTCAGTTGCAAATCCTGAAAGGATAAAAGCGGTTGCTAATCGTATAGAAAAGTATGTAAAGCAAGGTCATCAAATTATCGTTGTTGTTTCAGCAATGTCCGGTGAAACAAATAAAATGATTCAACTCATAAATGAAATTTCTGATAATCCTGATCCACGAGAATACGATGTTGTGCTTTCAACAGGCGAGCAAGTCACTATTGGATTAACTGCACTTGCTATTCAGGAAAAAGGGATAAAAGCTAAAAGCTATACAGGTTCTCAGGTTAAGATTCTCACTTCAAAAGATTTCAGTAAAGCCAGAATTCTAGGGATAGATAATAAAAATATTCTTGAAGACCTAAATAATAATTATGTGGTGGTGGTTGCTGGATTTCAAGGTGCAGATGAGGATGGAAATATTACTACTTTAGGGCGTGGTGGCTCTGACACAACAGCAGTTGCCCTCGCGGCTGCATTAAATGCAGATGAGTGTCAAATTTATACCGATGTTGATGGTATATATACAACTGATCCAAGAGTGGTTCCAGAGGCAAGAAAATTAAAATCAATTAATTTTGAAGAGATGCTTGAAATGGCAAGTTTAGGATCCAAAGTTTTACAATTAAGATCCGTTGAATTTGCTGGAAAATATAAAGTAAAGCTTCGTGTGCTCTCCAGTTTCGAGGATGAGGGTGAAGGTACAATAATTACTTACGAGGAAGATGAATCAATGGAAGAACCAATTATATCTGGAATAGCATTTAACAGAGATGAGGCAAAAGTTACAGTTGAAGGCGTTCCTGATAAGCCTGGTATCGCTTATCAAATATTAGGGCCAATTGCAGATAAAAATATAGACGTTGATATGATTATTCAAAATATTGGTCATGATGGATTAAATGATTTTACTTTTACTGTTAATAGAACAGAATTAAAGAAAACATTAAAAGTACTTGATGATCTGCAAACAAATATTAAGGCCCAAAAAATAATTGGAGATGCCAAAGTAGCCAAACTTTCTTTAGTTGGTGTTGGAATGAGATCGCATGTTGGTGTTGCTAGCAAAATGTTTAGAGTTTTAGCTGAAGAAGGGATAAATATTAATGCGATTTCTACAAGTGAAATTAAAATTTCAATTTTAATTGAAGAAAATAAATTAGATGCAGCAGTTAAAGCTCTTCATAAAGCATTTAACTTAGATCAAGAATTGGGTTCTATTTAATTTTAATTTACAATATCAAATTTGGAGAGCTGGCCGAGTGGTCGAAGGCACTTCCCTGCTAAGGAAGCATACGGGTTT
>JAYNJX010000013.1:22598-40294 GCA_038110565.1 Nitrosomonadales bacterium | reverse complement strand
ATAGGAAAAACTCCTAAATTCCCAACTTATCATCATTTCAGGAGGAATTCCTATAGAAAAAAACTTACAGCATTATTAACCTAGATCCATTCAATAAATTGAGATTTTTTTTATGAAAAATAACAACGATGATTTAGTGTTGATTTTAGGTCTTGGGTTTGGTTTTGTGATGTTGGTTTTTTTAATATTGCTATTTAGCTCAACACTATTCAGGATACTTAATATCTAGATTTTAAATTTGCATAAAATAGCCAAGCTGATTTTCTTTGCATTGGTAATTGTAATCAATAGCTAGGGTGCAAAGGGCAATCAGAGTGCCGTTTACAAAAAAACCAGGATACGCATTTCTAACCCAAGGTGGAATATTATGTTCCTGAAATATAACCTTCAAACTTCTGGCAGGTCTTTTTGGATCAGTCTTTATTTTTTGATTTAGGTTTTTAACTGGCCTAATCGTAACCTTTTGACCCTGGAGTAATTTTTTTTTCACACCTTTTCCTTTTCTTAATCTCAAAACATGAGTACTACCGTCAAATGGATTTATAAATGTTTTATCTTCAATTTTAAAAATATAATCCTCATTTTTATGATGAGAAACTAAATATAACTTTTGTTTAAAAGACCTTACGTCATAGTCACTAATACGGACCTTAATTTGCTGATCATCTTTTAATAATCTTGTCTGCTTTACCAACTGAGCCATGACCTTGGCACTTGGCATCAATAAATTATTTTTAGTAAACCAATACCGATAAAGTTCAGCATATTCAAAATCTTCAGATAACGATAAATCATTTAGATCAAGAACCTTCAAATCACCCTTAAAGCATTTCTTGTACTTTTGCTCATTAATCAAAACCTGATTCTCATAATGAGATGCAATATGATTAATAGAGCGTGTTGTTGTCTGTAAAAAATATGGGAAACGTTTCTTGATTAACGGGACCAGCTTATGTCTAATGTAGTTACGGTCAAATTTAAGATTGAGATTTGATTCGTCATTGATATATTTAAAATTATTTTTTTTTGCGTAAGTCTCTAAATCCCCCCTAGATAAAGATAATAATGGACGCCAAATTTTTCTTCTAAAATCAAACTCAGGCATTCCTGCTAACCCTTTAATCCCAGCACCTCTGGCTAATTGTAAAAATAAAGTTTCAACCTGGTCATCTTGGTGTTGGGCAAGTGTTAAGATTGATTTTTGTTGAAATTGATTAAAAACACGATACCTTTCTTTCCTAGCTTCACCCTCTAAGCCTAACTTCGATGAAAGATTAAGGCACACCCTTTCAGAAATGAAAGGAATCTTATTTTTTACACACAACTCTTTTACAAACTTTTCCCAGCGATTCGCGTTTTTACTGATTTGGTGATTCACATGAATCACTTTTAATTTCAAAGAATTTCTTTTTTGAATTTTTATCAGGGTATGTAAAAGCACTACCGAATCTAACCCACCGCTGACCGCTATTAAAACTTCTTTATTTTTTTTAAGATAAGTATTTAAAGAATTTTCTATTGTCTCAACAATAGTCGACATGTTGAATTAAGACTCAAACTGTCCGTAACTCATCAACCGTTGGTAACGAGTATCTAGTAAAATTGGGATTGGTTGTTTTTTTAATTTATTTAATTGAGTTTTAATCGCTTTTCGAACACTTTCCATTGTGGCATTAATGTCTCGATGTGCCCCTCCTAATGGCTCCGGAATAACTTCATCCGCTAAACCAAAACTTTTTAATTTAGCAGCCGTAATGCCTAAACTCTCAGCGGCAATATCTGCTTTTTTAGCATCTTTATAAAGAATTGATGCACAACCTTCAGGGGAAATAACTGAATATGTAGCGTATTGCAACATCATGAGATGATCTGAAACACCTAATGCTAATGCACCTCCAGAACCCCCTTCGCCAATGACAATACTTAATATAGGTGTTTTTAATTCAGCCATGACATACAAATTTTTAGCAATGGCTTCTGACTGTCCTCTTTCCTCAGCACCAATACCAGGGTATGCACCCGGCGTATCAATCAAGGTGATAATAGGAATATTAAATTTTTCTGCCAACTTAAATAACCTCAAAGCCTTGCGGTACCCTTCTGGTTTTGGCATACCAAAATTACGATACTGTCTTTGTTTAACATCACGCCCTTTTTGATGTCCAATAACCATAACCGACTGTCCATCAAACCGAGCCAACCCACCGACGATTGCTGGATCATCTGCATAAGCACGATCCCCATGAAGTTCTTGGAAGTCTTCAAAAATAGTTTCGATATAGTCGAGTGTGTAGGGACGGTCAGGGTGTCTCGATACCTGTGAAATTTGCCAAGGGGTTAAATTGTCATAGATGTCATGCAAGAGACTTTCAATTTTAACTTGAAGCTGTTTTACTTCTTTTGAGATATCAAGCTTTGGATTACCTTGATGCGCTTTTTCTAAATCCTCAACTTTATGGACCAGATCACCTATGGGTTTTTCAAATTCTAAGTATTGCAATTTATTGTCAAGTAAAAATTATAAAAAACTAATTATAAAGGATTTTAACATTCTGATCTTCGAATGATTTTCTTAATTCAAAAATTAAATTTTCATGAGGTGCTACTAGCCAATCTTCACCCAGCTGAATTTCAGCTTCTCCTTCTTGGTTATCATAGCCAAGTATCACAGGGCAGCGACCAATTTCTGCTGGATAGGCACCATTGCTATATGGTTTTAAAATAGTCTTAATTTGCCCAGGATCTACCTGGTTTGTTAATTTAATCTTGATGCCCCGTGTTTTTTTACTTTGCACTGTTAATAAATCAAAAACATTTACCGCCGAAACGCGATTACCGCCAGTAAAGTCATCTGGGCTTACTTTACCCTCAACAATTAATAATTGGTCTTCTTTGATTAGTGGATAAACAATCGATAGTAATTTACTGCCCACGATCATATCTAGCTGGCCCTCACCATCATCAAGGGTTACGATCGCGATCTTCCCTCGCTGGGTCATTCGATTTCTCATAGAGCGAACAATTCCAGCTATCCATTGATTGTTTTCACTCGGTTGTATTTCCTTAAGCGACTTTGGATACATCGCTCTCACCATCGACTTGTAATATGTAAATGGGTGTCCACTATAGTAAAATCCAAGCGCCACTTTTTCTTCGAAAATTTTTCTTTTTTCATCCCAGGGCTCAACTAATTCATACTGATGATCCACTGCAACCTCCTCTTGGAAAAGACTGTTCTGTCCAGCATGATTCTTAGCTTGCTCCGCCAAGGTAATGGCTTTATTCATGGATGCCAATAATGCAGCTCTATTTTTTTCAAGACTATCAAAGGCCCCAGCTCGAATTAAAGATTCGATAACCTTTCGATTCACTTTTCTAAGATCAAGTCTTGCACAAAACTCAAAAAGATTTTTGAATGGACCATTTTCATTTCTCTCACCCATAATGACTTCTAAGGCTGCTAAGCCAGTCCCTTTAATAGCTCCTAAGCCATACAAAACTTCTTTGTCATTCATTGGGGTAAATCGATAATCACTTTGATTAATATCCGGTGGTAATAAATTAATATGATTTAACTTACAGTCCTCAAATAATAAATTAATGTTATCAGTGTTATTCATATCAGCTGACATCGATGCTGCTAAAAATGCAGTCGTGTAATGTGTTTTTAGGAATGCGGTTTGATAAGCAATTTTTGCGTAAGCTGCAGCGTGTGATTTATTAAATCCATAACCTGCAAACTTTTCTAACAAGTCAAATAAGTCTTCAGCTTGTTTTGCAGTTAATTCATTTTTAATTGCTCCCTCAACGAACACGGCTCGCTGTGCATCCATTTCTTCTTTTTTCTTTTTACCCATAGCGCGTCTAAGTAGGTCAGCACCGCCAAGTGTATACCCCGCAACCGTTTGAGCGATCTGCATGACCTGCTCTTGATAAACCGCAATGCCATATGTTTCTTTAAGGATTTCCTCTGTTGAGGGATGGGGATAAGTGACAATCTGCTGCCCATGTTTTCTTTTACAAAAATCAGGAATGAGATCCATCGGCCCCGGACGGTAGAGTGCTACCAAGGCAATAATATCTTCAAAACAATCTGGTTTTGCTTGTTTAAGCATATCCTTCATGCCGCGTGATTCAAGCTGAAATACAGCGGTTGTGTTGGCCTGTTTTAATAACTCAAATGTTCTTTCATCATCAATCGGAATTGTATTCAAATCAATAATGGTCTGACCTTCTTGGCTTCGCATCTTGTTTGCGCTCTCAACAGCAAGCGCTAAAATTGTTAAGGTTCTAAGTCCTAAAAAGTCAAACTTAATCAGCCCCACCGCCTCCACATCATCTTTATCAAATTGACTCACCATACCTTCCCCGTCAGCCTGGCAGTATAGTGGGGAAAATTCTGATATTTTTCCAGGTGCAATCAGCACACCTCCAGCATGCATGCCTACATTTCTAACTAGGCCTTCAAGCTTTAGGGCAAGGTCAAATAATTCTTTTACCTCTTCCTCTTCTTCGTTCTTAATTCTGGCTCGGATCTGTTCTTCTTTTTCAATTGCTTCACTAAGAGTAATGCCCAACTCCATAGGAATTAATTTAGCGATGCCATCTACAAAATTAAATGGAAGGTCTAATACACGACCCACATCTCTCACCACCGCTCGGGCGGCCATCGTACCAAAAGTAGCGATCTGACTCACCGCATCTGAACCATATCTCTCTTTTACGTAATCGATGACTCGATCTCGACCTTCCTGACAAAAATCAATATCAAAATCGGGCATTGAGACACGCTCAGGATTTAAAAACCGTTCAAACAGCAAGTTATACTTAAGTGGATCAAGATCAGTAATACCGAGGGCAAAAGCCACAACAGAACCCGCTCCGGATCCTCGTCCAGGACCGACTGGAATACCATTATCTTTTGCCCAGTTAATAAAGTCTGCAACAATGAGAAAATAACCACCGTAGCCCATTTGGTTGATGACCTTTAATTCAAAATCAAGTCTCTCTTTATAAAGGTAAGCTTGACTTTGAAACTCTGCCTTATCTATAAAAATTTCATGTAACTTTTTATCTAAGCCGGTATTTGATATCTTCATCAAATATTCAGGCACAGAGCTATTATCCGGAATTGGAAAGTTCGGTAGGTAAACTTCCCCTAATTTAAATTCAAAATTACAGCGCTTACTAATTTCTATAGTATTCTCAATTGCTCCCGGAATATCCTCAAATAATGCCACCATCTCTGCCTGGGTTTTAAAATACTGTTGATTGGTAAAGTTTTTAGGTCTTCTTTGATCACCTAGAATGTAACCCTCAGCTATACAGGTTTTAGCCTCATGGGCCTGAAAATCATCAGTATGTATAAATTGAATTGGATGGGTTGCAACTAGAGGGGTGTTTGTCTGAATAGCCAATTTTAAGTGAAGCTGAATTAACTGTTCTTGTTCTAGATTATTTTTATCGAATGTTCGTTGGATCTCAAGATAAAATCGATCTCCAAAGCTTTGTTGAAATTTTTTCGTAAGCCTTAAGGCTTGATCAACTTTTGCAGTATTGAGTAAAGACCCAATCTCACCTTTTTTAAAAGCAGATAATGCAATAAGTCCTTGATTATCCTCGGATAACAACCATTCTGGCTTGATCTCTGCACGTCCACGATACTGATTTTCAATAAAGGCACGAGATAGCAACTTAGAAAGATTTAGGTAACCCGTTTGATCCTGACAGAGTAACAGTAAGCGATAGGGCTCATCCCGATAAGCACTATTTTCTATCCAGACATCGCAACCAATAATCGGCTTAATCCCATTGCTAGTTGCAGTTTTATAAAACTTAACAGCTGAGAAAACATTACTTAAATCAGTAACAGCTAAGGATTCAAAACCATGTTCAATCCCCTTGTTAACATAATCGCTAATACGCACAATTCCATCTGTGATGGAGTATTCTGTATGACATCTTAAGTGGATAAATTGGGCAGGCACATCATTTTGCATTAGTTAATTTTACCTGATATCTTATCGATTGAAATTAGCTTTTTTTTGACTTTAGGAGAAAACCATGTCAACAGTAACACTTAAGGGAGATCCCGTAAAAATTGGGGGTCAATTTCCTACCAAGGGTGGATCAGTTAAAGACTTCAGCCTTGCCAATCAAAAACGTGAAAATGTATCCTTACAGGATTATGTGGGGAAGCGTAAATTATTAAATATATTCCCAAGTATCGACACACCCACCTGCGCAAACTCTGTCAGAACTTTTAATCAGCATGCTGCACAATTAAAAAATGTAGCGGTATTATGTATCTCTGCTGACTTACCGTTTGCTCAAAAAAGATTTTGTGGTGCCGAGGGAGTCGAAAATGTTGAAACCTTATCGGCATTTCGAAATATTAAAGAATTTGCAACAAATTTTGGCGTGTTTATAGAGGATTCTAGCTTGCAAGGTCTTACAGGCAGAGCCGTAATCGTCTTAAATGAAAACAATCAGGTCTTGCATTCAGAGCTTGTTTCAGAAATTACCGAAGAGCCCAATTACGATGCAGCACTCGCTGCTTTATCTTGATTCTTTCGATTGCTGCCTTTAACCATAACAAACTCAAATAAACGACAATCAAGCGCCCCATTAAACAGGGGCGTTTTTTTGCTTGGATTCAAACGCATCCCTTTAGGTAGACTCATATCATTTGAAATAATGTAAGCTTTCCAACTATGAAAATTCTGTTTCAAAGCAGTGCCCCATTTCTGATAGTCTTCTTTCAGGTCTTCCATCTCGTTTAAACGCACACCATAAGGGGGATTGGTAATTAAGATCCCATTGGGTTCTAGCTCAGATAAGGATTCGAAATTCTTTTGTTCAATTTCAATTTGTTTTGAAAGTTTTAATGACTCAACATTACTAATGGCCGCATTAACTGCGCGAAAGTCGGTATCGCAACCATATAGCTTTACTGTTTTTTTATTTCTTAAGTCTTTAATTTCGGTTTTTATTTGCTGAAAACGATCCTCATTAAAATCATGCCATTTCATAAACCCAAATTTTCTAAATACGCCTGGATAAATATCAAGTGCTTGAAGTGCAGCCTCAATTAATATTGTCCCACTTCCACACATCGGATCAATCAAAGGCTGATTTCGATCCCAACCACTCATGGCCACAATGCCTGCTGCTAAATTTTCTTTCAATGGAGCCTCAATTGATTTGATACGGTATCCTCTCTGATAGAGTGGTTTCCCAGAAGAATCCAGATAGAGAACAAAATTGAATCGATCCACGAATAAATGAATTTTAATATCGGGATCACGAATATCTACATTTGGACGCTGCTGAAACTGCTGATTAAAACGATCGCAAACCGCATCCTTAATTCTGAGTGTCACAAAATCAATACTTTTAAGTGGTGATTGTTTTGCAGTAGTCGATACTTTAATTGTGCAGTTAACGTCGAATAAATTTACCCAATTAACCTTTAAAGCTGCCTGATAAAGATCTTGTTCATTTTTATACTGGCCATAACTAATACGTCTTAATAATCTTGTTGCAAAACGAGACATCATATTAAAACGGTACATCAAATCATGATCACCGGAAAATGCAACGCCACCGTCCATGACTTTAATTTTTTCGCCTTTCAAGCTTTTGACTTCTTCAAATAAAAACTTTTCCAGACCTCTTGGGCAGGTGGCAAAAAATGCTAATTTTTCAGTCACTATAAATTCTTTCAAATGATTGTTTATTTTTTTTCAGCATTCTCTTATAAAAGTAATTTAAATCAAAATTTATTTTATCTTGCAGTCGGTTTAATTTTATTTCTATATTTTTGATTGATGGAAACTTATAATCTTGTTTGAAAGCCATGACAATAATATTGCCTGGATCATCTGACTCAATAACCAATACATGAAAAAATATCTTTCTTAAATTTAAAATATAGTTTGGAGTTTTTGCATCACTTCCCCAAAAATTAAATATTGCAAAACCATCAGCCTTAATACTCATAAAACATAATTGAAAATATTTAATTGAAGTAAACTCCTTGGGTATCCCGTAACCATCGAAAATATCAGTGATCAGTAATGCTGTGGGACATTTTAGTTTTTCTAAATACCGAATGGCATCAGACTCAATAATCTGATGACGGCGAGTCTCAATTGGTACCTCAAACATCATTAGCGCAACATTGATTACTTTTGGATTAATCTCAATGGTTATAATTTTTGTCTTTGGACAATAATAATAGAAAAATTTTGTTAAAGATCCCGCACCCAATCCAAGGATGGTGATCTCATCTGGATGGCGTCTAAAAAGTAATGACAAGACCATTGCTTGGGTATATCTTAAAGTCATATGTATAGGATCGGCAATTGACATTGCACTTTGTATCGAGTCAGTTTCTAGGTGTAAAGATCGAATTTCATCAGTTTCACTAATTTCAACGGGTAAATTTTTATTACGATGTGTCATAACTTAATGATATTTCTTTAAAATTCGATCCCATTCTTTATCCATACGTTGTATAGAAATTGGTTTTAGAGTTTTCAACTCTTGTGCAAAAAAGGAAACACGCAACTCTTGAAGATCCCACTGAAACTGGATAAATTCTGGTGGAATAGACAGTCCTTGTTCAACATAAAAAATAACCTTCTCAATCCATTTGTTCTTCAGCCTTTCAAAAGCCTGCTGATTCTTAAAGTCTTTTTCGGTATTTTGTGGATATTTTTGCATGCGCACTTTAAGGGCTTTTAAATATCGCGGAAATTCACTGAGGTGCTGAATATCAAACAAAGGTTCCTCATAGGGTGGCAGGAGGAGCTCCAGTTGCTCTTCAATTTCCTCACTAATCTCATTGCTATAAGAAAGCTTTTCTTGTAATGCTTTTATTTCAGCATAATTTAGAGATATCTGGTCTAGATGCAAAGTGACTTCATCAATTAATCTAGGTAATTCATTCTTTGCTTTTTGAACCATAAACTCAAATTCATCTTTAGTTCTGACGATGGTATTTTTATCTACAAGGGCATTAAAAATGATATCCACAATATTCAATGACAAATCCTGTGGTGAGATTATTGTTGCAAGCCTTAATCCATAACACTCAATTCCTGGAGCTTTTTGCGTTAAACGCTTCACTCGCTCTTTAAAATGTAACATCAAGAGACGCTTAATGCCTTTTTGATGAACCTTGATAGCCTGTTGCTCATTGTCATACACTGCAATACTCACACTTGTGTCATGATCTATAAGAGCGGTAAAGCCTTTAAAAATTTTACCATTAATTTGCTCTTCCACTTTTAACGGCAAGTCACCAAAACTCCATGTCGTTAAATTGTCCTCTTCAATTTTAAAACGAATTTTTTGTAAAACTTTTTTTGTAGTTTTTTGATGCTCTTTTCTTAATAACTCGATATCAGTATTCAAATCAATCATAAGATTGCGATCATTCACCACCTCAAATTTCATATTCAGATGATTAGGGACTTCATGTAAGACTTCATCGACTTGCATAAAATTTGGATCTAAATATTCACGCACAAAGAGATTAAATGTATCTCTAAAGGTATCCTGCTTTTTGAAATGTAAAAATTTATCTGTCCATTCCTTTAACGGGATACATTTATTTTTAAGATTTTTGGGTAAATTTTTTAATGCCCACTCGGTTTTCTCTCTTAATAGACCTGGTACCAACCAGTCAGTAGTAATGGTTTCAATCCCATTTAGTTTATCCAAAGGAATAACTAAAGTGACGCCATCTCGTACATGACCAGGTTCAAAATGATATTTAACTTTATAGGATTCACCGTCGATTTTCATTTGATTTGGGTATGCTTGCTCTGTAATTTCTTGGGCACTGTGTTGCATTAAAAATTCTTTGGTTAAATATAAGTGCTTAGGCTCTTTTTGCTCAATGGTTTTGCGCCAAAACTCAAAACCATCACCGTTGATAATTTCTGTGTTAATTTTTTTATCATAGAAGGCATAGAGCACGTCGTCATTAATCAAGATGTCCCGTCTTCGTGACTTATGTTCGAGAGTCTCAATTTCTTTAATTAATTTTTTGTTTTCCTGCCAGAATTTTCCAGAACTTTCATAACCGCCCTCGACTAATCCCTCACGGATAAATATCTCTTTAGCTATAATTGGGGCGACTGGACCGTAATGAATTGTTCGATTGGGGACGATGATTAAACCAAATAAGGTTAATTTTTCTGAAGCGTCAACCCGCCTTAATTTTTGATTCCAGCGTGGATTAGAATAGCTAGACTCAAGAAGATGTAATGCTAACTTTTCAACCCATTGTATATTTATTTCTGCAATGCATTGTGCGTACATTTTTCCAGTATCAACAATTTCAGCTGCAACGATCCACTTATATTTCTTATTTCGATAAAGTTTAGGGCCAATCAGAAATTTAATACCCCGGGCACCGTTATAAAAGCTTGAATCAATCTCTTTCATCCCAACATTTCTCAGTAGGCCACTTAGTAGACTGATATGAATTTGATCATAGGTAGCAGCCTTATTGTTCCAACGATAACCTAGCTCATTCACGACCTCAGATAATTGTTTAAACATTTCTTGCCACTCTCGCATACGGGTAAAGGATAAGAAAAACTTTTTACAAAATTGAGCAAGCTCTTTAATTTTTTTTTGTTTTACTTCCTGATTAAAAATTGTCCATAGTTTATAAAAACTTAAAAAACCTGATTGTGGGTCATGAAAAATTAATTGTGCTTTTTCGGCTTGTTCTAACTTATCGAATGGACGTTCAATTGGATCAGCAACGGTTATTGCAGCAATAATAGGGATCACTTCTGTTAGGCAATGTTGTTCCTTTGCCTCGATAATCATTCTAGAAAAAATAGGGTCAATTGGGATAGTTGACATCACTTTTCCAAGGGACGTAATTTTTTTATCTTGGTCTACTGCATGGAGCTCAAATAACAGGTCGTATCCATCTTGAATAAACTTTTTTAAAGGCGGTTCAAGAAACGGAAACAGTTCAACATCACCCAGATTAAGGTTAGCCATCCTTAAGATAACGGAAGCCAGAGAGCTCCTTAATATTTCTGGATCGGTAAATTCTGCACGCTTATTAAAATCATCTTCATCATAAAGTCGATAACAGACTCCTGGTGCAATCCTGCCACAGCGCCCCTTTCTTTGATTGGCAGCAGCCTGGGATACCTTCTCAATCAGAAGCTGTTCAATTTTAAGCCTTGGGTTATAGCGAACCACGCGGGCAAGTCCAGAATCAATCACAAATTTAATATTTGGAACGGTTAATGATGTCTCTGCAATATTGGTACTTAAAATGATTCTCTTTTGAGTTGAACTCTGAAAAATTTTTTGTTGATCCGCAACAGCTAATCTAGAAAATAAAGGTAATACCTCATAGCTTGGATCAAGTGCATCAGTTAAATATCTCTTGATATCATGAATATCTTTTTCACCAGGAAGAAACACTAAGATATCTCCTGATTTTTTTCCAATTTCTTTTATGACACTGAAGACTGAATCTTCCAATGAAATCACATCCCCCTCTTCCTCAAGCATCATCGGACGGTATTCAAGTTCCACCGGATAAGTTCTGCCCTCAATATTAATAACCGGAGCTTTATTAAAGTGTTGAGAAAAACGATCAACGTCGATGGTGGCACTGGTAATAATGACTTTTAAATCGGTTCTTTGGGGTAAAAGTTTTTTTAAATAGCCAATCAAAAAATCAATATTTAGATTACGCTCATGGGCCTCATCAATAATGATGGTATCGTAACGCAACAGCTTCGGATCGGTTTGGGTCTCAGCAAGCAGGACACCGTCTGTCATAACCTTGATTGCAGTTTGATGATTCGTTTGATCCGAAAATCGAACCTTAAAGCCTACCTCTTTTCCTAGCTCAACATCTAATTCATCGGCAATCCTTGCTGCAACAGAACGCGCAGCAATTCTTCTTGGTTGGGTATGGCCAATAATAGCATTTTGACCTCGACCGAGATCGAGACAAATTTTTGGGAGTTGTGTTGTTTTGCCAGAACCTGTTTCACCACAAAGAATTACAACCTGATGCTCAGAAATCAAATCTTTTATTTGGTCTACACTTTGAGTAACTGGAAGCTCAGCTGGATAACTAATCTGAAACTTACTTTGCTTGACCACTTAATAGATTACTTTTGTTGGATACAGTCTTCTATTCCTGTATTGCCGCCTTTGTAGCCAGGCTCAAAATAGAATTTATGGAAAGTCCATTGTTGCTTCTTGTTTTGTGAAAACCTTGCTATGCCAACACCGTAATCATTATTAGTTTTATCTTCTAAGCCAAAATAAATACCAGCATCTAGACCCTTAACAGCAGCAAAGCCATGGTAGTCCCCATACTCAGGTACTTTTAAAGTAAAGTCGTAGCTCTGATAACCCTTCGGGCTTAAATCGGGTTTTAATTTCATAATGACTTGGCCTTTATATTCACCTTCGTGTGCATCTTTTCCCACACAATCATAAGTACCCGAAAAGTCGTGGGCGTAAATATTAAAACTTAAGGAAGCTAAAATTGCTAAATATAAAAATTTATTCATATTCAATTACTTTCAATTTAATTAATAATAAAGCGAGATTTTAACTCTTCTAAACCAAAATCAAATAATATTTTTTCTATACGCTCTTTGGTTGTTGGCTTTGGCTGTCCAATATTTTCCGCCAAAATTAATTCATTTTTCATGGCATGTTCCCAACCCACCAATTCAGTGACTGTTACTTTATAACCTGCACTTTCTAATTTCAGACAACGTAAAACATTCGTTAAATGACTGCCAAACTCTCGGGTATGGATATTATGTCGCCATAGTTCTGACAATGGCTTTTTAAGCTGACCCGCCTTATTCTTTTTTAGGGATTGATAAATCTCGGCTTGGCAACAAGGAACGAACATCATCCAATCTGCATTCTTTTTTAAGGCAAAATCAATTGCATGGTCAGTTGCAACGTCACATGCATGAAGTGCGGTAACAATATTGGCTTTATGGATCATATCATCAGTATTGGCAATAGCTTCTGACAGAAAGGTCATGCGATCAAAACCAAACTTTTTCATCAGTAATCTTGATTTGGTGACCAATGCATCATTTATTTCAACACCAAAAACCTCACCCTGGGTTTCTTTTATAATCAGATCAAAAAGAATGAAACCCAGATAGGATTTACCTGCACCGTGATCAATGAGTTTAAAAGGTTGATCCTTGTACGACTCAATCACTGGCTTAATAAAATTAACTAAATGATAAACCTGTTTTAGTTTACGTCTAGAATCTTGATTTAACTTACCATCACGCGTGAGAATATGCAGCGCTTTTAACAGCTCTTTGGATTGATTTTCTTGAATTTCGTAGGTTTTTTCCATGAATGTGAGTTTACATTATAATAATATTTTTCAAGCGAGTTAAACATGAGCGTCCAGTGGTTTCCGGGTCATATGACCAAGGCTAAAAAAGATTTTGAAAAAAATCTTAAGTTTAATGACATGGTCATTGAGGTTATTGATGCACGCATCCCAGAAGCCTCAAAAAATCCAATGCTCAATCAAATTATCAAACAGAGGCAAAAGCCTCATCTCAAGGTTTTAAATAAATCAGATATCGCCGATCCCAAGGTAACTGAACAATGGCTTAGTTTTTTTAATGCAGAAAAAAATACCTCAGCGCTTGCAATTAGCTCAAAGAGCAAAAAAGATAAAAACAAAATCAAAGAAGCAGCTTTAAAATTAGTTCCACATCGTGGCACTAGCATTAAACCCTTACGGGCGATGATTATCGGTGTGCCTAATGTTGGCAAATCAACACTGATTAATATGCTCTCAGAGCGAAAAATAGCCAAAACCGGAGACGTGCCAGCAGTAACTCAAATGCAGCAAAGGATATTGGTGGCAGATGACTTCATCATCACCGACACCCCGGGCATGATGTGGCCTAAGATTGAGGATGAGGTTCAAGGATATTACCTTGCAGCTTCAAATACCATCGGGATTAATGCCTATGATGAAATTGAAACCGCATTATTTTTGCTAGACAATTTGAAAGAGAATTATAAACAAGCGCTACAAGATCGCTATCAATTAGAAAATATAGAATGTGAAAAAAAATCAGAGATACTGCTTGAGGTGATTGCCTTAAATAAGAAATTATTAAGTAAAGGCAATCAAGTTGATTTATTAAAAGCTGCAATTACATTAATACAAGATTACCGCCATCAGAAACTTGGAAACATATCTCTTGAAAAACCTAATAAATCCTGAGATGCAAAACATTACAAAAATCATGAAAACTTATATCAAGCCGACATGGATTAAAGTATTCAAAAAAAATAAGCTAGAGACTTTTGAAGACTTTTGGGGACTACCCAATCAATGGTTTGAACCCCCAAATAGGAGAAGAAATGGATGGAGTGGAGTTATTACCCATAAAATACAAGAGGGCATGTTATTTATTAAGAAACAAGAGAACCATAACTTTAAAAACTTCTTCCACCCAATCAATGGCTTACCCACATTTATTCGGGAATATGAAAATATCCAACGCTTTAATCAATTTAATTTTAGAACCCCAGAACTGCTATATTTTTCTCACAACAAAAAACAAGCAATCCTAATAACTAAAAAAATTGAAGCCGGATTTAAACCTCTGGCAGATTATTTAAAAAAAAATAAAAAATTTTCTGATAATCAGCTAAAAGCCATTGCTAACGAATTAGCTCACTTGCATCATCATAAAATACAACACACCTATCCAATGCCAAAGCACCTATATTTAAATAACAAAAATGAAGTATTGTTTATCGATTTAGAAAAAGCTAAAAAAAAATTATTTACGCTATCAGCAGGAAAAAGAGATTTATATAACTTTTTGAAATTTACACGAAAATACCTATCAAATAGACAGCTGGAATTATTTTACAAAAGTTATTTTGCAATATTACCCAACAAGTTAAACCGATTCTTAACCCTAAGCTATCTTAATAAAAAATTATTTAAAAACTCCAAGTTTTCTGAGTAGTCTATAGAGTAATCTAAATAAAATTAAGGTTAAGGTTAGAAAAGCTAGGATCGCAATAAACAAATAAATTACTGAAACAAAGAAATAATCACAATCATAAACATTATTAACATCACATCCCAGAGCCCTCATTAGACTATTATGGGTAAAGACCAATAAAAGTGAACTCAAAAAAATTTTTACGAGATTATTCATTGTTTTTTATATTTCTCATAGATTTTTTATAAGGTCATCATAACAAAGTTTTATTGAAACGATAATGTATCGTAAAAGACTTGGACGCATCAATCACTTTAATGAAATGACCCAATAACTATTTGAGCTTTTTAAATACGATGTAAGTTACTTCTAGAACAATATTAGCAATTAAAAAAGAATAACAAATGTGTGATACAAAATGCGCTCCTCGTAACACCTGCACAAAACATAAAATGAAAATTAAAACGGCTAAGCTTTTAAGCATCAAATTATTTTTTTTAACTATTGGGATACTTAATAGCCATAAAAAACTAGACGCATGTGCCGAGGGTGAGCACTGCCCCTGACTCCACAACTCAGGTATGGAATCAAAGATTCTTAAGTACTCAAATTCACCGCCATATCGGATTAGTTCTCTCGGACAGTGCATCGCGGATAAGTCTCGGACATACCAAATAATGATCGGGATTAAAATTGCAACAACTGAGATATAAAAAACTTCTTTGTTCTGAAAAAAATTCTTTAAGATATTATGATTAAATAGGATGATACCAACTGCAGTAAACCAAAATAAAAAGCCAATTAAAATTGCAACATATTTTGGATAATCATGGAGGGCTAAACCCAAAGCCTTATTGGCTTGTAAATAAAACCGGTGGTCATGATTTAAAAAAAGATCTGAAATAAATAAATCTATATTGGTAAACTGCGTCAGTAAAGCAATCAAAAAAAAATAAAAAGTGATTCTGATATAAAATTTCATTATATCTAATGAAGTCTTACAAACATGGCAGAATCGTCACTCTTGTAAGCATCTGAAGGAATCTCCAGTGACCTTAAAATCATATCGCTAATATTTCCATGATGATAGCTATTGTCTTTAAGTTTAAGAGTTTCCAAATAATTAACACCAGAACTTCCCTCTGGTGCCCAAATTAAAAAAGGCACATGGGTCTGCTCTTCTGGTGCAATCGCCTTGGGTAAACCATGCAAATAGGCACCATGTTCTCCCAGAGATTCTCCATGATCAGAGACGTAAATTAAAGTCACTTCATACTGCTCCACCAAAGTTTTTAACTCTTTAATGAGTTGAGATAGAAAATAATCCGTGTAAAGAATTGTGTTGTCATAAGCATTAATAATTTCTTCTTTTGAACACCTAGATAGATCTTCAGACTGACAGGCAGGCCTAAACCTCTCAAACTCTTTTGGGTAACGCTTAAAGTAAGCGGGTCCATGACTTCCCATTTGATGCAGGATGATCAGGTTATCTACTTTTGGATTAATCACTTTTTTAATTTCAGGAATCATCCCCACATCACGACACTCCACATCACAAACTGAATTATTATCTTTATTTTTAAAGTTTTTATAACTAATCCGATCAGCCACGTGCTTACTGTCAGAGTTATTATCAAACCAATGAACATTGACCTTATCAGGAGGCAGGATATCCAGTAGGTTGGCCTTGTATGGAGCTTCATCAACCTTGAAGTGTTCCTCATCTTGTAAGGCAAATATACAAGGAACGCTGACCGCAGTGGTTGTCCCGCATGAAGTTAAATGACTATAGCTAATCAAATGATCAACTTTTTCAAGCTCAGGATTTGTTTTTCTCTGATAACCATTTAATGAAAAATGATCATACCTTGCCGTTTCCCCAACCACCATCACAATTAATTCTGAACGCTCGCTTTTATTGTGATTAAATACATGATAGTTCCCAGCATCATACTCTTTAGGAACTGATACGCTGTCAAAGCTATATTTAATCAAGTTGTATAGACCATAGCTAGGGTTATTGAAGTAACGAATCTTTTTATGATTTCTTAAAAAATCAGCCATTAGACTTGAAGTGATCAATGAAAATAAAAGAATAACAATGACAGACAAAGCGATAATCAAACTCCTTGATTTAAGACGCTCTTTGAAACCTGTATTTAATTTAATCTTTTTAAATTGAATCAAGAGAATGGGTAAGCCAATAAAAAATAATAGATAGAGAAAAAATTTTAGCGATAAAATATCTGCTGCTTCCTTTGGATTGGTTTGGAAGATATTCCGCCACATTTCTGTATCAAATACCACCGCATACTCAATCGCATAAAACCCCATAAAGCCGGCAAAGACTATAACCAGATACACGAGCCACTGGGTTGGGATTAGAATATTTAGTAGCGATAGAAAAATGACATGGGTTAAAAAAAAGAAAATTATCACCCAACACGCAAATAGGCCACTTCGCTCCCAGAAAGTCTCAAAACTCATTGAAATTAGGGACAGGTTTGATAATAAGAAACTTAAAATTAGAAAATAAAGATACTGACGATTATTTCCAAAAAATTGAAAGAGTTTTGTCATTGAAAATAAAGTTAATAATTCAAATTGAAGTATTAAACCATATTTTTTCTTGGTTTTCTTGACCTAGATTTGTCTGACCTGGGTCTATCTGAT
>JAYNJX010000013.1:0-22498 GCA_038110565.1 Nitrosomonadales bacterium | reverse complement strand
CATATTTTTTCTTGGTTTTCTTGACCTAGATTTGTCTGACCTGGGTCTATCTGATTTGGGCTTATCTGACCTGGGTCTATCTGATTTGGGCTTGTCACCTCCAAAGTTAGACCTTCTAGAATAATTTTTTTTCTGACTAGACCGAGCTCTTCTTTTCTTTTTAAAGTTACTCTCTTCACGCGTATTAATATCTGTGAGATCAATTTTTAAACCATCAATCGATAATTCGTTAATTTGGCTTTTATGTAATCTTTCAATTTTCTTTAATTTATAGCGCTCGTTAAGCTTTAATAATAAAAAGGACTTACCTTTGTTTTTTGCTCGCCCGGTTCTACCAATACGGTGAATATAATCTTCAGGGTCTCTAGGAAAGTCAAAATTAACCACATGGGTGATGTCCTGAATATCAATGCCCCTGGAAGCAATGTCAGTTGCAACCAGCACCTGAAAGTCATTTTTCTTAAAACGATTAATTGTTTTTGTTCTAACCGACTGACTCATATCGCCATGCAGGGCTTTAGCTTTAATTGACATCATGTAAAGCTCATCTGCCAACTTATCCGCATCTTTTTTTGTAGCGGTAAACACAATGGCTTGCTTAAAGTCTGGTTGCTTAAGTATCTGATTTAAAGCAATTTTTTTACCATCATAATCTTTTACAAAGCTATAGTATTGGGTGATATTTTGATTAATTTGCATCTCTGAGTCCACTGAAATTCTCACTGGATCATTCAAAAACTGACTCGCAATAGCTTCAATTTTTTTATTCATTGTGGCCGTAAACATAAGCGTTTGCTGTTCTCTTGAAGTTCCCTCGTAGATCTTTTTGATATCAGGAATAAAACCCATATCGAGCATACGATCGGCTTCATCTAAAATTACTGCTTTTACTGATTTTAAATTTATTTTTTTTTGGCGCATGAGATCAATTAGTCGCCCTGGCGTTGCAATAACAAAATCTAAGTGAGATTTGAGCAATTTATTTTGTAATTTGTAAGATATCCCTCCTGTGATCGTTACAGTATTTACCTCTAAATAACGGCTAAATCTTTTAATCTCAGTATCAATCTGATTTGCTAACTCTCTTGTAGGACAAAGCACTAAACATAATGGGCTTTGACTACGCTTTGAAATCTTCTTTTCACGAGTTATTAAACTTAATAATGGCAAAACATAAGCGGCAGTTTTACCAGATCCTGTTTTAGCAGAGGCGACAATATCTTGGCCAGCTAATATTTCTGGGATCGCTTTAATTTGAATCTCAGTTGGCTCAGTAAATTTAATGCCATCTAAAGCTTTTTGGATAGGGTTTGCTAATTTAAAGTCTTTAAAATTCATATTTACCTTATACTGTTAAAGTTATGTGACTGACTTTGATGATATAAGGCAATCGAATAAACCCGCAATTATATAAGGTAATCACATTTATGCAATTCTTATTTTATTTGCAATTACAAAAATTTTACAAATAGACAGATATGATAAAATTTTTTCTTCACTTAGCTGAAAAATCAATTCTTCCTGATCATTTAATACGATTTGGTATTCGACAACTTTTAAAGAAACGACTCGCAGAGCTGTATAAAGGCACTGTTGAAAAGCAACAAGAAAAAAAGGAAGCATTTATCGCCTCAATGAACCAAGCAAATATTGCCGAGGTCCCTGAGCTAGCAAATGAACAGCACTACGAAGTCCCTGCTGAGTTCTATCATCACACACTAGGAGATAATAAAAAATATAGCTCCTGCTTCTGGGATTCCACAACCTTGACGCTGACACAGGCAGAAAATAAGGCCCTAAAGTTGACTTGCCAAAGAGCTCAAATTAAAAATGGTCAAAACATATTAGAGCTGGGCTGTGGTTGGGGATCGCTCACACTCTTTATGGCTAAAAATTTTCCAAAATCTAAAATTACCGGGGTATCCAATTCACATTCTCAGAGAGCTTATATCCTAGCTGAAGCAAAAAAAAGAGGGATAAAGAACATAAAAATCATTACAGCGGATATGAATCAATTTAAGATTAATGAAAAATTCGATCGCGTTGTTTCAGTTGAAATGATTGAGCACATGCGCAATCATAAAAAGCTATTTAATCACATTAACAACTGGCTGAAAAAAGATGGTTTATTCTTTATGCATATCTTTGTGCATAAATTACACCCATATTTATTTGAAGTTCAAGACGATGATGACTGGATGTCAAAATTTTTCTTTTCAGGGGGCATGATGCCAAGTGCAGATCTTCCATTATTTTTCCAAGACAAATTAACAATACAGCACCAATGGCTTTGGTCAGGAACGCACTATGAAAAAACAGCAAACGCTTGGCTTGTTAATTTGGATAATAACAAAAATAAAGTCAAAGCTATTTTTAAAGATACCTATGGGAGCTTAAACGTAAACTTATGGGTTCAACGCTGGCGCATCTTTTTTATGGCTTGCGCAGAACTTTGGGGCTTCGATAATGGTCAAGAATGGATAGTGGCACACTATCTTTTTAAAAAATGAAAAATATTATCAACTTTATTTTATTTCAGGCCGGCTGGTTTGCATGTATTTTGTTTGCAGCGAAAGATAAGGCATGGTATGGCATAACAATAATTCTTGCCATTGTTGCCATCCATGTTGCTCTCACTAGGCCAAAATTAAACGAATTTAGGCTTTATTTCTATACGGTCCTCATCGGGTTATTGTTTGATACTCTCATGAGAGGTTTTGAACTAATTACATACGAAGATGCAATTAGTCCACACCCTATAGCCCCGATATGGATTTTATCGATGTGGCTTTTATTTGCAATCACAATAAGACACAGTCTTTATTGGCTAAATTCTTATAAAATTGGCCAAGTAATGCTTGGGTTAATTGGCGGACCCCTTGCTTATATTGCAGGTGAAAAGTTAGGTGCAGTAACGCTTTATGAAACTTCATTATATTTTCTTGCTTTAGGCTGGGGTGTTATCACGCCCGCATTATTTTATTGGGACAAAAAATGATAGCAAACCTACAGATGCATATTTTTGTCGCACTGATTATATTTGCCTCTTTAGGCTGGCTTTTGAGTCTAAAAACTAAAAAAGTAACGCATGTAGATAGCATGTGGAGTCTATTCTTTGTAATTGTTACCCTATTTTGTTTCATCAATCCCAGTTACGAATCGAACCTATTTCATAATACATTTTTTATTATTTTACTGCTCTGGGCACTGAGACTCTCGCTGCATCTCACGATCAGAAACTGGAATAAGCCAGAAGATATCCGCTATCAAAAAATTCGTCAGAATAATGAACCCGGCTTTATGTTTAAAAGCATGTATATCATTTTTTTCTTTCAGGCAACGCTCGCTTTTATTATCAGTCTACCGCTGATTTATATTGCAAGTGAATCAGAAATAGTTGGCTTGCAGAGTTGGTTGGGATTATTCGTCATGGCAACAGGTTTAGTAGTTGAAGTTATTGCTGATAATCAGTTAAAACAATTTTTAAAGAAGAAGAATAATAAAACCTTACAGGCCGGTTTATGGCGATACAGCAGACATCCAAATTATTTTGGTGAATGTTTGATATGGTGGGGTATTTTTATTTGTGCCTCATTGGGTCCTATATACTTATTAGTATCACCCCTCCTGATGAATATCTTATTAGTTAAAATTTCAGGTGCAGACCTGATGGAATCCACTATTCCAGATAGACGACCGGATTATCGGGCTTATATAAAAAAAACATCTCGCTTTATTCCATGGCCACCAAAATATTAGGATTTATTCTCCTTTTCTCAACCGGTTTAGTTTATTCTGAGGAGCTAAGATTTAAAGTTTTCATGAACGAACAAGAGGTTGGTTTTCATCATTATGAAATTGATGATACCAATATAGTAAGCAAGGCAGCATATGATATCCGGTTTATGTTTATGAAATTTAACTACCAACACGAATCCAAAGAAAATTATAAAAATCAGTGTTTATTCACAATCGAGAGCAAGACAAACGATGATGGAGAGCTATATAAGCTTAGTGGTAAAACAACACAGAATAAATTAGAAATAAAAGCAAATGAAAAAAACTTAGAATTTAAAGAATGTATTTCAACATTTCGCTACTGGGATAAGCAGATATTAAATAAGAAAAAATTACTTAATGCTCAGAATGGAGAATTGTTAGATATTGAGTCCCAGCTAATTAATGAAGAGGCCTTATTAATTAATAACGAAACACTCAATACAGAACACTATAAACTTAGAGCCACTCTCTCTGGAAAAGAAAAGTTTATTATTCACTTATGGTACGATAGAAATGGTAACTGGTTAAAACTCATGTCACCCACCGCTATAGGTGAACTGACCTATATAAAAAAATGAAATATTTAATTAATTTAGCACTAATCATCTTAATAACTAGCTGTATGAATAAAACAACCCCGATTAAAACCCAACCCAATGTTGATATTAAAAAATTTATGGGTCCCTGGTATGTGATTGCACATATACCTACCTTTATAGAAAAAGAAGCTTATAACGCAATTGAAAGCTACGAATTAGATGATCATGGCAAAATCCAAACAACCTTTACCTTTAATAAAGGCAGCTTGGACGGAGAGGTAAAAACATATCATCCCGTGGGCTATATCGTCGAGGGAACTGAAAATGCAGAATGGAAAATGCAATTCATATGGCCTTTTAAAGCACAATATAAAATTGCTTATATTGATCCAGACTACCAATACACCATTATCGCACGAGATAAAAAAGACTTTGTATGGCTAATGGCGAGGGAGAGCAAAATTGATGATAAAAATTATAATGACTTTATTAAAAAAATTGAATCCATCGGTTATGACGTTAACAAAATTAGAAAAATACCCCACAGCAATCAATGATAAAAAAAATATTACTCAGCTGGTTTGATAATCAGATTAAAGAAAATGAATACACCAAACGAAAATTCATCGATAATGAAATTGATTGGTATCGTGTGATCCCTTTCATTCTTATTCATCTAGCCTGTTTTTTTGTTTTTTATGTGGGCTACAGTCATGTTGCCCTTTTCTGCTTCATTTTACTTTACGTAATTAGAATGTTTGCCATTACCGGATTTTATCATCGCTATTTCTCACATAAAACTTTTAAAACAAGTCGAGTAATGCAATTTATATTTGCGATTCTTGGAGCCTCAGCCGGCCAGCGGGGTCCTTTATGGTGGGCAGCACATCACCGGAAACATCATATTCATTCAGACCAAGAACATGACCTTCATTCTCCACACATTAATAGTTTTTTTTGGAGTCACACCGGTTGGTTTTTAAGTAAAAAAAATTTTTTAACTGATCATAAAATGGTGCGCGAACTCAATACCTTTAAAGAGTTAAAAATAATCGATCGATTTGATATCTTAATTCCAATTTTATTGATGCTATTTTTGTATTTTCTTGGGGAGGTTCTATCCGCAAAAGCTCCGCACCTTAATACTAATGGAGCTCAATTATTGGTCTGGGGATTTGTACTCTCCACCGTTCTGCTTTATCACGCCACCTTTTTAATAAATTCAGCTTCTCACGTATGGGGTAAAAGACGATACAACACTGACGACAGAAGTAAAAACAATTGGCTTTTAGCGCTCATTACTTTCGGAGAAGGCTGGCATAATAATCATCACCATCATTGTGGCTCAGTAAAACAGGGTTTTTATTGGTGGGAAATAGATATCACCTACTACTTACTTCGGACATTATCTTGGCTTGGAGTTATATGGGACTTAAGAACCGTTTCAACAAACATTCGAAATGCCAATAGAATAGATAGAAGTTAATGAAAGTTGCAATTGTTGGCACTGGTATCTCTGGGAATACGCTGGCATATCTCTTAAGCAAACATAAACAAATCAGTCTAACAATTTTTGAATCAGATGAGCGAATCGGTGGTCATACGCATACTCATAAAATTAAGGTCAATAATCAAAAAATTAATGTTGATACAGGATTCATTGTATTTAATAAAAAAACATATCCCCTTTTTACCAAACTTCTCAAATCTTTAAAAGTTAAAATAGAAAAAAGTAACATGAGCTTTAGTGTGTTTTCTCCAAAAAGAAAATTCGAATACAACGGCACCTCATTAGATAGTCTATTTTCACAACGAAAAAATATACTAAATTTTAAGTTTTTAAAAATGTTGATTGAAATTTTAAGATTTAATAAACAATCTTTAAAAATTTTAGAACAAAATAAAGAAATGAGTCTAGGGTCTTATCTTAAGGAGAACTGTTACTCGAATTATTTTATTCATAATTATATTCTGCCAATGGGTGCTGCAATTTGGTCATCTGACATTAAGACAATGTTGAAATTTCCAGCTCTCTTCTTTATTCGCTTTTTTCATAACCACGGCATGCTCTCAGTCAACAATAGGCCACATTGGTATACCATCTCTGGGGGTTCAAACAACTATCTGAAGAAACTGACTAAGCCTTTCAAAAATAATATTCGTTTGAATTGCAAAATCAAAACCGTGATACGTGAAAATAATAAGATAAAAATTAAAAGTAATTTCGGTAAGGAAACATTTGATTATATTTTCTTTGCTTGCCATAGTGATCAGGCATTACGATTGCTAGAAAAACCCACGCAAAATGAATTATCAATACTTCGTGCTATTCCTTATAAGAATAATGAGGTTATTTTACATACAGATATAAACGTCATGCCAAAACTTAAGAAAACTTGGGCAGCCTGGAACTTTAACATCGATAATACTAACGCTAACCCCATTAAACTCACTTACTATATGAACTCTTTACAGAACCTAAACACTAAAACTGCAATACTGGTCAGTCTTAATAATGATGAGATTGATAAGCAACAAATTATCAAAAAAATTAAATACAGCCACCCCCATTACTCACTAAAATCCATTGCAGCCCAAAACAATATAGATAAAATCTCAGGTCATAACCATACTTATTACCTGGGTGCTTATTGGGGGAATGGATTCCATGAAGATGGTGTCAAAAGTGCTTACAATGCTTACGAAAAATTTATGAGACCGTAAAAATATGCATGCCATCTATCAAGGGACTGTTAGCCATTCACGTTTATTTCCAAAGAAACATAGTTTTAAATACACGGTCCATTATCTTTATATAGATTTAGACCATTATTCAACACTATTTAAAAAAAACTTTTTTTACAGCGTCGATAAATTTAATTTTGCTTCAATATCAAGAAAAAATTACCTAGGTAAAACGTCTCAGTCAATTAAACAATCAGTAATTCAACTATTACAAAAAAGTCTTAATTTAAAATTTTCTGGGAAAATATTTCTACTGACCACACCCAGTTTTTTTGGCTACTGTTTCAATCCTGTCAGTTTTTATTACTGTTATGAGAAGACTCAATTAGTCGCTATTATTTCTCACATTACCAACACCCCTTGGGGAGAAAAGTACGCCTATATCCATGACTGTAGAAAAAAAGATTCTGAAATTCATAAGTTTAAGATCAGAAAAAACTTTCATGTCTCGCCTTTTATACCAATGGATATTGATTATGAATGGTACTTTCAAACCCCTAAAGATTTTTTATTAGTCTCTATGAATAATTTTTATCAAAATAAGCTGCAATTTAATGCTGAATTAAGATTAATAAAAAAAGCCATGACTAATATCAAACTTTATAAAATGCTTTTATTGAGCTTACCTATGTCAATAAAGGCAATTGTATTAATATATTGGCATGCATTATTAATAAAATTAAAAGGAAATCCCTTTTATAGTCACCCAAAAAACAATGATTAATCACCTAGCAAAACAGATAATTTTTAGAAAATTAAAACAACTTCATCATGGTCAGCTAACAATAAGAGAGGTAAACGAATCAATTACTTTTGGGAATTCGGAAAAACCTAAGGCGACAATCACAGTTAAAAATAATAACTTTTACTCTTATCTTCTATTTGGAGGCTCTATTGGATCGGCTGAGTCTTATATGAATCAATATTGGAATTGCGATAACCTTACAAATCTGATTCGGATATTTGCACTCAATGAAAACCTTATGGACCAAATGGAAGGAATATTTAATTCAGCATTAAAACATATTTTTAATTTTTTTCATTGGTTAAATAAAAACACAATTTCAGGGAGTGAGAAAAATATTGCTAAGCATTATGATCTCAGCAATGATTTCTTTAGTTCTTTCCTAGACCAAACCATGATGTATTCTGCAGGAATTTATTATTCAAAAAAAGATTCTTTGCATCAGGCGCAATTAAATAAACTGCGTACGATCTGTGAAACATTAAACTTAAAAAAAACAGACAAGGTAATCGAGATAGGTTCTGGTTGGGGAGGATTTGCAATTTTTGCTGCCCAGAATTATGGTTGCCATGTCACCACAACTACAATATCCCAACAACAATATAACTATGCTAAAAATTTAATAAAAAAACTGAAGCTAGAAAAGCAAATTAAAATAATTAAACAAGATTATCGCGAATTAAAAGGCACTTTTAATAAACTGGTTTCGATTGAAATGATCGAGGCTGTCGGCCATCATTTTTATGATGCTTATTTCGAAACCATCTCTAGATTATTACAACCAGATGGAGAGGCTTTAATACAAGCCATAACGATTAGAGACCAACGATATTTAAAAGCATTAAAATCAGTTGATTTCATTCAAAAGTATATATTTCCTGGGAGCTGTATTCCCTCAATCAATGTAATGCAAAACAGTATTACTAGAAAAACTGATTTAGTCATACATGGTATTAAAGATATCGGGATTGATTATGCTGAGACCCTAAAAGATTGGAGAACTCGATTCAATCAAAATAAAGAAACCATAAAAAATCTGGGTTTTGATATTTCTTTTCAGAGAATGTGGGAATTTTATTTATGTTACTGTGAGGGAGGCTTCCGAGAAAAAGTTATAAGTGATATCCAACTCCATCTAACAAAAAAATTATTTAGGCCTGTATGAGTCATTTCCCTTTCGGATTTAACTTTGATAACAGCTACCAAAAACTTCCAAAGAATTTTTATTCAATCGAATCGGTACAAAATTTTAAAGCACCAAAAAATATTATTTTTAATGAGTCTTTAGCAAAAGAATTACATCTTAATATTAATGGAATAAAAGATATTGACTGTCTCTTTTATGACCAAAAATATCTACCTCAAAAATTTGATTTTATTGCTCAAGCATATGCAGGACATCAGTTTGGCCATTTCACCATGTTAGGAGATGGCAGAGCAGTTTTATTTGGCGAGCATCTAATTCATAACGAGCGATTTGATATCCACCTGAAAGGTTATGGTTTAACAGAATATGGACGACGTGGAGATGGTAAAGCCGCTTTAGGTCCTATGCTTCGAGAGTATCTCATCAGCGAAGCTATGTTTTATTTAGCGATACCAACCACAAGGAGTCTTTCTGTAATCACAACCGGAGATGTTGTGCATCGTGAAGAAATATTTCCAGCTGCAATCTTAACCCGTGTCGCCAAAAGTCATATTCGAGTAGGTAGCTTCCAGTTCGCAGCAGCATTGAATGATATTAACTTACTAAAACAATATACAGACTACTGCATCAATCGTCATTTTCCGGAACTCAATACTACAAAAAACAAATATGAAGCATTCTTACATGCGGTCATTAAAAGGCAAGCGCTATTAATCGCTCAATGGATGTCGGTCGGATTTATTCATGGTGTCATGAATACAGACAACATGGCCATTTCTGGTGAAACAATTGATTACGGTCCATGTGCCTTTATGAATTATTATCATCCAGAAACTGTGTTTAGTTCTATTGATCAACATGGACGATATGCATATAAAAATCAACCGATTATAGGGGAATGGAATTTAACACGCTTTGCCGAATCGCTAATCCCACTATTGCATGCTGATATCGAGCAAGCAAAAACAATTGCCCTAGAAATACTTGAAAGTTACGCGCAAGAGTTCCAGCAAAACTGGGGATCGTTAATGTTAAAGAAGATCGGCATTAATTCTCCATCAATTCATAGCAAAAGCTTAATCGATGATCTTCTAGCCTTGATGCAAAAACATCAGGCTGACTTTACAAATACCTTCTACTATCTCTATGAAACGAATCATCTCAAAAAAGAACTCACAGCTGATCCTAGCTTTAAAAACTGGTGGGATAAATTATTGGTTTATTTAGAAAAAGAAAATAAAAGTATTCAAGAAATAATGCATGAGACTCGCAAAATCAATCCAGCAGTAATTGCCAGAAATCATTTAGTAGAGAACGCACTGAAAACAGCAGTAGCGGGTGACTTAAAACCCTTTACTGAACTATTAGCGGCCCTTGAGGATCCTTTTAATCCTCCCAAAAATCAGGCTTTTATGAGCCCGCCTGATTTTACCTTTGATCAATCCTATAAGACATTCTGCGGAACCTAACTTTGATTTTGCTATACTAAATCTATGAAGGATTCAAAAATATACCAATGGGGAATTTTAGGCGCTGCACGGGTTAATCAAAGATTATTACCGGCTATTCAACAAAATAAAAACTCTATTATTAAGTCCATCGCGAGCCGCAGAGATGGAGCTGCTCAATCTTGTATCGATGAATACCTGTCCGATCATAAATCTATTGCATGCTTTAATGACTTTGACAAAGTAATCTTGGATGATGAAATTGATATTATTTATATTCCACTTGCTAACGAAGAACATTTTGTGCCTGCAATGAAGGCGATCCAAGCAAATAAACATGTCCTTATTGAAAAGCCAATGGCTTTAAAAAGTGCGGAAGTTAACGAGATCATAACAGAGGCAAAAAAAAACCATGTGATTGTGATGGAGGGGTTCATGTATGCCTTTCACCCTCAGTTTGCAAGAATAAAAGAAATAATTCAAAGCGGTCAAATTGGATCTGTTAAATATGCACACGCAATGTTTTCATTTCCAATTCAACCTGCACGCTTCTATAGAATTAATCGATCGATAAATCATGGGGGGGGTGCCTTATGGGACATTGGGCCCTATGCAGTACACACCCTTCGACAAATGCTGAATGCAGAGCCGACAGAAGTTATAGCTAATGCAGAACTGAATACACATGGTGCCGATATGAGTACTAGTGGGCTACTTAATTTCAATAATGGCCTCAGGGCAACATTCGACATCAGTTTTGAATGCACAAGACGATCAGAATTTGAAGTTTTTGGGGACAAAGGAAGAATTAAATGTCACACAGTCTGGCAGCATGAAAATGACGAGGCTGTCATTAGTCTCCTTGAAGAAGGAAAGCCAGAAAAAATAGAGCATATTGCAAAAGCAAACCATTTTGATCTTGAAATTAATCATTTTATAGACTGCGTAGAAAAACAAAAATATAGTCCTACACTATCACCAGAGGATGCCATCGGAAACGCAAAGACCTTAGAAGCCCTGTCTTTGAGTATCAAAAAAAATTCTTGGGTTAAAATCTAAGTAAGTTATAATTGCCTTTTTTTAAATTCCCAAAAAGCAAAGATGAACCAAAACTTTCTTAAAACATTTTTTTTCTACTTCTTTACCGCTGGCATAGTTCAGGTTCTATTGTTTACTGCTGGAAAAGTTGGACCGCAAGGTATTTTTGATGCCATTCTAGTCTCTTTTTTATGGCTCATCCCAAGCTTATTGTTCCCCAAACAACAAAAAAGAATTAATCTATTTATTGGGATCAGTATTTTCATACTTAACCTCCCCTCTTTTGGATACTTTTTAATTTATCAAGAAGAAATTACTCAGAGTCTATATTTTATTATTTTTGATTCAAACTCAAATGAGTCGAGCGAGTATATTCAACATTACTTCAAGTGGTGGATTCCATTTGCATTCTTTGCGTATGGTTATATTTCCTACAAATTATGGACTTTACTGAAACCCATCGAATTAACTAATAAGAAAAAATATACTTTTTCTTTTTTAATTCTTTTTATTATTTTTATTAATCCAATCATTAATAAAGGTTTTTTAACTCCAGGGTTTTATAAAACATTAAGAAAACATTTAGAGCCCACATCACCTTGGCAATTATTCATTGGCTATTATGCCTACGAGAAACACTTAATAGAGATGCAAGAGTATCTGCATACCATGCAAAATGTTCCTCAATTACAAAATTTAACAGAAACACCAAAAAGTAAACCCACAACAGTAGTCCTGGTCATTGGCGAATCGACGAATCGCTTCCATATGGGTCTTTATGGCTATCACCGAAATACAACGCCAAATTTATCAGCTATGAAAGACGAACTATTTATATTTGATAACATCTACGCATCGAGGCCCAACACGATTGAATCACTAGAACAGGTATTGTCATTTGCAGATGAAAATAATCCCAATCTTTACAAAACACAACAGTCTCTATTAGGTTTAATGAAACAGGCGGGATATAAAATTTACTGGATTTCAAATCAACAGACATTAACGGGTCGTAATACCATGTTAACCAGTTTTTCTCAGTTGGCAGATGAACAAATCTATTTGAACAACACTCGACGTCAAAACTCTTTTTCATTTGATGAAAAAGTATTAGAACCTTATGAAAAAATAATAGACACTGATCAAGCAGATAAAAAATTAATCATTGTGCATCTTTTGGGAACACACATGAGCTATAAATATCGCTATCCAGATAACTTTAAACAATTTGATTCTAAAGATGATATTCAGCGAGATTTATCTGACGAAAAAAAAGAGACTATTAACCATTATGATAATGCTGTTCTATATAACGACTTCATTGTCTCAAGCTTGCTAAAGAAACTTAAAGCAGCGAATCAAGAGAGTCTGTTGATATACTTTTCTGATCATGGTGACGATGTCTATGACTCACCGCCATACAATACACTCGGAAGGATTGAATCGGCACCAACCGTTCCAATGTATGCCATACCTTTTATTCTTTGGACTTCTGATCAATGGAAAATTCATGAAAAGCTCAAAAAAAATTCTAATTTCATGCATAGAAAGTTCACGAATGCTAATTTCATTTATGCATGGTCAGATCTCTTAGGAATAACCTACAATGAATTTATTCCAGAAAAGAGTTTATTTAATGATGCATTTAAAGAAAGTCAGATTTTAGTCGGCGACCCTTATATTAAAGGCCAAGTTAAAGAATTAGAGATTATTAATATTAATCCAAATTAGAAATAAATTTAGATCGCTATATAATCTTCAAGTAATGAATCAAAAGAATTTTTTTTTAAGCTTTTATCAAAAGACTATTAATTTATCAAAGCATAAAAATGCGCCCCTATTTCTATTGTTGGTGAGCTTTAGCGAATCGTCTTTCTTCTTAGTCCCCCCCGATGTTTTATTAGCGCCTATGTGTTTAGCTAATCGAAAAAAATCTTTTCACTTTGCCACATTAACAACTATTGCATCAGTGCTTGGAGGTTTATTCGGCTACCTGATCGGCTATTTTGCTTTTAATCTGATAGAGCCTTACGTCATGAGTCATTATGGCGATGCTTATCAAACAACCATTCAGTGGTTTGAGACTTATGGTTTTTGGGCCATATTAATTGCAGGATTCACACCCATTCCTTATAAAATTTTTACTATTGCAGGGGGCGTTGCTCACATGGCAATTGTCCCGTTTATAGCAGGATCATTAATTGGAAGGGGTTCTCGATTCTTTTTGCTGGCAAGTCTTATTTATTTCTTCGGAAATAAAATTGATGCCTTAATTAAAAAAATTATCGATCGAATTAGCTGGCTAATATTGATAATCGTTTCAATATATCTCTGTATTCGTTTCTTTAATTAATCAAAATTTTATTTAGATATAACAATAAATCTTAATGCAAAAGGTCTATTCTTATAGAATATCCGCTATTCAAACTCCTTAAGCAAACTTAAATACACAACTAAATTAATTTCAGATATATTTCTTTTATGAAATTAACTGGTACGCCGTTTCAAATAAAAGTTTGGCAAGCTATTCAGGATATACCTAAAGGCGAAGTCAGAACCTATCGGGATATAGCCATTCAAATTGGTCACCCAAAAGCCTATCGAGCTGTGGCAACAGCATGCAAAAATAATCCCCATCCTTTAATCATTCCATGTCATCGCGTTATTTCATCAAATGGTAAAGTTGGTAATTATTTTGGGACAAAGAATAGTCAATTAAAAATTGAGTTATTAAAAAAAGAAGGTTTTGTTTTTTGAAAAATTTTCTTTGCTTTAATCCTAATGGAACATCCTTTTAAATTTAAATCAGAAAATCATTATTCAATCGTATGGGATGATCAAAATAAATGTTTTATCCTGACCCTTTTGAATGGACAGTTAACCTACTATCCAAAATTCTTTTCACTCAATAAATCAAAAAGTTTGCTGAATTATTTTTTAGAAACCAAAAAAAATATTAAATGGAATCAGGATGTAATTCGTTTTTTTGGAAAAAATATTTTATTGCCAAGGCTCACCTCCTGGTATGGGGAACCGAATGTCACATACACATACTCAGGGATCAAAATGACTTCAAATTCTTGGCATAAAACAATCCTTCTGGACATTAACAAGAGGCTAGAAGATAAGATAGGGCATAAATTTAACTCGGTCTTGCTTAATTTATATAAGGACGGTAATGACTACCAAGGCTGGCATGCTGATGACGAAGCAGAGTTAGGAAAAACACCAGTAATAGCCTCCCTGAGTTTTGGGGCCGAGAGAGATTTCTGCTTTAAAAGTAAAACCGGTGAGTCAAAATTTTCTTTACAACTGAACCATGGGTCTTTATTAATAATGGAGGGAGAGATTCAACAGAATTGGAAGCACGCCCTTCCCAAAAGAAAAAAGATAAAAACTCCCAGGGTTAATCTCACTTATCGATTAATCATATAATATTTGGTGATAAACTATTCTTAATGATTTATTTAATATTTAAATTCACTGTAACGAGTTTTCTTGTAGTCTTGATTTCCGAGGTAGCAAAGAGAAGTGATAAACTCGGAGGGCTAATAGCGGCCCTTCCAATCGTGACGGTTCTAGTATTATTTTGGTTGTATTTTGAAAAACAAAATATAGATAAGATCGCAAATCATGCTTGGTATACCTTTTGGTATGTAATCCCAACCCTACCCATGTTTTTAATATTTCCATACATTATTAAACATTATGGGTTTTGGAGTGCGATCATTATTTCCATTCTTATTACTCTAATATGCTTTATTGCGTTTGCAAAAATTACAAAAAAATTTGGCATCCAGCTGCTTTAGGAAATAATGCATAAAAATTTATATGTTTGCAATAATTGTAAGCATCATGACCGCATCTTATATCGATGCAAATACGCAAATCAAGATTGGGTTCACCTCTGTCAGCAGTGCTTTTTTGATATCAGGTCTGAACACATAAAAACATTTCAAGTCGATGAAACCTGGAAAAGCTTTTAAGGTTTATATCAAGTTACTTATAAATTGATTACAGTAATTTAAACAAGATTAAGCCTTTATTATTTATACCGAGTTATAGTGTTGCTTATGTTTAAATTTTTTGAAAAATTAGTTAATCCATTTCCCCTTGATATTTTAAACGTTGGAAAAGCCACCCTCCCTATGTTTATATGGAATTGTATTAAGGGGATGAAGCGTTATATATTAGCGATGTCCATTTTGACCGCAGTAATTGCGAGCATAGAGGCAGGGCTTTACCTGATTGTTGGTTTAATCATTAACAATATGTCAAAAACTGATCCAAGTATTTTTTTAGAAAAATTTGGAGGGCAATTAGCAATCATCTCGATCGCCCTGATCACAACCATTCTGCTTGTTTTCATTCAGTCTTTATTAAAACGGCAATCCCTCGCAGGGAATATGCCCATGATTTTAAGATGGAAATTTCACAAACACCTTCTCAATCAAACCTATGAGTTTTACAGCAATGAGTTTTCTGGAAGGATATCAGCAAAGGTAATGCAAACTGCTATCGCGTTAAGAGACCTAGTGTTTACAATTACGGATATCTTAATTTACGTAGCCATTTACATTATTACAATTATTAGCATTGTAAGCTCGTTTAAATGGGAACTAGCTATTCCGTTTCTCATTTGGCTCGTCTTATATACTCTTGCCCTATTATTTTTTATCCCAAAATTAATTAAGTATTCTAAAGATCAAGCGGACGCAAGATCTTTAATGACCGGCAGAATTACAGACGCCTATACCAATATTAATGTGGTAAAACTTTTTTCTCACTCAGGACGAGAATCATCATACGCCAAACGCTCGATGAGTGAATTCTTAAAAACTGTTCATAATCAAATGAAGCAAGTGACACTCATTGAAGTTGCTAACCATACCTTAAGTGTTTTTTTAATACTCAGCTCTTCCATGCTATCCATTTATTTATGGTCAAAAAATAGCATTAATGTAGGGATGGTGGGTGCGGTTATAGCAATGGCCATTCGATTAAATGGTATATCCCATTGGGTGATGTGGGAGATTGCTGGGCTTTTTGAAAATATTGGCATAACCCAAGATGGATTTAATATGCTGACCAGGAAGATTGATATCCAAGACAATCCCAAAGCCAAAGCCCTAAAAATAAACAATCAAGCAGCTATTACCTTTAAGAATATTGATTTTAGCTACGGAAAAAATAAAGTCTTTGAGAACTTTTCTTTAAACATTCAGGCTCATGAAAAGATTGGGATTGTAGGCCGATCTGGCGCTGGGAAATCTTCACTCATCAATTTACTGCTGAGGTTCTATGATATTGATCAAGGGGGAATTTATATTAATGATCAAGACATCAAGAGTGTCAAGCAAGCCAGTCTAAGAGCACAAATTTCTGTAGTCTCACAAGATAACTCATTATTACATCGCTCCATAAGAGAGAATATTGCTTATGGAAAACCAGACAGCAATTTAGAAGAAATAATCAAAGCAGCAAAATTAGCCGAGTGTCACGATTTTATTTTATCGCTTAAGGATCAATATGGCAGAACGGGTTATGACGCCCACGTCGGTGAGCGCGGTATTAAATTATCCGGGGGTCAAAAACAAAGAATTGCTATTGCAAGACTCGCACTTAAAAATGCCCCTATCTTAATTTTAGATGAAGCCACCAGTGCTCTAGATAGTGAGGTAGAAACCATCATTCAAAAAAGTCTTAAAGATTTAATGAAAAAGAAGACTGTCATCGCCATCGCGCATCGTTTATCTACAATATCAATGATGGATCGACTCATTGTGCTAGACCATGGAAAAATTTTAGAAGAAGGTACTCACACTGCACTGCTAAGAAAAAAAGGGTTATATGCAAAGCTCTGGCAGAAACAAAGTCAAGGCTTTATAGGAAGCTAAACAACAATGATTAATTAATCAATTCTAACCATTAATTCATTTTTTCTTAAAAAAGGTAACGTCCATGGTGGATTGTAGCGAGCGATTTTTATAGCACCTTGCTGGGTATAATTATTTCTTTTTAAATAATTACTCAATAATTCAACTTTTTCAGCATAACTTGATTCTCTTACAAGACCTGAAAACACAATGACCGCATATTTTTCTGTTGGGATTTCAATAATATTCACTTTTGGATTATTGGGTTTTGGCAAACTGTCTAAGCGATATTCCTTTGGCATTATAAAATTGACTAACCATTGGTTATTGATGGCATCATCCATAATGGAGCTGGTGATTGATAAATTTTCACTTAATGGAGCCATTTCTACCGGAGCAGTCATACTAATTTTTTTACTGCTGCCATCCAATAAATTATTTCCAAAAATATAATCAGCGAGAAGTTTAAATCCTTGTGATGAAGCATCATCAAAATCTCCGTTAACTTCAACCGTAGCAATTATTTTTGGTTTATATTCTCTAATCTCAAATTCACCATCTTGAGAAATTAATATAAATTCTGGTTCTTCAGTAGCCATAGCCGGAAAATTTATTAAAGATAAAAAAGCCAAACAGGAAATTAATAATGTACATGAAAATTTCAATTAGTTAATTCCTAACTAAATAGACTTTAAGTACGCTATTCTTTTCTCTAAGGGTGGATGGCTTGCAAAGAGCTCCATTAAACCCATTTGCTTATCGCCTGATACCCCAAACGCCGCCATCTGCTTTGGAAGATTGGTAGGATAGTAAAATGTTTTCAATTTCTCTAAAGCCTGAATCATATTTTCTTTTGAAGAGAGTTTTGCGCCCCCAAAATCAGCTCTAAATTCTCTTTGTCTGGAAAACCACATCACAATCATTGAAGCCAATATGCCTAAGATTATCTCTGCAAAAATCATAGTGATATAAAATGCTGGGCCAACACCATTTTTTGTTTTAAAAACAACTTTATCAACGGTATGACCAATTACCCTCGATAAAAACATAACAAAAGTATTCACGACACCTTGGATTAAGGTTAGGGTCACCATATCACCATTTGCAATATGCGATATTTCATGAGCTAAAACAGCTTCGGCCTCACTTCTGGTCATATGTTTAAGGAGACCTTGTGATACAGCCACTAAGGAACTATTTCTACTCATTCCTGTAGCAAATGCATTCAGTTGCTCAGACGGGAAAATAGCCACTTCAGGAATCCCTATTCCAACGGTATTTGCCTGTTTAGTTACTGTATCAAGCAACCATCTTTCATCATCATTGGATGGATTTGATATCACTTGAGCACCCGACATTTTTTTGGCGGTCCATTTAGACATTGCTAAAGAAATAAAAGCACCGCCAAAACCAAAGAAAGCAGTAAAGATTAGAAGACTTTGATAATTAATGCCATTGGCTTCTAAGTAACCTCCAATCCCAAAAAGACTCATCGTAATTGATAACACAAAGACGATTGCAAGATTGGTGATGAGAAAATAAAAAATTCTAGTCATTTAAATTTCCTTTAATGTTTTAACGTTGAACCCACAATTTTTTCAGTATAAGCAATAGCAATGGCTGATAACAAAAAGACTACATGAATAGTTGTTTGCCACATAATTACAGAATTACTGATTTCTGCAGCATTAATAAATGTTTTAAGAAGATGAATTGATGATATTCCAATTATTGCCGTTGCCAACTTTACTTTCAGAACACCTGCATTGACATGGGAAAGCCATTCTGGCTCGTCAGGATGATTTTCTAATTCCAGACGAGATACAAAGGTCTCCCAACCACCCACTATTACCATCACTAATAAATTTGAAATCATAACTACATCAATCAAACCTAAGACCATTAACATAATATGAGTTTCAGTAATAGCTACAAGACTAACCTCATGAAGAAGATGAATGAGTTCTCGCCAAAACTGCCATACATAAACCCCTTGGGCAACAATAAGCCCAATATACAAAGGTGCTTGCAACCAACGGCTCATAAAAATCCATTTTGGCAAAGGTCTTAATATTTGATTATTTTTTTTCAATCTGTATACCCCTGAATATATATTGTGATTATATTGTTTCCATTATTAAAGTAGCAAATAAATTAAGGTCAACCTAAAAAAAATATCTCATAAATTCATCTTCATTTACAGCCACCATACCCATTGGAAATACATTGTGTTTCTTCTTGTGGGGATATTTGTTTTCCTTCAACATTAATCTTTATTTTTTTTGAAACAACTACAGGATCGTGCGGAATATGCATATGGTCACCAAGCATTAATTGCAATGTATGTTCTCCGGGCTCTAATTCAATTACAGCTTCTGTTTGACCTTTACCAAAATGTCTATAATTATCGTCACTCGGAATTGGTGAATTAATATCAGGAAGCTTAGTAACATCGATTAAGAGATGATGATGCCCTGTATTATTAAATTTTATTCCAGCAGGTGCCACGCCCATGCCACTGAGGCCAAAAACTATTTTGACAGGGCTTGAGACCGTTTCACCATCTAAAGGTGAAATGATATACAAATTGGCATCATCTGCTGCTTTTGATTTTTCATCTGCATGCAATGGCGAAACAAGAAATCCTAATAAAAAAAGAATATTAAAAAAGTAGTTTTTCATCTCTGGAATCTATTTGTGTTTATTTAAATATATAGTTGAAGACAGTAAAATTTTATAAATGTTTCAAGGTTAAAAAAATTTTTTGTACTAAAAGTGTATCAAAAATAAAGTTAATCATTTTTTAAATTACTTTGACAAAGTAATATTTTAAGAGGATAGTGGCACAACGTATTATTTTTATCTCTTATCAATTCATAAATTTCAAATTCATAAATTCTAAGTCCTAAATTTAATTCATTTTTTCAATTTTTTTTATAGGAAGAACATATGCCATCAGGTATCGTAAAATGGTTTAATTCTGAAAAAGGTTTTGGCTTCATTATGCCAAACGATGGGAGCAAAGATGTTTTTGTTCATTTTTCTGAATTCAAAAACCCAACAAATGCCAAACCAAACTTAACAGATAACGACAAAGTCACTTATGAACTCGGTCAAGGGGCTAAAGGTCCAGCAGCAATTAATGTGAAAGTAGAAGTTTAGCTATAAAATTTTCGCCTCAAGTTAAATTGGGGCGTTTTTTTTAAACTTAACTAATATTATCCTCAATTACTGTGGGCTAATCTGTGGATAAAGTTTGAGAACCGTATACATATAAAAAAATTGTCTTTAAAAACAATACTGAATAAAACTGCTTAAATTTTAAGCAATTCAATTACAACGCTTTCATAAAAAAGACTTTACATAAGATATGGGATCACAAACGCAAAGGTAAACCCTATCAATAGTATCCCCAGCGATACAAAATAAATCACCAATGACACTCTTCTGGCTTTTATGCATTTTACAGCTAATAATTTATCACTCGGGCAAGGTAATTTTCTTGCATACCATTGTAAATATCCAGAAAGTATTATTAACATAAATGCGGCCGTAAAAATATAAAGCTTGTACTTGGATACCCAAACGATTTGCGGAAAGGTTGCAATCAGAGAACTGAGGGCAGCACCTGCCCCTATGGCAACTAACAAAGCTGGCAAGGCGCAACATAAAATGGTGCCTGTGCTTGTGAATAATGAGAGGATAGATAGATTTTTAATTTTATCCAGTTCATTTAATTCATTATTTTTTTTCATATTTCTGTCTCACTGCATTTGCAGTTTCTTTAATTAAAGATATTTTAGTTACATCATATCCAGAGTCAGTAATAATGGCTCGAATTTTATCCTCATTTACTGCTTCAGTTTTATTTTCTAAAATCACAAAACCTTCATCTAAATTCACATAAACATCTTGTGTGGTTTCTAACTTAGATAAACTTTTTTCAATACCTTGCGCACAAAAAGCACAAACCATCCCATTAACCTCAATTTTTTGGGTTGCAGCAAAAATACTGGTTGTTAAAAAAGTTAGTAAAACAAGTAATTTCTTCATCACCTTCTCCTAATATTAAAATGTATACATCACATGTACTTTTGGATTCCCCATATTTGACACGCCAGCTTCCAAAAACAATTGCTTATTGATTAATCTAATTGTTGGGGTAATTTCTACTTGAGGGGTAATGCCATTAATATTGGCCATCTCCAAAATAAACCAAGGCTGGGTTTGATTAAAGCCTGTCTCGTAAAACGAAAATCCTGCTTTTAGCTGAGTCATATCATGATTAATTGAATCACCCCGAATCAGTTGATGACTAGCCAGTGCATATACTCTTTTAGTTTCATAATCCCACTGCAGACCGGGACTTACAAAGGCGGTGCTTAACTGTTTATCTTTAATTGCCTCATTAGAACCCTCTAAATAACCTATTCCACCAAATAACCACCAATTCATTTGTGAGTGTTTTTTGTTTTCACGCAAGAGACGATGAATATGATTAATTTCAACACCATCACGAATACGGTTGTTGTTATCCATATGAAAGAATTTCACCCCAATGGCACTTTTGATATCGTAGGCATAATTGGTCTCGATAAAGGTATGTCGTTTACCGATGTCAGACATTGAGGTCACAGATCCTTTAAAACTCATAGGGGCTGCAAAAAGCACTGAGGATATGGCTAACAAGCAAACAAAAATAAATTTAACCATATTGTTGATTATTTTTTATATAACTTAGTTAGCTCTTTAATCTTTTGTTCCTGGCTTTTTTTATCATTTGAATGGAAAGCTTCATACACACAAGAAGCTAAATGTTTCTCCAATAACAAGGCTTCTACTGATTGACAGGCAGAACTGACCGCTTTTAATTGTGTGATGATTTCAGGACAATAACGATTTTCTTCAATCATTTTCTTTATCCCATTTAATTGGCCAATAATTTTATTGATTCTTGGTAATTGTTCATTATGGTTTGGATGATGGTTGCATGCACTCATAATATACTCCTTAAATAAAAATATACTATATACCCCTATATGGTATAAGTCAAACTAGAGAAATTTAATCGAGTAAAGAATAAGTTTGCTAGTGCGTCCAAATCTGTTCTTTGAAATATAAAATGTGGCGCCCTCGACAGGAGTTGAACCTGTGACCCTCCCCTTAGGAGGGGGATGCTC
>JAYNJX010000012.1:0-40682 GCA_038110565.1 Nitrosomonadales bacterium | reverse complement strand
TCTTCTTAAAAAAGTTGCACTAGAATTTATGAATATTTTTAAAGATTTTCATCCTCACGTTAGTGGACCATTGGCTTCTGGAAAATATATCCAAAACCAAAAACTTTTGATTAATCTATATAGCAATGATACTAAAGAAATTGAATATAAATTATTCGATAATCAGCTTTCCTTTGAAATTGAATCAACAGAATCAAATCCTCATTTGATTGAAAAGTACTTAATTTATTTTCAAGATATAGCCATAAACCTATCAGTTTATTTTGAGCAGTATCTTTTTGTTAACAAAAAAGCATCGATTATGAGTGGCAAGGGGATAACGATTGAACAATTTAAAAAAGTTGAATTATCTGTTGATCCAATTTGCAACATCTAATGCAAAGTATGTCAAAATTGCATCCGCACCAGCACGTTTTATCCCTAGCAAAGATTCTAAGACAATTTCTTGCTCATTTAGCCATCCATTCTGAGCTGCAGCCTTTATCATTGAGTACTCACCAGAAACTTGGTAAGCAAAGGTTGGTTTTTTTAATTCACTTTTCACACGATAAATAATATCTAAATAAGGCATCGCCGGCTTTACCATAACCATATCAGCACCCTCATCGAGATCTAACTTTGTTTCATGAATCGCCTCATTAGAATTTGCTGGATCCATTTGATACGTTTCTTTACTAGCTCCAGCTAGATTTTTAGCAGAGCCAACAGCCTCTCGAAATGGGCCATAAAAACTAGAAGCATACTTTGCAGAATAAGCTAATATTTTTGTATTGATATATTTATTTGTTTCCAGCTCATCTCTGATTACCCTAATTCGGCCATCCATCATATCCGATGGTGAAACGATATCAGCACCCGCTTCCGCATGACTAATCGCCTGCTTCACTAAAATTTCTACTGTCTCATCATTTAATATTTCTCCCTGATCGCTCATGAGGCCATCTTGACCATGAATGGTATAAGGATCTAATGCAATATCTGTGATCACGCCTGCTTCAGGAAAATTTTTCTTAACACTTCTGACAACTTTTTGTATTAATCCATTCGAATTAAATGCCTCAGCAGCAGACTCAGATTTTAATTTTTTATCTATTACAGGGAAAAAAACAAAAGTCGTAACTTTTTGTTTCATTGCATCTTCAATTTTTTTTAATATTAAATCCTGAGTTAATCTTTGTACACCTGGCATAGACTTGACATCCTCAGGCTTATTTTGACCTTCAATAACAAATAAAGGTAATATTAAATCAGAGGTAGAAATCGAAGTTTCTCTCATTAAAGAACGAGAGAACTCACTTGCTCTCATACGCCTTGGTCTATAAGGTAATTTCATATTTAAATACCAAATTGAAATAACTGATTCATCGCCTGCCCTGGATCTTCCTGTCTCATAAATGACTCTCCAATAAGAAAAGTATTGATTTGATTAGTTTGCATCAGCTCTACGTCATTCTTGTTAAAAATTCCTGACTCTGTGATAACAATTCTACTTTGATCAATTGATTTATGAAGATTTAAAGTTGTATTTAGCGACACATCAAATGTTTTTAAATTTCGATTATTAATCCCAATTAAAGGAGTCTTTAATTTAAGAGCTCTATCTAACTCCACTTGATCGTGAACCTCAACCAAAACGGCCATACCAAGATCATTTGCTGTGAATTCAAAATCTCTTAATTCTTCATCATTTAAAATCGCAACTATTAATAAAATACAATCCGCACCATATTTTCTTGCTTGAAAAATTTGATAGGGATCAATAATAAAATCTTTTCTCAATAAAGGAATTTCTACTGTCGCTCTGACTTGAGCCAAATAATCTAAATGCCCCTGAAAATATTCTTCATCAGTGAGAACAGATAAACATGCCGCATTATTAGCCTGATAAGTTTTAGCAATTAAAACCGGATCAAAATTTTCTCTTATTACTCCCTTTGAAGGACTAGCTTTCTTGATTTCCGCAATTACCGCCGCTTGCCCGATCTTATGCTTTAACTTCAATGCCCCAACAAAATCTTTTGGGGGGGCAAAACGATTAACTTCTCGCCTTAAACCATCTATTGGATTGCTAATTTTAAATTTTTGGACTTCTGCTTTTTTTGTAATCACAATTTTTTCAAGAATATTACTCATTAGACGCCCTCACTAAATCATCTACTAATGCTAATGCTTTCTTATTCTCTATTATTAAAGATGCAATATTAATAGCGTCTTCATAAGAATTAGCCAAACCACTAATATAAATAGTTGCTGCTGCATTGAGTATGACTATTTTTTTTGCATCCGTATTTTCATTGTTCAAAACACTCAATAAAATTTTCTTAGATTCTTCAATAGAATTAGCAATAATAGAATTTTTGTCTTGAGCATCTAAATTGTATTTTTTGGGATCTATTTCATATTCTAAAATCTTCCCTTTTTTTAACTCCGCAACATAGGTAATATCATTCATAGAAATTTCATCCATCCCATCTCGGCTATTGACTACCATAGCCGAATCAGAATTTAACTTTAAAAGAGCCTCAGCAAACTTTAAAGTAAAATCTTTATGAAAAACACCAACAATTTGTTTTTTTACATTTGCTGGATTAATTAAAGGACCTAGCAGATTAAATATGGATCTAACCCCTAATTCTTTTCTAATAGGCGCAACAACCTTCATGGCAGGATGAAAATTAGGCGCAAACATAAAACCAATACCTATAGTACCAATCAATTTTTTTAACTTGGTAGCATCTATATTGACATTGATTCCGAGGCTTTCAATCACATCAATACTGCCACTTGCAGAAGAAACCGATCGTCCACCATGTTTAGCAATTTTAACCCCCGCCGCCGCCGCAACAAAAGAGCTTGTAGTTGAAATATTAAAGGTACGTAAACCATCACCACCCGTTCCGCAAGTATCAACTAAACCTGGCAAACCTAAATCTAACTTATTTGATCTTTCTCTTAGAAAATTTGCAGCAGCAACAAGCTCGTCAACAGACTCTCCTTTCATACGAAGCGCAATGAGCAGGCCTGCAACATAATGGCTATTTAACTCACCTTCAATAATACCCTGCATGACAAGAGTCATTTCTGCCGGAGTTAAATCTTTTCTAGCAATGATTTGCTCTAGAATTTCACTCATAAGCTTTTAAGAAATTTTTTAACAAGTCGTGTCCATGTTCACTCAAAATCGACTCTGGATGAAACTGTACACCTTCAATTGCAAATTTTTTATGTCTTATGCCCATGATTTCATCATCATCTTCAGTCCAAGCAGTAATTTCCAAATCATCGGGTAATGTTTCTTTTTCGACCACCAATGAATGATAACGAGTCGCAGTAAAAGGGTTTTTAAGATCTCTAAAAACACCCTGGTTATTGTGTAAAATTAAAGATGTTTTCCCGTGCATAATTTTCTTTGCATGAATAACCTTACCGCCAAACGCCTGGCCAATCGCTTGGTGGCCTAAACAAACCCCTAATATTGGAATAGCACCCTTAAATGTATTAATCACATCCAGCGATATTCCAGCTTCGTTCGGTGTGCAAGGCCCAGGAGAGACAACAATATATTTAGGTTTTAATTTTTTTATTTCATCAATTGAAATTTGATCATTTCTAAAAACATGAACATCTTGACCTAGTTCAGATAAATACTGAACAATGTTATAAGTAAAAGAATCGTAGTTATCAATCATTATCAACATTTTTACTAAAATTCACTTTCTATTAATTCAGCAGCTCTTAAAACAGCTTTAGCTTTATTTATTGTCTCTTCCCATTCTTTTTCAGGAACAGAATCAGCTACAATCCCGGCGCCAGCCTGGACATACAATTTATTATCTTTGATAACACCGGTTCTAATCGCGATGGCAATATCCATATCACCATCAAAATCAATATACCCTACTGCTCCTGCATAAATTCCACGTTTTGTGCTTTCAAGTTCGTTAATAATTTCCATTGCCCTAACTTTTGGTGCCCCACTAACCGTTCCTGCAGGAAATGTTGCTTTGACCACATCTACCGCGGTCATATTTTTTTTAAGACTTCCTTCCACATTTGACACAATATGCATCACATGTGAATATCTTTCAATGGTCATATTATCAGTGACTACAACTGAACCAGGTTCTGATACTCTTCCAATATCATTTCTACCTAAATCCATTAATTGAACATGCTCGGCAATTTCTTTCGGGTCTGCTAATAAATCTTTTTCTAACAAGCGATCCTCATTCTCATCTTTGCCGCGAGGTCGAGTACCTGCAATCGGTCTCACAGTTACTTTGCCATGATCAAGTCTCACCAGAATTTCAGGTGAGGCACCAACAATAAAATGATCGCCCATATTGTAAAAAAACATATAGGGGGATGGATTAATCGATCTCAAGACTCTATATAAAGAGATTGGGGATGCATTAAAATCTAGCATCTGTCTTTGCGATAAAACAACCTGCATCACATCGCCCTCAAAGATATATTCTTTTATTTTCTTTACTGCTTTCTTAAAATTTTCTTCTCCAAAATTTGATATAGGTTTACCTTTTAATTTAGCATCTAAACTTTTAATCTCAACTTTATTGTTTTGTAAAAGGTTAAAAATGTCATCCAATCTAGATTCAGCTAAGTCATACTCATTCTCATCAGCGATATATTTTAAAATAGAAAACTTTTTTGTCAGGTTGTCAAAAACAATCACTTCTTCTGATTCCATTAATAAAATATCAGGTAGATCAAGCTCATCATGTTCATATTTTTTTAACAACTTAGGCTCGATATATTGAATCGTTTCATAACCAAAATATCCAACCAAGCCACCTGTAAATCTGGGTAAATCAAGATCTTTAGGTGCTTTATACGCACTAATCAGCTCGTTAATAAAATCTAAAGGTTTTTTATGTGTAAAAGATTTAACCAGTTGGCCATTTTCATAAATAGAAATTTCAAAATTATTAATTTTATAAACTCTTTTTGCCGGAAGTCCAATAATAGAATATCGCCCAAAACGCTCCCCACCCTCAACTGATTCTAATAGATATGAATACTCTAAATTAGCAGTCTTAAGATATAACGATAGTGGCGTATCTAAATCAGAAAAATGTTGCCTAGTAAGTGGAATTTTATTAAAGCCATTCTGAGCAAGAGCCCCAACTTCTTTTTTTGTTAAGTTATTCATACTCATTTAGCCAATAAGATTTTCTAACTCTTTTATTGAATTAATTTTTTGATCAATACGATCAGTTTTAATCTTCTCTTGGCTTTGATATCCATAAGGTACAAAAGCCATTTTAGCCCCAGCTGCATATGCTGAATCAATATCATTATTTGAATCACCAACCATAAGAGCCTCTGAGGTTTTAATACCTAATTTTTCACAAACGTATTGAATAGAAAAAGGATCTGGTTTAAGACTTAACATTTCATCGCCACAAACAACATAATCAAATATCGCGAGCGAATTATTTTTTTCAAGAATGAGATTGGTAAATTTTGAAGGTTTATTTGTCACACAAGCAAGCTGGTATCCCCTATTTTTTAAAACCTGAAGTGTTTCCATTACCCCATCATATGCATGACTATCACCTGCATTTTTCATATAAAAATTTTGAAAATAATCAAAGGCTAATTCCATATCTAAATCAACATTGTCTATATTTGCTTTTTCAATTGATTTAGCAACAAGGTTTAATGCACCTTTACCAATAAATTTACTTATTTCACTTGATTCTAGCTCCGGCAAATTTAGTGCAACTAGCATTTGGTTGACCGCTTCACAAAGCTGTGGCGCTGTATCAAACAGCGTACCATCTAAGTCAAAAAGAAAAGCTTTGATCGAGCTAGACAACTTAAATACTTTCAAGAGCTTTTCTTAAATCTTTAATAATTGAATCATAGCGATTTGGATCAGAATCTTTTGCGGCCCCAAAAACCGCTGAGCCCGCAACAAATGTATCTGCTCCAGCGGCAGCTATTTCAGCAATGTTTTTTGCATTTACACCCCCATCAATCTCAAGCCAAATTTCTTTTCCTGTTTTTTCGCTATAAGCATCTATTTTTTTCCGAGCTGCTTTTAACTTTTCCAAAGCAGATGACAAGAATTTCTGTCCTCCAAACCCTGGATTAACTGACATTAGAAGGACCATATCAATCTTATCCATTACGTAATCCAAATAATCTAATGGCGTTGCTGGATTAAAAACTAAACCAGATTTACAACCTAACTCTCTGACTAGTGAAAGGCTTCTGTCGATATGCTCAGATCCTTCCGGATGAAAGGTAATAATATTCGCACCCGCCTTTGCGAAGTCTGGGATGATGCGATCAACCGGCTTAACCATCAAATGAACATCTATAATGGCATCGGTAAGTGGTCTGATTGCTTCACATACTAATGGTCCAATAGTTAAATTTGGAACATAGTGATTATCCATTACATCAAAATGAATGATATCTGCGCCTGAAGCTATGACATCTTTAATTTCTTGTCCAAGCTTTGAAAAATCAGCCGACAAAATACTGGGTGCAATTCTAAATTCTTTGCTCATTTTTATAATCCTTATTTACTCTTTAGTCATGTAAAATGGCTATTTTAACTTCTTTTTAGCAATATTTTTAGCTTGATAGCGATTATTAATAAATATAATGAAAGTCAGTATTTTTGGAATTAATCATAAAACAGCACCTTCTGCAATTCGGGAAAAGCTGGTTTTTGATCAAGATTTAATATCACAAGCACTTGAAAATTTTAAACAAGAACTAAATTCTGAAGTCGTTATCCTCTCCACTTGTAATAGAACTGAAATATATTCCTCCAAAACAGAATCAGAAGCCATTGAAAAATGGTTAAGTAAATATCATCAAGTTGCTATTAGTCATGTAAAAAAATATTCTTATTTCAAAAAAAATAAAGATGCATTTTTACACGCACTCAATGTAGCGTCCGGATTAGACAGTATGATTGTTGGGGAACCGCAAATTTTTGGACAAATCAAACAGGCATTCAAGATTTCTGAAAATTCTAATGTGGTGAGCAAAAATTTTTATAATTTTTTTACTAAAGTTTTTCAATTTGCAAAAGAGGTCAGATCTAAAACAGACATAGGAGCTAATCCGACAACAATTGCATCTACGGCACTCAATCTTGTGCAAAAATTATTTGGAAATATTAGTGATTTATCAATCTTATTCATCGGGGCAGGGGAAATGAATACCCTAACCGCAAAATATTTTATTAAAAAAAATCCCAAAAAAGTTTTAATTGCTAATCGTTCTAAGAATAGAGGGGAGAGTTTAGCTAAAATTGTTAAAGGCGATAGTTGCCTAATTAGTGAAATTCCCATGACCCTTCATAACTATGACGTTGTAATTTCATGCACAGGCAGTCAATTACCAATTATTGGACTTGGTCTAGTTGAAAATATTATTAAAAAAAGAAAACACAAACCGATGTTCTTTATTGACTTAGCCGTTCCAGCAGATATTGAAAAAGAAGTCGGCAGTTTAGATGACATATTTCTATACAATCTTGAGGATTTGGCAAAACTGTCTCAAGAAAATCTTCAATTAAGAGAAAATGAATTAAATCGTGCAATTAAATTTTCAGAAAACATTGTAAATTCTTATTACGATTCTCTCGTAAATAAAAATACTCCACTAACTTTATCCTTACAGGATTTTTTTGAGGGCATTAAGGAAACTGAACTCAAAAAAGCTTTACATAGCTTAAGAAAAGGGGCGGACCCTGAGAAGGTATGCAATTCCCTTTCAAGAAATATAATAAAAAAATTGCTGCATTACCCAACAAGATCATTAAACCAGGATAAGTCTGCTGCAGAATTTATCAAGCAAATATTTTTAACGGATAAAAAATAATGAAAGAATCAATGAAGCAGAAACTAGAAAATCTAGTTACAAAATATAATCATCTTAATAATCAACTATCCGCTGAGGATGCAACAAAAGACCTTAATATATTTAAAAAAATATCTAAAGAGCATTCTGATCTGACTCCTCTGATTGAAAACTATCTTGAATATAAAAATACTCTAAAAAATATAAATGAAGCTAAAGAATTGTTATCAGATCCTGAAATGAAAGAAATGGCTAATCTGGAAATTGAAGAAGGCGAGGAAAAATTAGAAACAATTGAGTCAGCCTTACAAAAACTTTTAATACCTAAAGATCCTAATGATGATAAAAATATCTTCCTTGAAATCAGAGCGGGCACTGGTGGCGATGAATCAGCACTATTTTCAGCAGATCTATTTAGAATGTATTCTCGTTATGCAGAAAGGAACAATTGGACTGTTGAGGTGATGTCATCAAATGAAAGCGGTTTGGGTGGTTTTAAAGAAATTGTTGCAAAAATAAATGGGGAGGGCGCTTATTCAAAATTAAAATTTGAATCAGGTGGTCATCGTGTACAGAGAGTCCCAGACACTGAAACCCAAGGCCGTATTCACACATCAGCCTGCACTGTAGCTGTGCTCCCAGAAGCAGATGAAATTGAAGATGTAGATATTAACCCTGCAGACCTAAGAATTGATACCTACAGGGCTTCAGGAGCAGGTGGTCAACATATTAATAAAACAGACTCTGCCGTTAGAATCACTCATATTCCCTCGGGAATTGTTGTTGAGTGTCAAGATGATAGATCTCAACATCGAAATAAAGCTCAAGCGATGAGTATATTGGCAGCTAAAATAAAAGATAATCAAATTCAGGAACAACAAAGCAAAATTGCATCCGAACGTAAAAGCTTAATTGGAAGTGGCGACCGTAGCGAACGAATAAGAACTTATAACTTTCCACAAGGAAGAATTACAGACCATAGAATTAACTTGACTCTTTATAAGATTGATTTCATTATGGATGGCGATCTCGAAGAAATGATTACTGCCCTTTCTCAAGAGCACCAAGCTGATCTATTAGCCGCAGAGAATGAATAATAAAATTCTGCTTCTCAAAAAAAAATATCAAATTCAATTTGAAAAAAAACTAAAACTTACTGCCCGAGAAGCTCAATTTGAAATCAATCAAATTTTAAAATTTATTTCAAACAAAGAAAAAATAAATCATTTTTTTGAAAATGAATCTTTTAGCTTAAATATAGAAAAAAAAATCATTAGATTATTTGCTAAGAGAATCAGTGGCATTCCATTAGCTATAATTTTTCAAGAATGGGACTTTTATGGACGAACTTTTTATGTTTCAAAATCAACATTAATCCCCCGTTCTGATACAGAGCATTTAATTGATGAAATTAAAAATAATTATAAAAATAAAACAAATCTAAAATTCGTTGATCTAGGATGTGGAACTGGCAATATCGGCATTACACTTGCTCTTGAATTAAAACCAAAGCAAATTATTCTTATTGATAAATCAAAAAGAGCTTTAGTAGTTACAGCAAAAAATATTAGAAGGCATCAAATTAATAACGCGCAATTAATAGAAAGTAATTGGTTTAAAAATTTACCCATAGAAAAATTTGACTTTATTGTCTCTAATCCTCCGTATATAAAACCAAATGATCCACATTTAAAATTTCTTAGCCATGAACCAAAATCTGCACTGATATCAAAGTCGGGAGGATTATCTGACATTCGTAAGATAGTCTTTGCATCTAAAATATTCCTCAAAAAAAACGGCTACTTATATATTGAACATGGTTATAATCAAGCTAAAGAAGTACAAAACATTTTTTTAAAAAATAATTTTCAGAACATTGAAACTATTAAAGACTTAAGTGGTAACGATCGTATTACAAAAGGAAAATATTAATTCTCTAAAATGATAAATTCAGTTGGAATAGTTAAGGCTAAAACTTTTCATTCAGAAAAAGCATTAAAATTAGAATCAGGAAAAACTATTAATTCCTTTCATCTAATCTATGAAACCTATGGCTCATTAAATAAAAATAAAGATAATGCTATTTTAATTCCACATGCCTTATCAGGAAATCATCATATAGCGGGAAAATATAAAGCAACTGATAAGTACCCTGGTTGGTGGGATAATATGGTGGGTCCCAACAAAGCAATTGATACAAAAAAATTTTTTGTCATTGGCGTCAATAACTTAGGTGGTAATGATGGAAGTACAGGACCAAAAACAAAAAACCCCTCCACCAATAAAGTTTGGGGATCAAAATTTCCCATAGTGACAGTAAAAGATTGGGTTGCCTCTCAAAAAGCGCTTATTGATTTTTTGGGTATTAAAAAATTATATGCTATCGTTGGTGGCAGCCTGGGTGGTATGCAAGCCATTCAGTGGTCTATTGATTTCCCCAATATGGTGAAAAAAGTTTTATGTATTGCAGCGGCTCCAAATCTTACTGCTCAAAACATTGCATTTAATGAAGTAGCTAGGCAATCAATTATTACTGATAAAGACTTTAATAACGGCGATTATTATTTAAACAATAAGAAACCCAAGATTGGTCTTCGTTTAGCAAGAATGTTAGGGCACATTACTTACCTATCAAATGATTCTATGGGTAAAAAATTTGGCAGAAAATTAAAAAGTAATAAGTTTTCTTATTCATTTAATAATGATTTTGAAGTTGAGTCCTACCTAAATTACCAAGGTGATAAATTTGCGAATGAGTTTGATGCAAATACGTACCTACGCATGACAAAAGCATTGGACTATTTTGATCTCGAGTATACACATAAGAAGAATTTAAATTCTATTTTTAAAAATGTTTCTTCAGACTACTTAGTTGTATCTTTTTCCAGTGATTGGCGATTTTCTCCAGATCGATCTAAAGAAATCGTAAAAGCCTTGTTACATAATAAAATTAATGTATCGTATTTAGAAATCCAAGCTGATGCAGGACATGATGCGTTCTTACTTGATGATCATCATTATCACTCAATTATAAAAAGGTACTTAAATACATAAATGATTAGATTAGACTTCATTACTATTGCTCAATGGATTCCATCTGGTTCTAACATTCTCGACCTGGGCAGCGGAGATGGTGCATTAATGAAATATCTTAAAAAAGAAAAAGATGCCAAAGGTTATGGAGTTGAAATTTCAGATCAGAATATGGAAAAATCTATTGGTAACAAAGTTAACACCCTGCAAATGAATCTAGAAGATGGTCTTTCTATATTTACCGATAATATGTTTGATTTTGTTATTCTGTCTCAAACGCTTCAATCAATTGTCCATATTGAAAAAATTTTAGCGGAAATGCATAGAGTCGGTAAAAACATCATTGTTACTTTTCCTAATTTTGGATACTGGAAAAATAGATTACAAATTATCAACGGAAAAATGCCAGTCTCAAAAGAGCTTCCTTACGAATGGTACAATACACCAAATGTTCACCTATGTACCATTAATGATTTCAAAGAGTTGTGTTCTAGAAAAAAATACAAAATTCATCAGCAACTTTTTTTAACTAATAATCAAAAGATTTCTTTAGCACCAAATTTTTTTGCTTCATTAGCGCTCTTTAAAATAACAAAATAAATGAATAGCCTCAGGCAAGTTATATTTACCAAAAAAATGGGCGTCTGCTTGCTAGCAGGTTTTTCTTCGGGTCTTCCTTTATTTATTTTACTAAGTCTTATTCCCGCATGGTTAAGAATTGAAAACATTGACCTTAAGGTAATTGGCTTATTTTCACTTATACAAATCCCTTATACTTGGAAATTTATATGGGCACCGATCTTTGATCATTATTCATTTAAATTCGGCAGAAGAAAAAGCTGGCTACTCATTTTCCAAATTTTACTTTTATTCAGTGTAGGGTTTGTTGGTCAATTCGCCCCCAAAACTGAATTACTGACAATAGTTATACTTTCAACGCTTATTGCTTTTTTTAGCGCAAGTCAAGATATCGTTATTGATGCTCTAAGACGAGAAATTCTTCTGGATCATGAATTAGGCTTGGGTAATGCAATTCATGTTAACTCATATAAAATTTCCAGCTTAATTCCTGGATCACTCTCACTAATACTTGCTGATCAATTTAATTGGCAATTGGTTTTTATAGTCACAGCAATGTTTATGTTTGTGGGCATTGGCATGACATTATGGGTTAGGGAACCTGTCCTAAGATTTAAATCCAATTTAACCCTTAGAAATTCCATGCTCAAACCTTTTCAAGAATTTTTTAAACAATATGGATATAAACATGCAATCAGTATTCTTTTATTTATCTTCCTTTATAAATTGGGAGATAGTATGGCAACTTCCCTTGCAACTCCTTTTTATATCGACATGAATTTCTCTATGACAGAAATAGGTTTGATTGCAAAAAATGCCGGCTTATGGTCAAGTGTAGTCGGCGGAATCATAGGGGGTATATGGATGATCAGACTAGGAATTAATAAAGCTTTATGGATTTTTGGTTTTTTACAGATGTTTGCAATTCTTCCCTTTGCCTATCTATCAATAGCAGAAAAAAATCTTTTAATTCTCGGCTTTACTGTTGGCTTTGAAGCCTTTGCTGTTGGATTGGGCACCACAGTTTTTGTTTCTTATATTGCCAAAACAACAAATCCTAAATATACAGCAACACAATTTGCACTATTTACAAGTCTCGCATCAATTCCAAGGTCTATAACCAATGCTTCTACAGGATTTATTGTTGAATCTATTGGATGGACTAATTTTTTCTATGTTTGTTTTTTGTTGGCTATACCTGGAATTTTATTGCTAAAATCTATTGCACCTTATAATTCAAAATCATAATCAATAATTAAAGGTGCGTGGTCGCTAAATCTTTGCGTTTTATAGACATTGGCTTCTAATATTTTATCCACAAGATTCTCACTAATGATTTGATAATCAATTCGCCATCCAACATTATTATCCCAAGCTCTGCCCCGATTGCTCCACCAAGTATATGAGTCACCTGCTACTTCTGGATAAATGATTCTGTAAGCATCATACCAGCCAATTTTTTTAAATAAATCATCAATCCATGATCTTTCTTCAGGTAAAAAACCAGAATTATTTTTATTGCCCTGATAGTTCTTTAGATCAATTTCCTGATGCGCAATATTTAAATCCCCACATAAAATAATATTTTCATTTTGAATCAACTTCTCTTTTAAAATCGGTTTTATTTTTTCTAAACAAAGCATTTTGAATTCTTGTCGCTCTTTACCGCTTGATCCTGATGGAAAATAAGTTGAAATAATTGATATCTTTTTTGTTTGAATTTCTATGTAGCGACCCTCGCTTAAAAATTCAGATAAACCAATATCATTCACTACATTTAGAGGTTTTTGTTTACTATAAATCCCTACACCACTATAACCAGATTTTTGAGCATAAGAAAAAAATCCTTGATAACCTTCGGGGTTCAACATGTAATCAAGCATATCTTTTTCCTGAGCCTTTAACTCCTGCAAACAGATAAAATCTGCCGATGTTGTTTTGAGCCATCCATAAAAGCCTTTTCTATCTGCGGATCTTATTCCATTTAAATTTATTGATATAATTCTCATACATGTTAAATAAAAATAATTTTATTGAATTTACCCTATCACAGAATATTCTTCAATTCGGTAATTTCAAAACAAAAGCTGGGCGCAATAGTCCTTATTTTTTTAATCTTGGCCTTATTAATACTGGAAACAGTCTTCAAAAGATTGGTGAATTTTATAAAGTACTAATTGAATCCTCACAAATAAATTACGATATTTTATATGGCCCAGCGTATAAAGGGATTACTTTAGTCAGCAGCATTTCTATCGCTATGGCAAAACAAAATAAATCTGTTCCATTCGCTTTTAATCGCAAAGAACATAAGACTCATGGGGAAGGTGGCAATATTATTGGGCATCCAATAAAAGGGAATGTAATCATCATTGATGATGTTATTTCTGCTGGAACATCTATAAATGAATCAATAGACATTATTAAAGCATATGGCGGGAACCCTGTTGCAGTTTTTGTTGCAATAGATCGACAAGAAAAGGGTAAAACTGATTTAAGTGCGATTGAGGAAATAAAAGAAAATTATCAAATTCCAGTCTTCTCATTAATTTCACTAGAAGATATTATTAAATACTTAAAACAAAAAAGAGATCAAACAGATGTTTTAAATAAAATGCTGGATTATCAAACTAAATATGGCGTTATAAGGCGTTAATCTTATTTCTTAAAATTTCACTAACCTGACCAGGATTAGCTTTACCTTTCGATAACTTCATTACCTGCCCCACGAGCGCGTTAAATGCCTTATCTTTTCCATCTTTATATTGTGCAATCATATCTGGATTTTGTTGAATCACTTCATCAATAAAAGGTTCTATTGCTGATGTGTCATTCACCTGTTTTAGACCCAAGTCTTCAATTATCTCATCAACATTATTTTTATTTTGTTGCCACAGGATATCAAAAACTTTTTTTGCTGCATTATTGGAAATTGTCTTATCAGCAATTCGCTCAATCAATTTAGCAAAACTCTCTTTTTTAATGGGATTATCATGAATAGTGAGCTCATTTTCATTTAATTTGGCATATAAATTTCCAACGATCCAATTTGCTGTGAGTTTTGGATCAATTTTATATTCAATCAGTGTTGCAAAATAATCATAAGTAGCCTTACTTGAAACCAACAATCCAGCATCTTGATCTGAAAGTCCATAATCTGAAATTAATTCTTTATACACAACCTGAGGCAACTTACCAATCTCATTTTTAATTTTTTCTATATCACCATCAGTTACTTCGAGTGGTAATAAATCTGGATCAGGAAAATATCGATAATCATTGGCTTCCTCTTTTGACCTCATCGCGCGAGTTTCTCCCGTCTCGGGATTAAATAAAACAGTTGATTGCTGAATTTTTTGTCCGTCTTCAAGCTGTTCAATTTGCCAATTAACCTCGAAGTTAATCGCTTGCTCCATAAATTTAAACGAATTAAGATTTTTTATTTCTCGACGAGTCCCTAATTTATCAGACCCCTTAGGTTTAACGGAAACATTTACATCACAACGAAAACTACCTTCTTGCATATTGCCATCACAAATACCAATCCATTGAACTAAAGAGTGTAATTTCTTAGCATAAGCAATTGCTTCCTCAGCTGAATTCATATCCGGTTCGGTGACAATTTCTAATAATGGCGTACCAGCTCGATTTAAATCAATTCCAGTTGATTTGCCCTCAATACCATGTACAGATTTACCAGCATCTTCTTCTAAATGGGCTCTTAAGATTCGTATACTTTTTTTCTGAGCTTTTGTTTCAATTTCAAGCTGACCGTGATTAACTATCGGCAACTCAAATTGACTAATTTGATAACCTTTTGGCAAATCAGGATAAAAATAGTTTTTTCTTGCAAAGACAGATTTATGAGCAATTTCTGCATTGACTGCAATACCAAATTTAATTGCTTTTTGCACTGCAGCTTTATTTAAAACGGGTAATGTGCCTGGGTATGCCAAACTAATTAAACATGCATTCTCATTTGCTGGTTTTCCAAATTCTGTTGAGGCGTTCGAGAAAATTTTACTTTTCGTTTGGAGCTGAACATGTGTTTCAATACCAATAACAATATCCCAATCCATCATAGCGCTCCAGGTGAAATTTCTTTATGCCAATTAGTTCGGAGCTGATACTGATGAGAAAAATTTAAGATTTTACTTTCCTCAAAATAATTTCCAATTAACTGAAATCCAATTGGCATATTATTTAAAAATCCTGCGGGATTGCTGATTGCTGGCAAACCAGCTAAATTTGTAGAAATGGTGTACATGTCTTGCATATACATCGCTACTGGATCCTCTGTCTTATCTCCAATCTTAAAAGCCGAAGTTGGTGATGATGGAGCAAGAATTAAATCACATTCCTGAAACGCATTTTTAAAATCCTCTGCAATCAACCTTCTTATTTTTTGAGCTTTAAGATAGTAAGCATCATAATAACCTGCACTTAAAACATAGGTACCTATTAATATCCTTCTCTTAACTTCTTCTCCAAAACCTTCCTCGCGAGTTTTGCAATACATATCCTGTAAATCATGATAGTTTTCTGCCCTATAACCATAGCGAACACCATCATATCTGGATAAATTACTTGAAGCTTCTGCAGGCGCGATAACATAATAAACCGGAATAGATAAATCAGAATTTTTAAGCGATATCTCTTTGAATATAACACCAAGATCTTTATATACTTCAATCACTGCATTTAATTTTTCTTTAATTTCATGATTAAGATCGGCATTGAAAAACTCAACAGGCAGACCGATAACTTTTCCTTTTAGTTCTAAATCAATTTTTTCTAAATAATTCTCTTTTTCTCGATCAACGCTTGTTGAATCTCGACTATCATGTCCTGCCATTACATTTAACAATAAAGCGCAGTCTTCAGCGGTTTTAGCAATTGGTCCTGCTTGATCCAAACTTGATGCAAATGCAATCATGCCATATCGAGATACCAAACCATAGGTGGGTTTCAATCCAGTGAGTCCACATAAAGATGCCGGTTGTCTAATTGAGCCACCTGTATCAGTTGCGCTTGCTGCCGGGGCCATACCTGCTGCTACTGCAGCAGCACTTCCACCTGAGCTTCCGCCGGGAACATATTCCAAATTCCAAGGATTTTTAACTGTTCCATAGTAAGAAGTTTCATTTGAAGAGCCCATGGCAAATTCATCCATATTGGTCTTACCCAAATTCACTGCACCAATAGCATTAAAATTCTCAATCACTTTAGCATCGTAGGGAGAAATGAAATTATCCAGCATTTTTGAAGCACAGCTTGTTTTCCAGCCAGATGCACAAAATATATCTTTCTGAGCAATGGGGATGCCAGTCAAGACATGGGAGTCACCTTTGGATAACAATTGATCTGCCACCTTAGCCTGCTGAATTGTTTTTTCTTCGTCTATTGTTATAAAAGCATTGATTGCCGCATTTTTTTCTTGAATACGCTTTAGGAAGTATGTCGATAACTCTTGACTTGAAATTTCAGAGTTTTGTAATTTATCCGATAATTGTTTTAGGGTTAATTTGAACATTTTTATTCAATGACTTGAGGCACAATAAAATAATCCTCATTGGATTTTGCACTAAGCTTTAAATATTTTTCTTTATTCAATGAAGGCATAGCTTTATCCTCACGCAGTGGCTGAGAAATATCTAATGCATGTGACATAGGCTCAACCCCTTCTGTATCAATACTTTGCATTTTTTCTACAAGATTAAGAATATTTTTTAATTTTTTCAAAACAATTTCTTCTTGCTCTGGATTGATATTTATTTTTGCTAATTGACTAATTTTTTTTATGTCTTCTAATGATAATGCCATAAGTCTAAGTTATAATGCCCAAAGTGACTATTATACATGTCCTTAAACTGAAGAGAAAAAGTTATGCCCAACCAACTATTTAAGAAGTTTGCATCAAAATTTACTGAAAACGATATCGCCATTGACCTTGGCACTGCTAATACATTAATTTACGTTAAAGGAAAGGGTATCGTTCTCGATGAACCTTCAGTAGTTGCTATGCAATATCAAGAGGGTCCTGCGGGCCCATTTTCCAAAAAGAATCTTCTCGCTGTTGGTCGTGAAGCAAAAACAATGTTGGGCAGAGCGCCGCAAAACATTAATGCTGTAAGACCAATGAAAGATGGTGTAATTGCTGATTTTAATATTACAGAAGAAATGATTAAATATTTTATTAATCAGGTTTATTCCTCAAGCTGGTTCTCACCTGCACCAAGAATTGTCATTTGTGTTCCATATGGTGCTACTCAAGTGGAAAGAAGAGCCATCAGAGAATCTGCTGAAAGAGCTGGAGCAAAACAAGTATTTCTTATTGAAGAGCCTATGGCAGCTGCTATTGGCGCTGGCCTTCCTGTTAATGACCCAACTGGATCAATGGTAATTGATATCGGCGGGGGGACAACTGAGGTTGGGGTAACCTCTCTAGGCGGTATCGTATATGCATTTTCAGAACGTGTGGGTGGAGATAAAATTGATCTTGCGATTATTGATTACATGCGAAAAAATTATGGCTTGATGATTTCTGAACCTACTGCTGAAAGAATAAAAAAACAAATCGGAACGGCCTTCCCTGTAAATGAGTTACAAGAAATGGAAATTACTGGTAGAAGCATGTCAGAAGGATTGCCAAGAAAAATAAAAATAACCAGCAATGAGGTCTTAGAAGCCTTATCTGAACCATTAAATGCGATTGTATCTTCAGTAAAAAATGCTTTAGAACAAACTCCGCCAGAGCTTGGTGCCGATATAGCGGAAAATGGTATGGTGCTAACAGGAGGTGGTGCTCTTCTAAATAATTTAGATAGACTCTTAATGGAAGAGACTGGAATTCCAGTTATTGTGGCAGAAGAACCACTCTTATGTGTTGTTAAAGGCTGCGGTAAAACACTTGACTCAATTGATAAATTTAAAAATGCTTTTGCATATGATTAATGGTTAGATCAAGAAAGCTCTCGTTCGCTCACAGAAAATATTCTTCTACTCAATTTTTAACAATCATCTTTATATTATTTTTTGTCAGAACTTTAGACCTTAAATATAACTTCACATCTACCCCACGATCTTTTTTTAACCAAATTCCTATTTTTCTTAATGATCTATTCAGCTTTGGCTCTGATCAGATTTCATTCCTGTCATTGTTGTATCAGAGCAAATTAGAATTAGAAAAAAAGAATGAGCAATTATTAATTGAAAATTTAACACTCAAAAATCAATTACAATCCACTGACTCATTCATAGAAAAAATTAATGAATTAAATCAATTTTTAAATCTTAGAATGGAAAATAGAACTGAAGGAGTCTTTGCAGAACCTATTTTTATCAATAATATCTCAAGCAATGACGTCACTTTAAACAAAGGAAGTATAGATGGCATTCAGAGTGGCTCAATTGTTATCAATCCAAATGGATTATTAGGTCAAATTTTTATTGTCAATGAACGCACCTCTATCCTCAGACTAATCACCCATAAAAGATTTTTTGTTAGTGGCTATATTACAAATAATTCCAATCCAAAACATTTTATTATTCATGGAAATGGTAAAAATAAATTAATCATTCAACATATGTCAGATGAAGATTCAATTAATCTTGATGATATTTTGGTAACTTCAGGTACCAAAAATATGGCATCAGGATTTAGTATTGGAAAAATTATAAATATTAGCGATTCCATTAATACAGGTTATAAAAGCATTGATCTGAAACCCTCAGCATCAATAAATGATAGTCCTTATGTTTTTATTTTAAAATGAATAGACAAGAAAAATATTTTTTAATATTAGGTTTAACCTTGCAGTTTTTATTTTTTCCAAGCATTGCTATTGGTGAGAAATTTTTTTTTATAACTATCTTATTTTTTTTATTCAATTATTTTAATAAACTATTTTTAACAATTCTAATTTCATTTATATTTGACCTGACTCTAGGTTTATTAATGGGTACATCTGCAATAATCTTATTTATATATCAATTTTTTTTAAATTTTATAAATAAATATTTTCAATTCAGAGGGATTTTTAATCAAATAATTTCTTGTTTTTTATATTTTTTAATCTTACTCATTTATTTTTATTTGCTAAATCCACTTCTTGAAATAGATTTTTCTGCAATGCTTTTTTCTTTTTTATATTACTTAATATACCTATTTGTTCTAAGAAAAAATGCTAAATAAATATTTATTTAATCGGCGAGCATATTTTATTTTCATATTAATTTCATTTTTTTTTCTTTTAATTTGTATCAGACTATTTTTTCTTCAAATAATTTATCAAGATATATATGAGGAAAAAGCAAATAATAACTCTATCAAGGTCCTTCCGGATATTGCATCAAGAGGCTTAATTTTGGATCGTAACGGTGAAATATTGGCGACCAATAAACTGAGCTTTAACTTGGAAATTAATACTCATAATAAATCTTATAAACAAATTTTAGAAATAGTTTCTAATGCGAAAAGGTATATAAATATTAGTGAAGAAGATGAAAAAAATTTTTTTAAGTCTTACTCACAAGGTATCAAAAGATTAAGCTACCCCATCAAATTTAATATTTCTGAACAAGAAATGAGCGAATTTCTAGCAAATCAATTTATTCTTAGTGATATTTTTCTGGTAGAAAAATTTAATCGTTTTTACCCATTCGCTGAACAATTTGCACATCTCATTGGCTACATTAATCGTATCAATAATGATGATATAACTTTTATCACCCAAAATGCTTTATCTCAAAAGTATTTTGGATCTACACATATAGGGAAAAAGGGTATTGAAAATTTCTATGAGTTGCAACTCAGTGGACAACCAGGTCAAAAAGAAGTTATGGTTAACTCATTCGGATTTGCATTACGAACCATAAAAACCAAGGCTCCTTTACAAGGTGAAAATATTTCTTTAACTATAAGCCTACCTTTGCAATTAAAAGCAAATGAGTTATTACAAAATAAAAAGGGTGCTGTAATTATGTCTGAAATTCAAACTGGAGAGGTTTTGGTCTATGCAAGCCAACCAAGTTTCAATCCTAATCTTTTCGTAAATGGCATTGATCAAAGCAATTGGAATTTATTGAATAATGCTGATGATAAACCTATGTTAGACAGAGTCATTAATGGCCTCTATCCACCTGGATCTACAATAAAACCATTTATAGCACTTTCTGCATTAGAAAATCATATCGTTGATACAGAATACTATATAAATGACCCAGGGTTTTTTCAGTTAAAAAACTCAAAAAAAATTTTTAAAGATTGGAAAAAAGGGGGTCATGGTCATGTCAATATTATTGACGCCATTGCGGTATCATGCGATACATTTTTTTATGATCTAGGCCTAAAAATTGGTATTGAAAATATTTTTAAAACACTTTCAAGTATTGGTTTTGGATCGAATACGAATATTGATATGCCTCATGAAAAAAAAGGAAATCTACCGAATCCTTTTCTAAAAAAAAATTGGAAACTTTATGAAACGGTTAACACCTCGATTGGCCAAGGAGATTCATTGATTACTCCAGCTCAGTTAGTAAATGCTCTCAATCAATTACTTTCTAATGGAAATATAAGCCCACAGCTTCATTTAAATAAAAATATACCTTTGAGCCAAAATATTAAAAAGCAATTTGTTCCAGAAAATTTACAAATTATCATGCAAGGTATGGAACGTGTTACTAAAGCAGGAGGGACTTTTGGTTCTATTAATGGCAGAAATAAATATAATTTAGCTGGCAAGACGGGGACAGCTCAAGTTTTTTCTTTAAAATCGAATGAAGAGTATAATGAAAACCTAATTCCTGAAAATAAACGAGATCATGCTTTATTTATCGGTTATGCTCCTGCAGAAAATCCTAAAATTAGTATTGCAGTGGTGATTGAAAATGGTGGTCATGGCAGTAGCGCTGCAGCACCAATTGCCAAAAACCTGGTCGACTCTTATTTTGAAGGTGATCTGAACTATGCAACTCATTAAGTATTTTTATAAAAATACAGATCGTAACATTACCAGATCAATCATATGCTTCAGCCTAATAAGTTTAATGCTTATTTTTGCTTCAGAAAATGGCTTTAGTCCTTTCTTTTTTAAACAACTCATTTTCATATTTTTAGGGTTTGTGATTTACTTCTTACTAACTATAATCAATATTCGTCTGATTATAAAGCATGCCTATTTTTGTTATGTTGTTGCAATTGTTTTTTTGTTACTTACTATTCCTCTTGGTATCTCCATAAATGGATCAAAACGATGGATAGATTTTGGTTTTTTACATCTGCAAACATCTGAGCTTATTAAATTATGCTTACCTATCTTATTAGCAAAAATTTACGAATCTCATAAAAAAAATATAACTAACAAGATTCATCTGATTACATTTTCTGTAACCTTAATTCCCTTTACCATTATTTTAAAACAACCAGACCTAGGGACCAGTCTGATCATCTTAAGTATTGGTTTATTAGTTATCATATTCACAGGCTATAAAATAAAAAATTTGATCTATGCGTTCATTGGGTTTGTATTTCTGAGTCCTTTTCTTTGGAATCATCTCAAAGAATATCAAAAGAATAGGATACTTAATTTATTCAATCCTGATGAAAATAGCCTCACCGCAGGATACCATGCCATACAAGCTAAAATTGCGGTTGGTTCTGGGGGTTTAACTGGTAAAGGTTTTTTGCAGGGCACTCAAACCTCGCTAGATTTTCTTCCAGAGACACATACTGATTTTATATTTGCAGTTTATGCAGAGCAATTTGGGTTTATAGGAATTTTATTATTACTTTCTCTATACTATTTTTTTATTTTTAAAGCTTTTAAATTATCTATAGCCATGCATTCTGACTTTAATCGAATACTTTCTTTAAGCTATGTTATGATCTTTTCAATTGGTCTAATCATTAATATAGGTATGGTAATCGGAATTTTTCCAATAGTTGGAGTCCCACTTCCCTTTATTAGTTACGGTGGGTCAGCTTTACTGACTAATTTTATTTTTTTTGGTTTAATCAACAACTTAAATCTTAATAAAACTCTTATAGCAGACTGATGAAATTTTTTATCTCTATTTTTTTTATTTTATTATTTGGGTGTCAATCTCCAACTCCTGTCTATAAAAATGATGGAAAATATTACGAGGATGATGGTCCTCATAAAGAAATTACAGTCGATCTCGATTCAGTAGAAAATGCAATCCCTATTGATGAGCCTTTAAATAAAAATGCTAATAAGCCATATAAAGCACTTGATAATGAATATACTCCATTGACTCAAATTCAACCTTTTTATGAAGAGGGATATGCTTCTTGGTATGGAAAAAAATATCATGGCCGCAAAACATCAATTGGAGAAGTTTATGACATGTATAAAATGAGCGGTGCACATCCCACTTTACCATTACCAAGTTATGTTAAAGTCAAAAATCTTGTAAACAATAAAGAAGTTATCGTAAGGCTTAATGATCGTGGTCCCTTTCTGAGAGGTCGAATAATTGACTTATCTTATGTTGCTGCTCACAAATTAGAGATTATCGATAAAGGGAGTGAAAAAGTCTCAGTAGAATTAATTGATCCTAATAATAATCAAAAAACATCATCGAGTAATGGTAAATTCATCCAGGCTGGTGCATTTAAACTTTTTAATAATGCCAACCTAATGAAAGACAAAATTTCTAACTTATTAAGCAGCGAAGGGTACCTGCTTAAAATTGTGAATGAAGCAGGTCTTTATCGTGTTCTTATTGGTCCATTGACAGATGATGAGAAGTTAAATGAATTGATGGAGCAAATTAATAAAGAATATAAAATTACTGTCATTGTTAAAGAACATGAGTGAAAAAAAAGAAGAGAGTTTGATTGATTTTCCCTGTGACTTTATCATTAAGGTTATAGGTAATACGCACGATCATTTCATCAATAATGTTATCGAAATTATTCAGGTCAAGGATAAAACTTTTACCAATACAAAAATCGAAACGAATTATAGTAAAGACGATAAGTACACAAGTCTAACTTGTACTGTATATGTGACTAATAAAGAAGACCTTGATCATATCTACTCATCTTTGAGCACTCATCCAGACACTAAGTTTGTTCTTTAATCAAAATGAAAAAAATTGTTTTAAATTCTCAAAACTATGCTGATACCTATCAGCAAATGAAAACGCTGGTTACTGATGATTTTATTGACGATCAATTTTGGTTACTTGAACATCAATCAGTTTATTCCGTGGGGCTTAATAAAGTAGGGTTAAGACTCCCCCAAAATGACATTCCAATTATTTATTCTAATAGAGGGGGCAAGATTACTTACCATGGCCCGGGTCAATCTATCATTTATACATTAATAAATCTTCAAAGATTAAAACTCAACATTAACTCTTATGTTTCACTAATTGAAGATTCTATTATTGACTTTCTTAAAGAATTTGATTTATCAGGACATCGTGTCAAAAATGCACCTGGCATCTATATTGAAAATAGAAAAATAGCTTCTATTGGATTACGGCTTAGAAAAAATATTGTTTATCATGGTTTAAGTTTTAATAACAATATGGATTTAACACCATTTGAAGCTATTGATCCTTGTGGTTATCAAGGACTTGAAATGTGCCAATTAACAGATTTTGGAATAAATAAAGATACAATTGAAGTTGCTGATAAAATAGCAACATTACTCATTAATAAATTACAAAATTTATGAAATTGCCTGGAACAAAAATATCTCACGAGGAAAAAGTCTCAAGAAATCCTATTAAGATACTTGCCCATCCTAAAATTAAAAAACCCAACTGGATCAAAATTGAACTCCCTCGTTCAGGCAAATTTTATGAAGTTAAAAAACTTATACAAGAAAATAATTTACATACTGTTTGCGAAGAGGCTAGCTGTCCAAATATAGGGGAATGTTTTAGTAATGGTACTGCAACATTTATGATTATGGGTGATATTTGTACTCGACGCTGTCCATTTTGTGATGTTTCTCATGGCAGACCTAATAAACTTGATGATAATGAACCAAAAAAATTAGCTCAATCTATTCATACTTTAAGTCTTTCATATGTGGTTATTACCAGTGTTGATCGCGATGATCTTCGTGACGCAGGTGCTAGCCATTTTGCAAGCTGCATTAATGAAATACGTGACTTAAATCCAAAAACAAAAATTGAAATCCTAGTCCCTGATTTTCGAGGAAGAGAAGAAATTGCCCTTAAAATTCTTACAGACAATCCACCTGATGTATTTAATCACAACATCGAAACTGTCCCCAGACTATACAGAGAAGTGAGGCCAGGATCTGATTATCAATTGTCTTTAAATTTACTTCATAATTTTCATTTATTAAACGAAACCATACCAACAAAGTCAGGCATTATGGTTGGGCTTGGTGAAAATTTTAATGAAGTTGAAGAAACTCTTATTGATCTGAAAAAACACGGGGTCAGCATGGTTACTGTTGGTCAATATTTACAACCCTCTCAATTTCACTTACCAGTAAAAGAATATCTATCTCCAGAATATTTTGAAAAGGTAAATAATCTTGCAACAAAAATTGGTTTTTCTTCTATAGCCTCTGCACCATTTGTTAGAAGTAGCTATCATGCCGATTTACAAAGTAAACATTTAAGATGACCCCTGATCTCATTACCCCCATTAACTCTGAGTTTTTTAAACTAGAAAAACTCATTATTAGCAAATCAACTGAAATTGAACATTGGTTTAGAACTTGCTGGAGAGAAATTGATGCTCCATTTTATGGCTCTGTTGACTTGAGAAATTCTGGTTTTAAAATTTCTCCAGTTGATACAAATCTTTTCCCAGCTGGGTTTAATAACCTTAACCCGCAATTTGAACCACTTGCAATTCAAGCTATTTCCATTGCAATTGAAAAAATTTGTCCTGAAGCATCAAAAATAATCATCATTCCTGAAAATCATTCAAGAAATATTTTTTATTTAAAGAATATATTTTTTCTAAGTAAAACTCTCAGTAATGCAGGTCTTGAAGTTGAATTAGCCAGTTTAGAAAACAAGGACATTACCGAATTTGATATTAACGAAGAAAATCCTTTAGTGATTTACCCTTTAGAAAAAAAAGGCAATAAAGTTTACATCAAAAAACAGAATCAGGAATTTAGACCTTGTGCAATTTTACTTAATAATGATTTATCGGCGGGCAAACCTGAAATCTTAGTAAATATTGATCAGTATGTCGTTCCAAATATACTAGCTGGTTGGTTTAATCGAAGAAAATCAAACCATTTTAAAATCTATAACAGCATAGCAAATAAATTCTCAGAATTTCTATCAATTGATCCTTGGCTTATTAATCCATTTTTTGAATCTATCAGTGGTATCGATATTAATAATCCGCAGGATCAAAACAAAATTAAACTTATTGTCGACAATTTAATTGAAAAAATTAAACTTAAATATAAAGAATATAGCATTACTCATGAACCGTATGTTGTAATCAAAGCAGATTCAGGTACCTACGGAATGGGAATTATAACTGTCAAAAGTGGTGCTGAGATTGAAGAGCTCAATAGAAAAAAAAGAAATAAATTATCAAAAATAAAAGATGGGCAAGAAGTTAAAAATCTCATTATTCAAGAGGGTATTCATACAGAAGAGCTAATTAATAACGCGGTTTCTGAGCCGGTAGTTTATACAATAGATAAATTTGTGATTGGTGGTTTTTATAGAGTCCATACAAGTAAAGAAAAAGATGAGAACTTGAATTCTCCTGGAATGCATTTTTTACCGATACCTTTTGAAACATCATGCTTGATGCCAGACCAAGGGAGAAATCCAAATGACATTCCTAATCGGTTTTATGTGTATGGGGTCATTGCTCGACTAGCGATATTAGCAGCAGCAAATGAGTGTGAGTTATGAAAATTTTATTTATTTTAGATAATCTTTCAGATTTAAATCCGTTAAAGGATACTAGTCTACGACTTATTGATGCTTGCTTAAATTTAAAACTTCAAACATATATCTGCCAACAACAGAATTTTACTTATGATAACAACCGATTAAAATGCTTAGCAAAACAAGTTACCAGTTCAAAACGTCTAACTCTTAAACTGACTAATAATGTTGTCTTAAAAGATACTGATATTAGCTTAATTTTTATTCGAAAAGATCCACCTTTTAATCGAGATTATCTTTTCCTTTGCCACTTACTTTCGCTTATAGAAAAACATGTAAAAATTGTCAATTTGCCCTCTTCGCTAAAGAATTTCAATGAAAAGTTAATTACCCTAAATTTTAAAAAGATTACACCTCCAACATTAATTTCATCAAATAAAATTGAAATTAATAAGTTTCTTCTTAAAAACAAAAATATAGTATGCAAACCCATCGATGAAATGGCGGGCAATAAAATATTTAAACTTAATAATAAAGATGTTAATAAAAACTCAATTTTTGAAATATTAACTCAGGACTATACCGCTCCAGCTGTCTTTCAAAAATTTATTCCTGAAATCATAAAAGGAGATAAACGCATCTTAATTGTAAATGGCATTCCATTACCTTATGGTGTCTTACGAATTCCGAGTAAAGATGATTTTCGAGGTAATCTTGCCAAAGGGGGTTCTCCAAAACTATTTAAATTGTCGCCTCATGATCATGCAATAGTTAATAAAATTAATTCGCTACTTATAAAAGAAAAATTATTATTTGTTGGCATTGATATTATTGGAAATTATCTTACAGAAATTAATATTACTAGCCCAACTGGTCTCCGTGAAATTGAAAAATTATCGAAGAAACAATTTGCTGAAAAAATTATCACTGACCTTCTTTAATTTTATTTTTTTATGCACCTTTAATAGCTGTGCTAAAAATAATTTTTATGAAAATAAGCAATTAATTTTTGGAACTATTCTTGAAATTAAATTTTTTGATATAGATAAAGATACTGCTGAGAACGCTACAAAAGAAATTGTTTCTCAATTAAATGAGCTTAATAATTTATTACACCCATGGAATGAAAGTGCTATTCACAATTTAAATCAAAATTTTGAAAACAAAAGAATTTCAATTAGTGAAAATTACTCAACTTTAAAAACAATACTTCAAAAAGCACTCGATTATGAGAATCATACTTTTCATTTTTTTAATCCTGCTATTGGTAAAATTATTAAGCTTTGGGGCTTTCACCAAGATCATATCACTGGGGAAATACCCAATCCTAAAGAAATTCAAGATATTCTTAATTCTAAACCATCTTTAAGCCAATTATCTTTTTCTGATAGAGAAAAAATAATATCCTCATCTAATAACAAAGTTCTAGTAGATCTTGGTGGTTTTATTAAAGGCTATTCATTAGACAAAATTCAAGAAATCTTAAATAGCTACCATATTGAAAATGCACTTATAAATTTTGGAGGCAATATTTTAGCTCTGGGTAAACCTTCAAATCGAAACTGGGAAATTGCGATTCAAAGTCCTTGGAGTTCCAGCCTGATAGCAAAACTTAATCTTAAGTCTGGTTCTGCGATTGGGACATCGGGTGATTATCAGAAATACTTTACTTTAAATGAAAAAAGATTTTCTCATCTTATAAATCCTTTTACCGGCTCTTCAGATAACATTTATAGTTCTGCAACAGTGTTAATTGAAAATAAAGTTGACACCGGAATTAAGTCTGATGTTTACTCTAAACCCCTATATTTTTCAAAAGAACCAAACAAAATAGCTCAAGAACTAAATATTTCTGATTTCATGGTGACTGACCATGATCACAATATTTTTATTTCAAAATCACTTTATCAAAAGTTAAAATTTGTTAATGATCATGAATATAAAACCATTACAGTCTATTAAGACTGGAGATCTTATTCTATTGTTCAGTTTTTTAATTCTTCTAATTTATATTTTTTCAATTTACTTTAAATTTGAAAAAAATAATTTTGTAGAAATTGAGGCAAATGGCGAAAAAAAAATCTACTCCACACAGATGATAAAAGAATTACAGTACCCTGGAATAACAATTGAAATAAACAATGGTAAAGTTAGAGTCAAACACTCGAATTGTCCAAATAAATATTGCCAAATGCAAGGGTGGATAAGCCGAAACTTCCAAACCATTCTGTGCGTTCCAAATAATTTAAGAGTAACTATTCTTCAATCTAATGAATCTCTTGACTCAACCAATTATTAACAAACATCAAATAGCAAAACTAAGTGCCGTTGCTATTATGATCTCCACTTTTGAATTTTTTATTCCTACTCCTATTGTGGGCATAAAACCAGGCCTCGTAAATATTGTTATATTATTTACACTTTATAATATTGGCTTTAAAGAAGCTGTTTTAGTTTCTCTAATTAGAGTTTTTATTGCGAGTCTTTTACTTGGGTATTTTCTTAGCCCAACTTTCTTTATATCCTTATTTGGAGCGATCGGGAGCCTGTTTTTTCTTTATGTTGGTACAAAACTATTAAACAAAAAATATTTTAGTATTTATTCCATTTCCATTTTTTCTGCAGTTGGGCATCTAATTGGACAATTTTTTGTAGTCCATTTCTTTATTTTTCAACATAATGCCATTTTCTATCTATTTCCATTTTTTCTAATTGCTAGCCTTTTCTTCGCATTGTTAAATGCCTATATTATTTTATCTATCATGGACAAGCCTAAATCAATTTAATGATAAAATAATTCTATGAAAAAATTCTTATTTCTAATTTTTATTCTATTTTTAAATGCATGCGGTCATAAAGGGCCTTTGTATCTTCCGGAAAAACAATATCCTTTAGATGACTCCACACCAAATACCGAAAGAAATATAGAGTCTAACGATTCGCCATCTGGCACAGTTGATGAGTAATTTATTATCTAAAGAATTTAATCATTTTTATCTTGAAGACTGTAATCTAAATAAGATTGCAGAAGAAATTGGCACCCCTTGTTATATTTATTCAAAAAAACAAATCTTAGAAAATTATGCTCGTCTTTCTGAGGCCTTAGCTGGAATAGACCATTTAATTTGTTTTGCTGTTAAATCAAATTCGAATCTATCTATTCTCAAATTATTTTCAGAACTTGGATCTGGCTTTGATACAGTTTCTGGAGGTGAGCTTCTAAGAGTTCAATCTATTAATGCAGACAACAATAAGGTTGTTTTTTCAGGGGTGGGTAAAAATGAAGATGAAATATTAATTGGACTTCGAAATGGGATTCACTGTTTTAATATCGAATCAGAACAAGAATTATTATTTATTAATAAGATTGCAAAAGATCAAAATCTAACAGCAAATATATCGATTCGCGTTAACCCAAATGTAGATGCCAAAACACACCCTTATATTTCTACAGGCTTAAAAGAAAACAAGTTTGGTATTGATCAATTAGATGCGCTAAAAATCTATAAGCAGGCAGCTTCCTTATCTAATATCTCCATCAAGGGTATTGATTGTCATATTGGTTCACAAATTACAAGCTTTCAGTCTTTTAATGATGCATTTAAGATTATTGCAGAGTTAATTATAAATCTTGAGTCCGAAAATATCTTTATAGAGCATATCGATATTGGTGGAGGAATAGGTATTTCTTATGAGAATGAAAGCATTCCTTCATTGACAGAGTATGCTCAAATTATTCGCAATACACTCGGAGCATTTAACAAGAAAATCATTCTTGAGCCAGGACGTTTATTAATTGGTAATGCTGGCATACTTTTAACAAAGGTACAATTTACCAAAGATAATCAACTTAAAAGTTTTGCCATAGTTGATTCGGCAATGAATGACCTCATGAGACCATCGCTTTATAATGCTTATCATAAAATTATTAACCTTACTCATTCTGATCAAAATATAAACAAGTTATTCGATATTGTTGGCCCAATTTGTGAAACAGGTGATTTTTTAGGCAAAGATCGTACGATGAATTTAAATCAAAATGACTTATTAGCTATCTTAGATTGCGGCGCATATGGTTTTTCAATGAGTTCAAATTACAATACAAGACCAAGAGCTGCCGAAATTATGGTTGATGGTAATTCCTATTCTATTATTAGACATAGAGAGCGTTTTGAAGATTTAATAAAAAATGAATTATCGTGTCTTAATCAAAAATAATTGTTTTATTGCCATAAGATAGAACACGAGAATCTAAATGCCAGTTTACAGCTCGAGATAATACTACTCTTTCCAGTTCTTTTCCTTTTTTTACAAGATCCTCAACTTGATCACGATGTGAAACTCTTTCAATGCCCTGCTCAATTATTGGCCCTTCATCAAGATCTTTGGTTACATAATGACTTGTTGCACCAATAATTTTTACACCTCTTTCAAAAGCCTGATGATAAGGTCTTGCTCCAATAAAGGCAGGCAAGAATGAGTGATGAATATTAATTATTTTTTGTGGATACATTTCTACAAAATTTGCTGAAAGAATTTGCATATAACGGGCCAAAACAATTAAATCTACTTTTAGACTCCTTAACAAATCTATTTGTTTCGCCTCTATTTCAGCTTTGTTGTCTTTATTAATATCAAAATAATAAAATGGGATTTGATAAAATTTTGATAAGGGTTCTGCAATCTTATGATTACTTATCACTGCAATAATTTCACCATTTAATTCATTATTTTTATGCCTATTTAATAAATCAATTAAACAATGGTCATATTGAGAAACAAAAACAACAACTCGTTGCTTTTCAGAGGATTGCGTTAATTGGTATTGAATTGAATATTTTTCTTTTATTTTCATAAAAGCAGAATCAAAATCATGCAACTTAACTTTAAAATTATCTAAAGACCATTCTATTCTCATAAAAAATATATCTTGATCGGAATCATGATGCTGATCAGAATGAAGAATATTACCGTCATTTTCATAAAGAAAATTTGAAATTGTTGCTACAATTCCCTTTTGATCTTTACAAGTAATTAATAGAGTTGCTGTGTCCATATGGAGGCATATTCTATAATAATAAGAATAATTTATACAATTTAATTATGATAGAAATAAAATTACAATTAGCCAATCCTCGGGGATTTTGTGCCGGTGTTGAAAGAGCAATAGAGATTGTTGAGGCGGCTTTAGAAAAGTATGGTGCGCCAATATATGTTAAGCATGAGGTTGTGCATAATAAATTTGTTATTGATGATCTGAAAAAAAGAGGGGTTCATTTTATTGAGGATTTATCCACAGTTCCTCAAGGTTCTCATATTATATTTAGTGCCCATGGTGTTTCAAAAAATATTACTGCTGATGCCAATAAATTTAACCTAATTCCTATTGATGCCACTTGTCCACTTGTCACAAAAGTCCACACACAGGTGAACACATATTTAAAAAATAAGTATTTCATAATTATGATTGGGCATCGTAATCATCCTGAAGTTGAAGGCACGCTCGGTCAAGCTTCTAGTGATGAAGAAAAACAAAAGATGTATCTTGTTGAATCAGCTCAAGATGTTTCTAATCTCAATATTAACCCTAATGAAAATATTGCCTATGTTACTCAAACCACACTCTCTATGAATGAAACAAAGGAAATCATCAATGCCTTAACTACCAAATATCCAAATATAAAAGGCCCAGATTTAAAAGATATTTGTTATGCGACACAAAATAGACAAGATGCAATCATAGATATAATTAAAAAACATGATTTATTAATTGTAGTTGGCTCAGAAAATAGTTCAAACTCAAATCGACTTTTTGAAATTGGTATCAAAAATAATGTAAGTTCCTATTTAATTGATAATCCTGATTTAATTCAAAATAATTGGTTTATTGATAAAAAAAATATTCTATTAACTTCTGGAGCATCAGCGCCTGAGGAATTAACTCAGCGCATTCTCAATAAAATTAAAAAATTAACATCCGCAATAGTGTCTGAATTACCCGCTGAAAAAGAGAATGTATTTTTCAAACTACCCCTAATTTAATGTTGAAAAAACCAATTTCAATTCAAGTTATTATCTTTAATACATCTAATCAAATTCTTTTGTTACAAAGAACAGATAATAAAAACTATTGGCAATCAGTTACTGGGAGTCTAGAAGAAAATGAAGCGCCAGATGATGCGGCTATGAGAGAAGTTTTTGAAGAAACCGGCATTATTGTGAATGAACATTTATTTTTCAATTTTTCTAAAAATAATCAATATCTTATTTTCAAAGAATGGCAACATCGTTATCCAAAATCTCAGAAAAAAAATGTTGAACATCTTTTTGGCTTACAATTAAAAAATAATACCCCTATAATATTAAATCCTAATGAACACAAAGCTTTTAAATGGGTTCCATTTGACGAAGCATTAACTAATGTTTTTTCATGGACAAACAAAAAAGCTTTGAGAGAATTTAAAAAAATATATGAATGAAGTAGCTATCAAATTTGATCACTTTCAAAGAGCAAATGATAAAGATTGCCAAGTTAAGATTAAAGAGTTTAAAAATAAATTAGGTGCTGACCTAGTAATTCTTGGCCATCATTATCAAAATGATTCCGTTTACTATCATGCTGACTTCACAGGTGACTCTCTAAAACTAGCACAGTCCGTTCAATCACTCAACGCTAAGTATATTGTTTTTCTTGGCGTTCATTTTATGGCAGAAGTCGCTAATATGCTTTCCCGAGAAGATCAAGTCACAATCTTGCCAGATTTAGCGGCTGGATGTCAGATGGCTGATATGGCTGACTTAAGAAAAGTCGAACGTGCTTATAATGAAATCAATAAGATTTTAAATTTTGATGAGGAAATTACCCCCATCACATATATTAATTCAGCAGCAAATTTAAAAGCATTCTGTGGTAATCATAATGGTATAGTTTGCACATCTACAAATGCACCGAAAATTTTAGAATGGGCATTTAAGCAAAAACCTAAAGTTCTTTTTTTCCCAGATCAGCATTTAGGGAGATGGACCGGCTATAAAATGGGCATTAATTTAAAAGAAATGAAAATCTGGGATCCTGACCAACCCTACGGTGGACTAGCACCAGAAGAAATTAAAAACGCTAAAATTTTACTTTGGAAAGGTCATTGTGCTGTTCATCAAATGTTCAGAGAAGAACATATACAACAGTTTAGGGAAGAAAATAAAAATGGATATGTTATCTCTCATCCAGAATGTCCTTTTGAGGTATCAAGCAACTCAGATCTTGTAGGGTCAACAGAATTTATTTTAAATACCATTAGAAATGCTGAGCCTGGCTCTAAATGGTTGGTTGGTACTGAACTTAATTTAGTCAATCGCTTGGCAAAAGAGATGAAAGAAAAAGATATCTCTGTAAAATTTATGTCTCATATCATTTGTGAATGCTCCACCATGGCCAGAATTGATTCACAACATTTAAGTTGGGTTTTAGAAAATTTATCTAATAATAGTGTTGTTAATCAAATCGAAGTTCCGCAGGATGTATCTGTAAGTGCAAAACTAGCATTAAATAGGATGCTAGATGTCTGTTGATTCTTGCGCATTATGCCAAGATTCTTCATATCCGATTCTTTGGAATAATACACAATTTAGAATTATTTTAGTTAACGATCAAGGGCTCAAAGGTTATTGTCGCCTAGAGACTATTAAACATATTAAAGAAATAAGTGATCTGTCCGAAACAGATTTTTCTCAATTATTTAATATTTTAAAAATTGTTGAAAAGGCTCTAATTTTAGTTTTTCGGCCAGAAAAAATTAATCTAGCCTCACTTGGAAATCAAACTCCACATCTTCATTGGCATATTATTCCCCGCTTTCTTAATGATAGTTTTTATCCAAATAGTATATGGGGCAAAAAAAATAGAAATTTTAATCAAATGACTACTAAAGAGGAAATATCTAAAGTTACAGATTATTTAAATCATCATTTAAACTTTTAAACGAGTTACTTCTTGATGGTTTATGATGTGAGACTGAATAATCTCGTCAATATCATTTTCATCTATATAGCGATACCAAACCGCATCTGGATATACAACCATTAACGGTCCTTCTGCACATCTATCAAGACAACCTGATTTATTAATTCTAACTTTTCCCTTTCCTCGAAGTTCAAGTGACTTAATTTTTTGCTTCATATAATCAAATATTTTTTCCGAACCATAATCAGCACAACATTGACTTCCATCATCTCTTTTATTCATGCATATAAATACATGAAACTCATAATAATTATTCAAGAATATTATCTCCTTTGTCAAAACGCCATACTCTCTTAATATGTAAAATATCTATACTTTTTTTCATTTCAATAGGAAATTCAGCAAACGGTTCTGCAACTTTAACAATATTTCTTGCAGCCTCGTCAAGCTCTATTAAACCAGAAGATTTATGAATCTCAATCTGCGAAACACTGCCATCTGATCTCAAAGATACAGTCATCACAATCACACCAAAGCCTTTATTTTTCCTTGCAATCGATGGAAAATTCAAGCGACCAATCTTTTCAATTTTTTTTTGCCATAACTCATAATAATCTCGATATAACGGTTCTGTTGTTTTATTAGATATTGTTTTTTCGCGGTTATTTTTTGATTGGTTTTTATCATAAAGATACTGATCTACTTGGGATAAAATCGCCTGTTGATCTATTATTTTCTTTGGTTTTTGCTCGATACTTTTAATTTCTGTTTGCTCTAAATTTTCCTCAATTTTTTTCTCAATAAAATCTGACTGTTTTGTTGCATTAATTTTTTTTGGCTCTTTTGGTTTGCTTTGTTTTTTATCTATTTCTGCTATTTCTTGCTTTTGAGTATTTGATTCCTCTTTAACTTCTGGCTCTATATTTAAAATTTCAATTGATAAATCTTCGTATGTTTTTTTTTCTGTTTCAATTTTTATAAAGTAAAAAATATAACCATGTATCAATATTGATATGAGGACAAATATGCTATAAAAAGTATTATTTTTTTTCATCCGCTATATATTTTTTTATTTTTTTTTGCAATCCATCAAAACTTCCATTACTCATAAATACAATCACACATTCTTTATTCATTTGATCTGTAATTGCCTTATATAATTTTTCAATATCTTCATAAATAAAAATCTTTTTATCTCTGAGTATTTCATATGGGTCCCACTTTAGATCTTTATTGTAAAAAAAGACTTTATTTGCATCTAAAAATGAATTCACTAATTCATTTTTTAAATCCCCCCTTTTCATAGTGTTGCTTCTGGGATCAATGACAGCCATTATTTTTTTATTTTGATATTCATTTTTAAGTGTCTTTAGAGTCGACGAAATGGCGGAGGGATGATGTGCAAAATCGTCCAGTATAACTATATTCTTATCTTCATATAATTTTTCTAATCTTCTTGCAGGTAAACTAAATTTTGATAATGCTTTCAACGCATCAACTGGCTTTACCCCCACATGCTGGGCAGCTAGTATTGCGGCTAATGCATTGCTATAGTTATGCTCTCCATAAAATTCTGTTTCAAATTTTCCTATTTCATCATTTTTATTCATTAATGATCTTTCTAAAACGTGCCATCCATTTGAATCATTAAATTTTTGTGATTCTGTCCAATGTCCCATTGAAATAACTTTGTCTATATTTTTATCCAGTGCATTAGTGATTAAAAGTCCCGATGAGGGGACTAGCCTTACTAAATGATGAAAGTGTTTTTGTATTTGTTCAATATTTTCAAAAATATCTGCATGATCAAATTCTATATTGTTTATCACTAAGGTTTTTGGATAGTAATGAATAAACTTAGATCGTTTATCAAAGAACGCCGTATCATATTCATCAGCCTCAATTACAAAGAAATTAGATTCTTCTTGAGTTCGTGCACTGACCCCCATATTTTTAGGAATACCACCAATTAAAAAATCTGGTTTGTAATTTTGTTCCTCTAGAATCCAAGTTAGCATCGATGTCGTGGTTGTTTTACCATGGGTTCCAGATACTGCTAAAACCCATTTATTTTTTAATACATTTTCATGCAACCATTGTGGGCCAGATATGAACTGCAGGTTTTTATCAAGAATTTTTTCCATCAAAGGATTGCCTCTTGATACCACATTACCAATTACGTATAAATCTGCATTTATTACAATTTGTGATGCATCATAACCTTCAATGATTTTAATGTCTTGAGATTCAAGAAATGTTGACATGGGCGGATACACATTTTGATCACATCCAGTAACTTTATGTCCAAGTTGTTTTGCAATCGTGGCAATTCCTGCCATAAATGTGCCACAAATTCCGAGAATATGGATATGCATAGTATTATTTTATATTGGTTGCGATCAATCTTCGAATGTCATCAATTGTTTGATCAAAGCGTGCTGACAAATCTGCTAATTGATCTTCATCAATTTTTCCGACATCAAAGTATTGTGCATCAGGATGTGCAAAATAAAAACCTGATACCGATGATGCTGGAATCATCGCATAGCTCTCAGTTAGACTCATACCAATCTCATCAACTGCAAGCGCTTTAAATATTTCTTTTTTTACAGAGTGTTCCGGGCATGATGGATAACCTGGGGCAGGTCTTATGCCAGTATATTTTTCTTTAATTAACTCCAGATTTGAATAATTTTCTTCAGCTGCATATCCCCATAAATCTTTTCTGATGCGCTCATGCATGTATTCTGCCAAAGCCTCTGCCAAACGATCACATAATGCCTTAAACATAATCGAATGATAATCATCATTTTGTTTTTCATATTCCTTCAAATATGACTCGCTCTCATCTTTTACGCTCACCGCAAAGAGTCCAATATAGTCTATATTGTTTTTATCAGGCGATATGAAATCAGCCAGTGCCAAATTGGGTTTTGGGATTCCATTGATAGCAGGTTTTTTATCCTGTTGTCGCATAGTATGGAAAGTAAATAATTTTTCATTATTCTCTAATAAAATATGAATATCGTCCTTTTGAGAATATGCATTATAAAAACCAACAGCTGTATTAGCTTTTAACTTTCGCTCTGCGATCAACTTTTGTAACATTTTCTTTGCATCAACATAAAGTTGGGTCGCAGTCTCACCCACTAATTTATCTTCTAATATATTTGGATACTTTCCTGCAAGATCCCAGGTTTGAAAAAAGGGAGTCCAATCAATGTAGTTTTCTAAAATTTTTAAATCAATATTTTTTATATGTCTCCGACCAATAAATTTAGGCTTTACAGGATTGAAATTTAATTTAAATTTATTTTTTCTTGCTTCTTCAATAGGTATTAGCTCTCGACCCTTTTTCTTTCCATGTAATTCTCTTAGTGACTCATAATCATCCTGGAGCTTTGCAACATAGTCTTCTTTTGTTTCTTTTGATAACAAAGCCTGCATTACCGCAACCGACCTTGAAGCATCAGGAACATGCACTACTGGACCTTCATAGTTAGGTGATATCTTCACCGCTGTATGGGCTCGGGAAGTGGTTGCACCACCTATAAGCAGAGGCATTTTTACTGACCTAAAGTAAGGATCTCTTTGCATTTCAGATGCAACATGGGCCATTTCTTCCAGGGAAGGCGTAATCAGTCCCGATAGTCCAATAATATCTACATTCTCTTCTTTTGCTTTTGCTAAAATTTCTGCACATGGGATCATCACACCCATATTAACGACTTCAAAATTATTGCATTGCAAAACTACCGAAACAATATTTTTACCTATATCATGCACATCACCTTTGACAGTTGCAATTAACATCTTGCCTTTTGATTTTGTTTTGATACCAGTTCTTTTTTCTTCTGCAATTTTTTCTTGTTCAATATAGGGGATTAGATGAGCAACAGCCTGTTTCATCACCCGGGCAGATTTCACAACTTGCGGTAAAAACATTTTCCCTTCTGCAAAAAGATCGCCTACGACATTCATACCATCCATTAATGGGCCTTCAATCACATTAATTGGTCGGCCTCCATTTTTTTCAATCTCTAGACGGACCTCTTCTGTATCTTCGGTTATAAATTCAGTAATGCCATGAATGAGAGCATATTCAATCCTTTTTGCAACAGGGACTGGGTCTGTATTGTTGCCTCGCCAATCATTTGTTACTTCTTTTTTCTTTGACCCCTGAAGTGTTCCAGCAATTTCAATCATACGATCAGTTGCTTCATCATTTCGATTCAACACAACATCCTCAACTACTGTTCGTAATTCAGTTGATAAATCATCTATCACTCCAATCATGCCTGCATTAACTATTCCCATCGTCATACCATTCTTTATTGCATGATTGAGAAAAACGGTATGAATTGCTTCTCGCGCCGCTTCATTACCGCGAAATGAAAAACTCACATTAGAAACTCCACCAGAAATTTTAGCGTAGGGTAAGTTTTCCTTGATCCATTTTGTGGCCTGAATAAAATCAACTGCATAATTATTATGCTCTGCTATACCCGTAGCAATCGCAAAAATATTTGGATCAAAAATAATATCCTCAACCGGGAATCCAATTGAAGTGCTTAATAAATCATAAGCTCTTTTACATATTTCTATTTTTCGCTTGTAGGTGTCAGCCTGTCCCTTTTCATCAAAAGCCATGACAATCACTGCAGCCCCATATTGCATACACAGCTTTGCTTGCCTTAAAAACTCTTCTTCCCCTTCTTTTAGGGAAATTGAATTCACAATAGCTTTACCTTGAATGCATTGTAAGCCAGCCTCGATTACTTCCCATTTAGATGAATCAATCATAATGGGCACTCTGGCAATATCGGGCTCTGAGGCTATGAGATTTAAAAAAGTCGTCATCGCTTTTTTCGCATCCAACATACCTTCGTCCATATTGATGTCGATAATCTGTGCACCATTTTCAACTTGCTGCCTTGCCACAGATACCGCTTCTGCAAAATTGTCATCTAAAATTAATTTTGCAAATGCTCTTGAACCCGTGACATTGGTTCTTTCTCCAACGTTAATAAATAAATCATTATCTTTAATCACCATGGGCTCTAAACCTGAGAGTCTTAATAGGGGTTCAATTTTGGGTATTTTTCTGGGTTTAATATCTTTAAGGGTTTCTGCAATTGCTCTGATATGGGCTGGTGTTGTTCCACAACAACCTCCGGCAATATTAATAAAACCACTTTGTGCAAACTCTAATAATAATGATGAAGTGTCATTTGGTTTTTCATCAAAACCGGTATCTGACATCGGGTTTGGTAAACCTGCATTAGGATAAATACAAACATTTGTATCAGCAATCAAGGATAACTCTTCAGCATAAGGCCTCATCAATGCCGCACCTAATGCACAATTAAGTCCAATTGTTATTGGCCTAGCATGACGTATTGAGTTCCAAAAAGCGGTTACTGTCTGGCCTGACAAAATCCGTCCTGATGCATCTGTAACAGTACCCGATATCATAATCGGCAATTCCTGTCCCTTAGCCTCAAACGCTTGTTGTGAAGCAAAAATGGCAGCCTTACAATTTAAGGTATCAAACACCGTCTCAATTAAAATAATATCCGCACCTGCATCGATTAAAGTTTCTGCTTGAAATTGATAAGCAGCCACTAATTGTTGAAATGAAACATTACGCGCTCCAGGATCATTCACGTCAGGTGATATTGATGCTGTTTTGGGAGTGGGGCCAATGGCGCCAGCAACAAATCGTGGTTTGTCTTTTGTGGCATATTTATCGACTGCTGCTTTTGCTAATTTAACAGAAGCAACATTCATCTCATAGACCAACTCCTCCATGTAATAATCTTCTTGAGCAATAGCATTAGCACCAAATGTATTGGTTTCAATAATATCGGCACCTGCATCTAAATATGCCTCATGAATCTTTTGGATAATATCTGGCTGAGTAATGGACAGGAGTTCGTTATTTCCCTTTAAAAATAATTCACGCTTACCTTGAGGCGACTGAAAATCTTTAAATTTTTCACCACGATAATCCGCTTCTGAAAATTTATACTGTTGAATCATGGTGCCCATAGCACCATCCATGATCATAATACGATCATTTAAAATGGACTGAATAGCTTCTTTACTCGACTGTTGTTTAACCATGAAATGATTATGAATGATGTTTCTTAAAAATTATATGAATAAATTATTTCTTTTTGGTTTCGTATTTCTCTAATTCTTTCTCAACAGCCTCTAACTTTTCCCTTGTTCTTCTGAGAACTTCGGTCTGTACATCAAACTCTTCTCGAGAAACAAGCCCCAATTCGGTGCACTTGCTCTTTATTAGTGCATCAATCCCCTGAGAAATGTCTTCAATTGGTGAGTTTTTTAAGAATTCACGAATCTTATCGGAAATTTTTTC
>JAYNJX010000011.1:0-42480 GCA_038110565.1 Nitrosomonadales bacterium | reverse complement strand
CTCTCGGCACCATGAAAAAAAATTCATAATTAATTTTTATAGTTAATGATTGAAAAAAATATAAATAAAAAAAATAATTCTGGAAAAATAGTTATTCGACCAAATCCGGCAATGCCTTGGAAAACTATAAAAAAAGTCTATTTCTATTTTGGTATTTATATTCTTTTGATAGCAATATTTTTAACCTATATAAATCTCTATTTAGCAGTGCCATTCTATGGAGTTGAATTTGTTTTGTTTGGTTATGCGCTTTATATCAGTGCTTATAAAAGTACTTTTTTTGAGGAAATCATTTTCAAAGATAGAAACATAATTATTCGCTACGTTAATAGAAAGAATATCAAGGAGTATAGTTTGGTTAGAGAATGGACTAATTTTCAATATAAACAACCAACCAGAACTCAGCCTTCAGAATTGTATTTTATGTATAAGGGTATAAAAATCCTTATTGGTCAAAGGGTTACTGATCAAGAGCGGGAAATTTTAAAAAATTTATTAAAAAAATTTTAGTTTTTTATATTGACGCTAAGTTACATTTTGGTTACATTTACAAGGTTAAAAAAACCTAGAGTTAAAAGTCTGTTTTATTAGAGAGAGAGTTATGACAAAATTTTTCAAAACTAGCATTATTAAATTTTTCGCACTATTTTTAATCCCTTTGTCAGCCATAGCTGATTGGAAATTAAATTTAAGACAGGGTGCAACTCCAATAAGCCAAGACATCTATGATTTACACATGGTTGTTTTATGGATTGTTGTAATTACCGGCATTATTGTTTTTGGGATTATGTTTTGGTCAATTTTTCATCATCGAAAATCAAAAGGCGTTAAGCCAGCAACATTCTCTCATAGCACTACACTAGAAATTATTTGGACAGCAATTCCGCTAGTTATTATCATCTCTTTAGCAGTTCCTGCAACTAAGTTATTAATTAAAATGGATGATACTTCCGAATCAGCATTGACCGTGAAGGCAACTGGCTATCAATGGAAATGGAAATATGACTATCTAGAAGACGATTTAACGCTTTATAGTAATTTAGATGAAAAAAGCGTTGAATTGAGCCAGAGAGTAGCTGGTGTTAATCCTATGGAATATGAAAACTATTTATATGATGTAGACGAACCACTAGTGCTTCCTGTTCAGACAAAAATTAGAATTCTTACAACTGCAAATGATGTTAATCACGCTTGGTGGGTTCCTGATTTAGGTTGGAAACGTGACGCTATTCCAGGATTTGTGAATGACAATTGGACTTATATTAATGAGCCTGGAACTTATCGTGGTCAATGTGCAGAAATTTGTGGCAAAGGCCATGGTTATATGCCAATTGTTGTAAAAGCAGTATCAATGGATGAATATAAGACCTGGGTCGCAGCTAAAAAGGATGCACAATCAGCGGCTAAAGCATCTTCAAATGTTACTATGTCTAAAGAAGATTTAATGACAAAGGGCGCAGCTATATATAAAGCAAATTGTCTAGCATGTCACCAAGCTGAAGGTCAGGGAGTTAAGGGTGTATTTCCAGCACTTGCTGGAAGCCCAATTGCAACACAAAAAGAAAATCTTGGTGGACACATTGATCGTGTTTTACATGGAAAAAATTTAATGCCTAAGTTTGGGGAGCAATTAGCAGACGGTGATATCGCTGCAGTTATCACTTATGAAAGAAATGCATGGGGAAATAATACTGGTGATGTGATACAAGCCAGTGATATTTCTGCCGCAAGAAAATAATTGAGAAATAATTAAGAGGGAAAAATATGAGCACATTAGCACATGATCATCATCACGCACCAACAGGTTTGAAGCGCTGGTTTTATTCAACAAATCATAAAGATATAGGAACAATGTATCTTATCTTTGCATTAATGATGTTTTTTATTGGTGGCGCAATGGCAATGATCATTCGTGCTGAGTTATTTCAACCAGGCCTGCAATTTGTGGACCCCCAGTTCTATAATTCTATGGTGACAATTCATGCGCTCGTGATGATTTTTGGTGCGGTGATGCCGGCAGGTGTTGGTTTGGCTAATTGGATGATTCCTCTAATGATCGGTGCACCGGATATGGCTTTGCCACGGATGAATAATATGAGTTTTTGGATTCTTCCTTTCGGCTTCGCAATGTTATTAAGTACATTATTTATGAACGGTGGTGGGCCAGCTGGTGGTTGGACAATGTACCCTCCATTAGTTCTCCAGTTAGGAGACGCATTCCCTTTCTTAATTTTTACAGTGCATATTTTAGGTGTTTCTTCAATTATGGGTGCGATTAATATTATTGCGACTGTATTCAACATGAGAGCACCTGGGATGACATTAATGAAAATGCCTTTATTTGTCTGGACATGGGTAATTACAGCATTTTTACTTATTGCTTCACTTCCAGTTTTTGCTGGTGCAGTAACAATGTTACTAACTGATAAATATTTTGGAACAAGTTTCTTTAATGCTGCTGGTGGTGGCGATCCTGTTTTATTCCAGCACGTATTTTGGTTCTTTGGACACCCTGAAGTTTATATTTTAGCATTACCTGCATTTGGAATTGTTTCTACAATTATCCCAACATTCTCAAGAAAACCTCTTTTTGGTTATGCGTCTATGGTTTATGCAACAGCTTCAATTGCAATTCTTTCATTCTTTGTATGGGCTCATCACATGTTTACTGTGGGTATGCCAATCAAAGGTGAACTATTCTTTATGTTTGCTACCATGCTAATTGCGGTGCCAACAGGTGTTAAAGTATTTAACTGGATGGCAACAATGTGGAGAGGCGCGATGACATTTGAAACGCCAATGCTTTTCTCAATCGCTTTTGTTGTGTTATTTACGATTGGCGGCTTCTCAGGATTAATGCTAGGCATGACTCCAATTGATTTCCAATATCATGATACTTATTTTGTGGTTGCTCACTTCCATTATGTTCTGTTAACAGGTGCAATCTTTGCTTTAATGGCTGCAGCATATTATTGGTTACCAAAATGGACTGGGTATATGTATGATGAAAAATTAGGTAAGATTCATTTCTGGTTATCTGCCATAGCATCAAATGTACTTTTCTTCCCACAGCATTTCTTGGGACTTGCAGGCATGCCAAGGAGAATTCCTGATTACAATATTCAATTTGCTGATTTCAATATGATTTCTAGTATTGGTGGTTTTGCTTATGGAATATCTCAGTTGCTGTTTGTATATATCGTAATTAAATGTGCATTAGGTGGCAAAAAAGCTAAAGCACAGGCATGGGAAGGTGCAAAAGGTCTTGAGTGGACTGTTCCATCACCAGCACCATTTCATACATTTGAAACACCTCCAAAACTAACAAAGGCTATGCTAGAACACTAATCGATGGCATTAGATAGTAGAGGAAAAAAAGAATTAGATAAAAAAAATAAGCGACTTGCAATCATTTTGGGTTTAGTCGCTTTATTTTTTTACATTTACTTTATATTAAGTTACGCACTCAATAAATAGTAAATGAGTAGCAAACAAAGCGTAAAGAGAACAGCAATAATGCTAATGGTGTTAACCAGCTTAATGTTTGGTTTTGGATACGCAATGGTGCCCTTGTATGATGTGTTTTGTAAAATAACGGGAATGAACGGAAAAACACAAAAGGTCGACCAAGATGCTGAAGCGGGAGGCGCTGTATTAGAAAGAGATATTAAAATCCTCTTTGATTCTAATATTAATGGCGATTTACCATGGAAATTATTGCCGCATGATAGATCAATGCGAGCGCATCCGGGTAAGTATTATGAAGCGGTTTTTACAGTCACTAATTTGTCTGATAAACCGATTGTAGGCCAAGCAGTTCCGAGTGTTACTCCTCAAATTGCATCTTTATACTTTAAAAAAGCTGAATGTTTTTGTTTTACTAATCAGTTGTTAGAGCCAAATGAAACAAAAGACATGTTAGTTCGATTTGAAGTTGATAAAGATTTACCTAAAAATGTTGAAGAAATTTCGCTTTCCTATACATTTTTTAGAGTGAAAAAAGAAAGTTAATTAATTTAGATAGGAAAAATTATGGCAGCTAAAGATCATTATTATGTACCAGAGGGAAGCAAGTGGCCAATAGTTGGTAGCTTTGCATTATTTACCTTATTTGTTGGAGCAGCATTGTTTATGTCTGGCAAGATGAATGGCAATATTGTCCTTTATGCAGGAGTTGCCTTAGTGGCCTACATGTTTATCGGTTGGTTTAATGATGTGATTGGTGAGAGCCATGCTGGTAAATACAATGATCAGGTGGATGTTAGTTTTAGAATGGGAATGGGATGGTTCATTTTCTCTGAGGTAATGTTTTTTGCGGCTTTTTTTGGAGCACTATTTTATACCAGAATTTTTTCAGTACCCTGGCTTGGCGGTGTTGGTCATGAAACTGCAACCCATCAATTTCTCTGGTCAGCATTTGAGGCTGCATGGCCACTAAATGTATCTCCAGACTTAGAAAAATTCCCGGCACCTAAGGAAGTTATTCCAGCTTTTGGTGTGCCAGCAGTTAACACATTAATTTTACTTACCAGTGGTGTTACAGTTACATTTGCTCACTGGGCATTAAAAAAAGCTAATCGTGGAGCATTAAATCTTTGGTTGGCTGCAACTGTGTTGCTTGGTTTTATATTTGTTTACTTTCAAGCTGGTGAATATGGCCATGCTTATCATGAATTAAATCTTAAATTAAGTTCAGGTATCTATGGTTCAACATTTTATCTTTTAACAGGTTTTCATGGCTTCCACGTTACGATGGGCGCAATTATGTTATTAGTTATTTTACTCCGTTGTATGAAAGGCCACTTTAGCAAAAAAGATCACTTTGCCTTTGAAGCGGTTGCTTGGTATTGGCATTTTGTGGATGTTGTGTGGTTAGGTTTATTTATTTTTGTATATTGGATTTAAAAACCATCGATGTAAAAAAAACGCTACAAGATGTAGCGTTTTTTTTTAGTGATTAGGTACTATTAATCCTAATTTATATCCAAAAAGGATGGTAAAAAAAAGAAATACAGACAGACTAATTCTAATCGTTAACGACTTTACCATGCGGTTGCTTTGTTTTTTTTCACGAATTAAAAAGTTTAGTCCGGATGTGAGTGATAAAATAACAATTATCAATAAAATAATTACAAAGTATTTAAAAATTATCTGAGAAGCCATAAGTTAATCTTATAGGAATAAGCTTAATTGTGAAAGAAAAAACATACAAAAATATCTTATCTCTTATCTTTGCAATCGCCTTCTTTAGTTTTATAAGACTTGGTTTCTGGCAGCTGGAAAGAGCAGAGCAAAAAAACATTATTAATGAGAACTATTTGCAACGTCAAATAGCAAATCCACTTGATAGCCTTCCTATGGGAAACGAAGATATTTTATGGCGAAAAATTAATTTACAAGGTGAGTTTTTAGACATTAATATTTTTTTAGATAATCAGTCTTTGAATCGAAATCCAGGCTATTTGGTATATTCACCTTTTCAATTAACAGATGGTAGATTGGTACTTGTAAATAGAGGTTGGATTCCAATCACAAAAGATCGTAAACAATTACCAATCGTAAATAAAGGCACTAAAAATATAATTACAGGTATTGTCGTGCCTTATCCAGCAGTTGGAATAAATTTAATTCAAAATAATAATATAGAGAGAATAGATACTAACAACCTTCGGTTACAAAAAATTAATAGCAATGAGATTAACAATATGAAATTATTTGATGAATCTCAGCTATATCAATATCCAATATCAATGCTGACACCAGAGTCAGATGGTCTTTATGCGAAGATACAATTGCCTGTATCTGACTCAGAAAAAAATTATGGTTATGCTTTTCAGTGGTTTGCTTTTGCTATAACCCTGTTAATAATCTTTATTGTATTAAGGAAAAGGAAGAGAGTGTGAAAAATAATTATAAAGCCAAGTTGCAATTGATCTTTTTAGTTATTCTCTTTGCCGGACCTTTTTTGTTATCTTGGTACCTTGTTTTTTATTCAGACTTTAAACAAAATGAAAAAGGGATAGAGCATGGAAAATTGGTTATCCCGGTAATTGAATTAGGAAAAATTAAAGGTGTTTCAATCAATACAAAGCAAGAAACTACTCTTGAGGGAAAATGGATATTAACAGGTTTTGTAGATAATGCTTGTGATAAGCATTGCGAAGATTTGCTCTACAAAATTAGACAATTAAGGCTTGCTGTTGGAAAAGATATTAATAGGGTTGACAGGTTAATCGTTGCAGATAATGTGAATTTCGAAAAATATACAAAAGATTTCGCTGGTCAAAACATCACTGCAAGTCCTGAAGAGTCCTCTCGCTTAAGAGAACTTTTTAATCAAAATGATGCTTTTAATAAAGAAGATATATTCTTGATTGATCAGTATGGATTCTTAATGATGCAGTATACATTTAACACAGAACCTAAATTAATCATTAAAGACTTAGAACGCCTCCTAAGAAACTCAAAGTAAATTATTAATTTGATTAGATAGTTCAGAAAAATTTAATTCACCGATAATGGTATTTGTAATTTTTCCTTGCTTGTCGACAATTATAGTCGTTGGTGTCAAAGTCACGTTTGGAAAATTATTAATAATTAATTTGTCATAATCTATGACTACAGGAAAAGGTAAATTATTTTTTGTACTAAAAGTAAGAACTCTGCTGGGAGGATCATAAAACATGGCAATTGCATATAAATTGATGTTCGCTTTATTAGTATTATAAAAATTTACCAATCCAGGCATTTCTTTTATGCATGTTGGACAATCTGTAGCCCAAAAATTATAAATAGTTATTTTATTTTCTTGATGGTTTGAATAAAAAACTTCTCCGTTTATGGAGGTCATTTTAAATGTAGGAATCGTTTGCTTATTTAAAAGAAATGAATACAAAGCAACTATAAGAAATAAGCTTATGAAGATTAATAAAAATTTATTTTTTAGCATATTTGATCAAGATTCTTTTGTTATAATTTGGTTCGAATTAATGTAATTGTAAACAAGAAAATATGCATAGTTTAAAAAAATTAACTTTAGTTTCTATGTTCCTCGCGATGATTGTTGTATCTTTGGGTGCTTATGTGAGACTCAGCGATGCAGGATTGGGTTGTCCGGACTGGCCAGGATGCTATGGAACATTAACTGTACCTCAAAGTATTGATGCGATTCAGCTAGCCCAGGAAGCTTTTCCTGAGAGTCCTGTTGAACATGCAAAAGCATGGAAAGAAATGATACATCGTTATGTTGCAGGAGTGCTGGGTTTTTTTATTTTGGCTATAGCGATTTTATCCTCCAAATTAAAAGAGCAAATTAATTTCAATTTCAAACTTTCTTTTGCTCTGGTTGGTTTGGTAATTTTTCAGGCTGCATTAGGTATGTGGACAGTCACAATGTTATTAAAGCCTATAATTGTCTCTCTTCATTTAATTGGAGGCATGTCTGTATTAGCAATTTTAACTTATATGGTTCATAGGCATTATGGAACTCATCGATCCAGTTTTATTAAAAATGAATTTGAAAGAAGTATTATTCGTTTCGGTTTAGTATTAATTTTTATTCAAATATTTTTAGGGGGGTGGACTAGTACTAATTACGCTGCATTAGCTTGTACAGACTTTCCAACTTGTCATGGAAGTTTAATTCCAGAGATGGATCTTTTTGCAGGATTCTCTCTAAACAGAGATTTAGGTTTAGGAGTGGATGGTGAGACTCTTTCATTAGCGGCATTGCATGGTATTCAGTGGGTACATCGTTTAGGAGCATTCGTGGTTCTTTTGTATTCTTTTTTATTAGTTAATATCTTGAGAAAAAATCAGGGATTTTCTCTCTGGAGTGGCTCGTTATTAATTATTGTTTCATTGCAATTTATTGTTGGTATTAGCAATTTATTGCTTCATTTACCTATTCCCCTTGCTACATTGCATAATTTTTTAGCTGGCCTGCTTTTAATGATTTATGTAGGCTTAAACTCTAGGATTACAGATTCATGGCAAAATTGATGTTATTAAATAAGTCTTTATTAAATCCAGCTGCATTGAAAAGTTTTCTAGCCTTAACTAAGCCTAGGGTTTGCTCGCTGATAGTTTTTACAGCAATTATTGGAATGTTTCTTGCTACCCCTGGAATGGTACCCTACGATATTTTAATTTCTGCATCAATTGGTATTGCATTTGTTTCTGGAGCAGCTGCGGCATTTAATTGTTTGATTGAGGAAAAAATAGATGCCTTAATGGCCAGAACAAGAGGGAGACCCCTTCCGTTAGGTCAGGTATCTCAAAAAGAAACTATAGTCTTTTCATCAATATTAGGTGGAATAGGACTATCTTTACTTTTCTTCTTTGTAAATCCTCTTACTATGTGGCTCACCCTATTGACGTTTTTAGGTTATGCGATTATCTATACCGTATTTTTAAAACCTGCAACACCTATGAATATTGTTATAGGTGGGGCCTCTGGAGCAATGCCTCCTGTTTTAGGATGGGCTGCAGTGTCGAATCAAGTCAGCCCTGAAGCATTGATTCTATTTTTAATAATTTTTTGTTGGACCCCGCCTCACTTCTGGGCGTTAGCCTTATATCGAAGAAAAGAATATGAGAAAGTAGGGATGCCCATGTTGCCTGTAACGCACGGCGAAAAATACACAAGACTCCAAATTGTTCTTTATACAATTATATTAATTGCGGTAACGATGATGCCTTTCAGTATAGGCATGACAGGCCTTATTTATACTATTTTTGCAACGGTTTTAAACGCCTATTTTCTTTATTTGACAGTGCTCCTGTACCGCAATTATTCTGATAAACTATCGGTTAAAATTTTTAGATACTCGATATTGTATTTAGGACTAATTTTCTTAGCTTTTTTGCTAGATCATTACTTTAAATTTAATTTTATATAAGAAATAAAGGGGTTTTTATGAGTCAAAATAGTGAATTAAGAGGTATTATTGAAACCATTGTAGCTGTCGTTGGAAGCTTCGTTGTTGCTGTTTTAATTATTGTATTACTAACAAAAGATTATTCAGCAAGTGAAGACAAAACTCCTGCTAAAGTAGTAAGTAATAATACTGAGCCTGTTGCAGAAGTTGCTATGGATGATAAAGCAACAGAAAGTAATGCAAATGCAGGAGCAATAGATGGTGCTGCAATTGTTCAGGCAAATTGTGCTATGTGTCATGCCGCTGGTTTAATGGGTGCGCCAAAAATCGGTGATGCTGGTCAGTGGGGTCCAAGAATAGCACAAGGCAAAGATACTTTAATTAATCATGCTATTAACGGTATTCGCCAAATGCCGGCTCGTGGTGGAAATGCAAGCTTAACTAATGAACAAGTAGCTGCAGCGGTTGTTAATATGGCAAATGCATCAGGAGCTTCATTCTAATTTTATAGATTTATGGCAACCTATGTAATTGGAGATGTCCAGGGTTGCCATTTTTCATTTCTAAACCTCCTAAAAGAGATTTCTTTTAAATTTAATAAAGACAAACTCATTTTTGTTGGTGACTTGGTTAATCGGGGTCGACATTCTTTAGAGTTCCTTAATTGGTGCTACGAAAATCAATCAAATATCAATTTTGTGCTAGGTAATCATGATCTCCATCTAATGGCTATTTACTTTGGTCAAGGAGATCTAAGACCTGATGATACTCTTGATGGGATTCTTGAAAGTACTAATATTAAAAAATATATTAATTGGCTTTTAGAGGGCAATCTTTCTCTTGATGTGAAAGATTTTTTTATTGTACATGCAGGACTTTATCCAAAATGGGGTACCCGAGAAGCACATGGTTATGGATTAGATGTGATGAAGAGTATTCGAAAAAATCCAAATCGTTTTTTTGAAGAGATGTACGGGAATAATCCAGTTCTGTGGAGTGAAAATCTAAATCCCATAGATCATCAGCGATTTGTGGTTAATTCAATGACCAGGATGCGTTTTCTTCGTCATGATTTGAGCTTAGATTTAGAATATAAAGGCTCTAGCATCAGCGATAATAATTTAGATTCTAAGGCTTGGTTTTTGTTTGAAAGAAAGAGACAAAAAAAGAAGATTATCAGTGGCCATTGGTCTGCCATCGGCTTGAAGGAGCATGTCTATGGAATTTCAATTGATACGGGTTGTGTTTGGGGTAATAAACTTACGGCTTTTAATTTAGAGAACAATAAAATCTATCAAGTAAATGCAGCTTCTAAGGATTTAATTTAAAGCCAGTTAGCGTTTCAATTTCTTCAACACTCGGTCGGTGATTTTGGCCACCATTATATTTTATTTTGAATGATGCAAGAGCTGAGCCGAGGATAACTGATTTATGTATATCCCACTCTTTTGAGATTCCATAAGAAAGTCCGGCACGAAAAGCATCCCCACACCCTGTTGGGTCAATCGTTTGTTTTACAGTAAAAGCCGGTACAGTAAGTTTAGTGCCTTTTTCGTAGATAATTGAACCCTTGGAACCTTTTGTGATAATCAAAGCATTCACTTTGGAGGCAATCTCCTCAATAGAAAAGCCACTATTATTCGCAAGCATTTGTGATTCGTAATCGTTAACCGTAATATAACTTGCTTTGATTATAAATGTTTCTAACTCCTCTTTACTAAACATTGGTAAACCTTGTCCTGGGTCAAATATAAAGGGGATATTTAATTCAAAGCACTCGTCAGCATGATCGATCATGCCTTGTTTACCGTCTGGAGAAATCAATACCAAATCTAGCGACTCATGAATATCTTTTATAGAAAAGTGATGGCTTTCACTCATGGCGCCTGGATGAAAAGCTGTAATTTGATTATCATCAAGGTCTGTGGTGATATATGCTTGTGCAGTATAAAAGTTAGGAAGTTTCCTGATGTAATTTGTTGCGATGTTTCTTTGATTTAACCAGCTTAAGTAATCATCTGAATCTATTCCTAAAGTAGCCATAATATTAAAATTAGCCCCAATTAAATTTAGGTTGTAGCCAATATTTCCAGCAGTACCGCCAAAATTTTTTTTCATTTCAGGAACATAAAAAGCAACATTAAGTTGGTGTATTTGATCAGGCATGATATGGTTTTTGAAATGATCCTTGAAGATCATGATGGAGTCATATGCCATCGAACCACAAACTAGAATCTTTTTTTTCATACAGGCTTATAAACAACTAGAAAAACTATAAGGATAAGAAATATTACGGGCACCTCATTAAATACTCGATAAAAAACATGAGATTTCGTATTTTGATTATTCTTAAAAAGTTGAAGAAATTTCCAGCAGTAAAAGTGATAAATCACAAGAATAAATACGGAAATTAATTTATATGTTATCCACAGGCCTGTATAGTCATAATCATATAGAAGCCATAAACCAAAAAAAATAGTCAGTAAACCACCGGGTGTCATAATTCCATAGAAGAGCTTTCTTTCCATTACTTTAAATCTTTCGTCACTGATTTTATCTGTGCTCATTGCATGATATACATATAAGCGCGGTAAATAAAAAAGACCAGCAAACCAAGTTACCATGAATATAATATGAAGGGATTTAAGAAGTAGCATGACAGTATTTTCGCATAAAAAACGAAATAACCCTATCTAAACTAACGTTGATACAGCGTGGCTGTCATGGTATTCTCTTGTTTTAAAATATAATTATTAATGAACGCACCCATCTCTACAGATTTACTAAAAGCACAATCAAAATTTTCGAAGCAGATTCGAGAAATTCCTTACAACTACACTTCATTTTCAGATCGCGAAATTGTAATTAGATTTCTCGGAGAGGAAATTTGGAATATTATCGAGGAACTTCGTGAAACCAGAAAAACGGGAATTTCTGCCAGAATGCTTTTTGAAGTGCTTGGAGATATATGGGTAGTGTCAAGAAACCCATACCTACAAGATGATTTGATTGATAATCCAAAGAGACTAAAACAGCTCATTGATGCCCTTTATCATAGAATTCAAGCTATTGAAGAAAGGTCTTTTGGAAACATTAGGGTAAATCAATTAGTGATTTCAGCAAAAAAAGCTGTTGATGATTTTAAGATTAATTTTGAGAAAACAAAATCATTAAGAAAGCTTGTTAAATCAAAATTAAAAAAATACACACATAAGGATAATATTCAGTTTGATGGATTAGCCCGAGTTTCTCATGTTACTGACGCAACTGATTGGCGAGTGGAATATCCATTTGTTGTCATTCATCCCGATTTTGAAGATGAAATACCTTACATTATCAAAACTCTCATTTCTATAGGAATAACAATTATTCCTAGGGGAGGAGGTACTGGATATACTGGTGGTGTTGTTCCTCTTACGCCAATGTCAGCGGTTATTAATACAGAGAAGCTAGACGTCATTAAGCCAATAATCAATAAAATTTTACCCAATCACAATCATGAAACTCCAATCATTGAATGTGGTGCAGGGGTCGTAACCAGAAGAGCTATGGATGCAGCATCTGATGTAGGCCTCGTATTTGCAACAGATCCTACATCAGCTGATGCAAGTTGTATTGGTGGAAATGTTGCAATGAATGCGGGAGGTAAGAAAGCTGTTTTATGGGGCACTGCGTTGGATAATTTGGCCTCATGGAAAATGATTGGCCCAGATGGAAATTGGAAGATTATTGAAAGATTAGATCATAACTTGAGTAAAATTCATGATGCTCAAATTGCAACATTTAAGGTGACTCATTTATCTCCAGATCAAAAAACAATTTTAAGAGAACCTGAGATATTAGAGATACCGGGTTATAAATTTAGAAAGATAGGGCTTGGAAAAGATGTAACTGATAAATTTCTTAGTGGCTTGCCCGGAGTTCAAAAAGAAGGTTGTGATGGATTAATTACTTCGGCAACTTTTATTCTGCATCGTATGCCTCAGTTCACAAGAACTGTTTGCTTAGAATTTTTTGGAAAAGTTTCAGATGCTGTGCCTTCAATAGTAGAAATAAAAAGATATCTAGATGATAAGGAAGGGGTTGTCCTAGCGGGACTTGAACATCTTGATGACCGCTATGTGAAGGCAGTTGGCTATACCACAAAAGCAAATAGAACTGAAAGACCAAAGATGGTTTTATTAGCTGATATTGCCTCTGACAGTGAAAGTTTGGTTGGTGAAGCAGCTTCACATGTCGTAATGATCGCTAATCGACGCACCGGTGAAGGTTTTGTAGCGGTTTCAGTAGAAGCTCAAAAGAAATTTTGGTCAGATCGAGGACGAACAGCTGCGATAGCGAAGCATACCAATGCATTCAAGATTAATGAAGACGTTGTGATTCCGCTAGAAAGATTAGGTGAATATTCTGACGGTGTAGAAAAAATTAATATTGATCTATCCTTAAAAAATAAAATATACACCCTTGAAAACATAAAAGAATTTTTAACAACTTATCGTTTTGACCTTCACGATGAGGATTTCGATGAGAATCTGCTGCAAGATAAAAAACAGTTAGCATTAAAACATATTAACCTCATAAGGGCTGAATGGCTTTTGCTGCGAGAAAATTTTGACAGAACATTCAATGATATTTTTCCAGAAAAAAGTTTTGATTTTAATAAAGACCAAAAAATTATTAATGCAATTCAAAACCACGACCGAAGAGTCTCTTATAAAGCTGAAATATTTAAACCGCTATCTGAGATATTCTCAGGACGTGAGTTTGAAAAATTAATTAATCAGATCAACGAACTTCATAAGAGGTGTCTTAAATCTAGGGTATTTATTGCTTTACATATGCATGCTGGAGATGGAAATGTGCATACAAATATTCCTGTTAATTCAGATGATTATTTGATGATGCAAGATGCGAATAATGCTGTTCAGAAAGTTATGACATTATCTAAAAATCTTGATGGTGTTATTTCAGGAGAGCATGGAATTGGTATTACCAAAATGGAGTTTTTAGATCAATCAACAATCAAAACATTTGAAGCATATAAGCAAAAAGTTGATCCAGGGGACTATTTTAACCGTGGAAAATTACAAACTGGATCTGGATTGCATAACGCTTATACTCCAAGCTTTGGCTTGTTAGAGCAAGAGTCAATCATCATGGAGCAGTCAGATATGAATAATATTGCTGACTCTATTAGTTCATGTTTACGATGTGGTAAATGTAAACCTGTATGTACAACTCATGTTCCAAGAGCAAATTTATTATATAGCCCAAGAAATAAAATTCTTGCAACCTCATTATTAATCGAAGCATTTCTTTACGAGGAGCAAACTCGCAGAGGAATTTCGATAAGACATTTTGATGAATTTAATGATGTCTCCGATCACTGTACGGTTTGCCATAAATGTTATAGCCCATGTCCAGTTAATATCGATTTTGGAGATGTTACTATCGCTATGAGAGATTTTTTAAGAAAACAAAATAAAAAGTCATTCAATCTTGGAAGTTTTTTAGGAATGGCATATTTAAATCTTAAAGATCCTCGAACAATAAAAATAATGAAAACTTTAATGATTGATTTTGGTTATAAGATGCAAAATAAAGTATCAAAGATTTTTAATAAGTTAACATTAAATAAGTTAAGAGACAAAACTCCAAGATCAACACTAGGTAAGTCTGGCCCAGTGACGCAAGTGATTAACTTTATTAGTCGTCCTTTACCAAAAAATGTGCCCTCTAAAACAGCGCGATCAATGTTGGGAATCGAAGACAATAGAATTGTTCCAATTATAAGGAATCATGAGAAAGTTAATGATGATACGGATGCTGTCTTTTATTTTCCAGGATGCGGTTCTGAAAGACTATTTTCACAAGTTGGTTTAGCTACTCAAGCAATGTTATATGAAGTGGGGGCAATCACAGTTTTACCTCCGGGCTATTTATGTTGTGGGTACCCACAAACTGCTTCTGGAGACGTAGATAAAGGCCATGAAATTTCTGCCGACAATAGAGTTCAATTTCACCGAGTTGCAAATACTTTAAATTATCTGGATATAAAAACTGTCATTGTCTCTTGTGGAACATGCATGGATCAATTAACAAAATATCAATTTGAAAGTATCTTCCCAGGCTGTAGATTGCTTGATATTCATGAGTATCTTCTAGAGAAAGGTGTCAAAACACAAAATAGCAGTGGTGTTCAATACATGTATCATGAGCCCTGTCATAACCCAATGAAAACTTATAATTCAAAAAAAGTTGTAAGTGATTTAATTGGTATGAATATTGAGCTAAATGATCGATGTTGTGGTGAATCTGGAACATTCGCAGCAACTCGCCCGGATATTGCGAGTCAGGTAAAAATGAGAAAGTCCGAAGAAATCCTAAAGGATAAGAATAAGTTGGTGAATGAAAATAAAGCAGATCAGGTTAAGATTCTTACTTCTTGTCCCTCATGCTTACAAGGTTTAAGTAGATACTCAGACGAAACAAAAACTGAAGCTGATTACATTGTGGTTGAGATTGCAAAAAATAATCTAGGATCTAACTGGATGGACGATTATGTTAACAAGGTGACAAAAGGCGGCATTGAAAAAGTTTTACTATAAGTTAAAAAGGTAAAAACAATCTTGTAGTAACACTTTGCACTACTCTCGTTATCGTTCTTTCAGTTTTTTCTGATAAAGTGTAAGCAAAATAATCTGTCCTACCTATGATTTTACCAAATTCACGTTCAAAAGATAAGTTTTGATTCATTTCATCAAGAGAGTTCGTGATTAAGAAATAATTGTTATCAACGTCTTTTTTGCTTGATAATTTCCAAACTACAACTTCAATATTTCTTGCTGTGTTATAAATTTTTTGGGGGTCTATTTTGTCAAATAAATAAAAATCATTTTTTCCTTCATGAGCTTCTAGTAGCATTGTTTTAAGTCCTACAATAAGAGCTAAGACTCGATCGCCTGTAAAATTGTTATCCCAAACTAGATTTAGCGCTGCTACATCTTTTTTATTCTGAATTTCATTAAAGTTGTTATTATGATCACCGTAAAAGACCCATTTCACCATGCGTTCAGCATTATCTGAGGTGCTTTTTTTGAGTTGATTTGGATTACGTTTATATAATTTAAGCATTAGTAGCTCAAGACTATCCATATTTTCACGAAACTCTAAATCAGCCATACGATCAAAATCACTCTTACCAAACTGATTCACTGAAGTTTTGTCATATTCCGCAGCTTTTTTTGAATTGAGTTGAGAAGCACAAGAAAAGAGATTGAGAACTAGTAATAATAAAAATATATTCTGCATCTAAATTAAATAATTTTTTGGAAATTCAATAATAACTTCGGTACCCACTCTTTCCTTACTATTAATAATTAACTTGCTCTCATGGGCTTCTACAATTTCTTTTACAATTGATAATCCAAGGCCAGTTCCTCCAGTTATTCTACTTCTGGATGGATCAACGCGATAAAATCGATCTAATATTTTATCAAGACTTGCTTTTGGTATACCAATCCCAGTATCTGAAATAATTAATTGAGGTATTTTTTTTGAGTTAATTATCCATTTAATATTTATGGATCCTTTATCTGTATAACGAATGGCATTTGTTATAAGGTTCATCAGTAAAGTGTACATATCTGATTCATCGGCCTTAATTAAAATGTTACTCGCTTGAAAGTTTATGTTTATCTTTTTATTTTTTAACAAAATTTTTGAATCTAATTTTAATTTTGAAAAAAGTTTTTTAAAGCTTACTGGTTCAAATTTTAATGATTGGGATTTACTCTCTAGCTTTGTCAGTGTGAGCAAATCATTGATAATTGAGGACATATGTTTGGATTGTTCTAGAATTAATTTAGTTGCGCTTTTATTAGCGATACTTTTGTCTTCATTAAGCATTTCAGCATAACCTTGGATAATTGTAAGTGGTGTTTTAAGTTCGTGAGAAATATCTGAAATGAAAATTTTTCTTTTTTTCTCAATTTCTACTTCTGAAGTTTGATCTTGGCATAAGATAATTTTTTGGAATTTACCAAAGTCAATGATATTAATTTTTAGATTTTTGCTTTTAATTAAGATTTCTTTTTTATTTTCATAATTTCCGCTTTCTAACAGTTTAATAAAAGTGTTATCCCTAAAAATAAAAGTAATTGGCTGATTAATATCTTGAGGCATTTTGATACCTAACATTTTCTGTATTGTTCTATTAGCCCATATGATTTCATTTCTTTCGTTGACTGACGCTACCCCATAAGGCAGTGCTTGTGCAGCACTTGAAAATCTATCTAAAGCAGCTGTTAAATCATTGCGGTTTTGTTTATCTTTTTGGTAATTTTTATACAGAAGTGTAAAAACTTTTTCCCATTTTTTATTGCCATAAGGAATTGATGAGATTGATGGTTTTTCCAGCCATTTCTCAAGTGCAGAATGCCATTTATTGTTGATAATAATTTTTGAGGTAAGAATAATTATTAGATAATAAAATCCATAGTCTCCATCAAAAGAGTGTTCTATAAGGAGAGTTATAAGACCATGAAAAATAAAAAATATTATAAGGTCTTTATTTGCGTTGTTATTCAGATTTAATTCTCTATTAACTTATATCCAGAACCACGGATAGTTTCTATTATTTTATCGAGCTTTACCTCTTTTAATGCCGCTCGAAGTCTTTTGATGTGAACATCAACAGTTCTATCATCAATATTACTTTCGTTTTTCCAAATTTTATCAATGATTAATTCTCTTGAGAGAACTTTTTCATTGTTGGCCATAAAAAGATAAAGTAATTTGTATTCCGTAGGGCCAAGTTTAATTAATTTTCCATTAGAGATAATTTCGTGTTTTTCGGGATTAATTTCAATATTTTTGAGTTTGATTCTATTTTGTATCAGATCTGGAGCTTTTCTTCTCAAAACGGTTTTTATTCTTGATATTAATTCTCTAGGACTAAAGGGTTTTGTTATATAGTCATCAGCACCATTATCGAGACCCTCCAGTTTATTTAATTCTTGATCTTTGGCAGTGAGCATTATTACAGGTAAATTTTTTGTATTAGTGTTAGCTCTTAATTTTTTGAGATAATCAAGTCCAGAAACTTCAGGCATCATCCAATCAAGTAAAATTAGATCTGGCAAGCTATTTTTTAAAATACCATCAGCTGCGACTGCATTAATTGCCCTAATAGGGTTCATGTTGTTTTGATAAAGATTTAAACTAATTAGCTCTAGTATTGCCTCTTCATCTTCAACTACTAAAATATTCGGATTGACCATAAGTATTAAATTTTATAATTAAAATTTAAATATATGTCAATTTTATGACATTTTTATGACAAATATCAGACTATCTTTTTGGTTAATTGTTCATTATTGTTATGGTTATAAAAGAATTTCTCAGGATAAATTATGTTTAATACCCTAAATAAAGAAAATATTATTGCCGATAAAAATTTTAATCGGTGGCTAGTTCCTCCTTCAGCTCTTTTTATTCACTTATCAATTGGAATGATCTATGGCTTTAGTGTTTTTTGGAAGCGCTTAGCCAATGCAATAGGGGTTGAATGTGATGCTGACGTATCATTTTTAGAAAGAATTTATACTACGACTTGCGATTGGAAGTTGAGTGATTTGGGCTGGACATTTTCTTTAGCGATTGTTTTTTTAGGCGCATCGGCAGCCTTATTTGGCCATTGGTTAGAACATGCGGGACCAAGAAAAGCAGGTGTTGCGGCTGCGACTTGCTGGGGCGGAGGCCTTATAATTTCAGCAATTGGTGTTTATCTCCATCAGTTGTGGCTAATCTGGCTTGGAACAGGAGTTATTGGAGGCATCGGTCTAGGCCTTGGCTATATTTCCCCAGTTTCAACATTGATTAAATGGTTTCCAGATCGAAGAGGATTGGCAACGGGTATGGCAATTATGGGTTTTGGTGGCGGTGCTATGATTGGTAGCCCAGTTGCAGAGTCCCTCATGAATCATTTTTCTAATAATGGAGAAGGTGTTGGTGTTTACCAAACGTTTTTTTCTTTAGGCATTATTTATTTGGTTGCCATGTTGATAGGAGCATTTGGTTATAGAGTGCCTGCCGATGGATGGAAACCTAAGGGATGGAATCCTAAAATAAAATCATCTAGTAAACTTGTTACAGATAATCACGTGAATGTTAAAGTTGCTCATAAGACCCCTCAGTTTTGGCTGCTATGGTGGGTTCTTTGTTTAAACGTTTCTGCTGGAATAGGTGTCTTAGGTGTTGCATCCCCAATGTTTCAAGAAGTGGCAGCAAGTCATTTTGAAAAAGAAAGTATTGTTATTATCGCTGCTGGCTTTGTTGCATTATTATCCCTATCGAATATTTTAGGCAGAATATTTTGGGCTTCATCATCTGATTTTCTCGGAAGAAAATTTACTTACGTTATTTTCTTTGCCCTTGGTACCTTGCTTTATGTTTCATCTCCGTGGGCTGCTTCAATTGGTAATATTGGTTTGTTTACATTTATATTTTGTGTAATTTTAACAATGTATGGTGGCGGTTTTGCAACGATACCAGCGTATTTAGCTGATATTTTTGGAACTCAACACGTTGGAGCCATTCATGGAAGGTTGCTAACGGCATGGTCTACAGCTGGAGTTTTGGGACCAATGTTAGTATTTTATCTTCGCGAGTATCAACTATCTCAGGGTGTCGCACCTGCAGATGCATATAATTTGAGTATGTATATTCTAGCTGGACTATTAGTGATTGGTTTTATATGCAACATTCTGATAGGCTCAGTAGATAAAAAGTTCCATATGAGTAAACAAGAATTGGAAAGAGAAAAATCTATAATGAAATCTAAAGAAAAAAAATTAAATTTAAATTCTAATAATGCAGCTTTTCAATCTACTAGGGTTTTTATATCCTGGTTTGTCGTTTCCATTCCATTATCAATTGGAATATTCTTTACCCTTGAAAAAGCAATGAAAATATTTATATAAGATTGTAAAAATGAATATTGCCTTATGCATTTCTAAATTTAACTATGAGTTTGTTGAACAAATAGAGAGTTCTTGCTTTGAGAGATTAATTACTTTGGGAGTTCCAGAGAAGAATATACGTAAATTTCTTGTTCCAGGAGCCTTAGAACTGCCGATTGTTTTGCAAAAATGCGCACAATCAAAAAAATTTGATGCTCTTATTGCTATTGGAGCAGTTATCAGGGGTGAAACATATCATTTTGAAGTGGTTTCAGACACATCTTCGCAAGGTATTATGAGAGTTCAGTTGGATTATTCCATACCAATAATTAATGCAGTCTTAACCACAAACAATGATGAAGAGACACAAGAAAGAGTAAAAGTAAAAGGTGCTGAGGCGGCTGATTGTGCTTTACAAATTTTAAAAACTCTTGCTGAAATTTAAAAATAATGAAAAAAATAAACAACAGAAGAAAATCAAGAGAACTTGTAATGAAGTCTTTATATAGAGGCATTGTTAATGATTTTGATTACAGTGTAATAAAAAAAGATATCACAGAAGATCCTGATTACATTAGGTCGGATCAAAAATTACTTGATTCTTTGCTTCAAGGTATCGAATCAAATTATGTGTTAATTTCGGACAATATAAAAAAATTTACTGATAAGAAATTAGATGATCTAAGCCCAATTGAACTTTCTATTCTTATTCTTGCAACTTATGAGCTTATCTTTTCTCTTGATACTCCATTTAAAGTGATTATTAATGAGGCTCTTGAAATAACAAAAACATATGGAAGTGTTGAAGGGTATAAGTTTGTTAATGGAATTTTGGATAAGCTTGCCAAAGAACACAGAGTGAGTGAAGTTATACTTGTGTCTTAAATTTCGGTTCGTTTTCATCGTCTACGAAGAGATATATTAATCCCTGATGCCAAGAGCCTAAGTCTATACGAAGTAGATTTTGGTTGTTAATGTTATAGGTATGAATTTTCTGACGATGAGTGTGTCCATGTATTACAGTGTCAAGATCCGAGAAATGCTTACATTTTTCAATAAATGTATTGTTACTGATATCCATAATTTCATAATTTTTTCTAGAGGTTGCGGCAACACTCTCTTTTCTTAATTGATTGGCTATTGTAATTCTCTCATCTAAAGTTTTAGATAAAAAATTGTTTTGCCAAACCTTTGATCTTAACTCAATTCTTAGGGATTGGTAATCAAGATCATCTGAACACAGTTGATCGCCATGCATTATTAAGAAATTTTTATTTCCAATTGAAACTAGCTCTTCTTCATTTAAGAGTGTAATGTTGTTTCTGTTGATAAAATCTTTCCCGATTAGAAAGTCTCTATTGCCGTGAATAAAATAAAGATTTAAATTTCTTGAAGCTTCAAGAAGAGCTTCTTCATATATTTTATATAGATTTGAATCATCACCAATCCAGTAATCAAATAAATCTCCTAAGATAAAAATATTATTAGAATGCTTATGAATTTCTTTAATGAAAGTTAAAAATTCATGATTAATTACTTGATGATCTAAATGTACATCTGAGATAAAAACTGCCGATTTTTCTATTTTAAGCAGTTTCTGAGCCCTCGATAATAATGGGTTCAGTTGGCACATCCTGGTGTCCTGATGGGTGAGTGCCAGTAGAAACAGCTTTAATTTTATCAACCACATCCATACCTTCAATCACCTTTCCGAAAACACAGTAACCATAACCATCTTGACCAGGATAGTTTAAAAAATCATTATCTTTGACATTAATAAAGAATTGCGAAGTCGCTGAATCAGGGATGCTAGTTCTTGCCATAGCAATTGTATATTTAGAATTTTTTAATCCATTTTTTGCTTCATTTTTAATAGGGCTATTTGTTTCTTTTTGATTCATGTCTTTATCAAATCCACCGCCTTGGATCATAAAGCCATCAATCACACGATGAAAGATAGTGCCATTGTAGAAACCGGAAGCGACATATTCCTCAAAATTTTTAACCGTTATGGGAGCTTTGTCTGCATAAGTTTCGATAGTGATATTTCCATGGTTAGTTTTAAATGTGATCATTAATTTTCCTTACTTTTTTATAATATTTTCAATTGTGACTCTTTTAATTGGAACATCATCATGTCCCTTTTTATTTCTTGTCGGAAGCTTGGCAATCGTATCAACCACATCCATACCTTCAATCACCTTTCCGAAAACACAGTAACCATAACCATCTTGACCAGGATAGTTTAAAAAATCATTATCTTTGACATTAATAAAGAATTGCGAAGTCGCTGAATCAGGGATGCTAGTTCTTGCCATAGCAATTGTATATTTAGAATTTTTTAATCCATTTTTTGCTTCATTTTTAATAGGGCTATTTGTTTCTTTTTGATTCATGTCTTTATCAAATCCACCGCCTTGGATCATAAAGCCATCAATCACACGATGAAAGATAGTGCCATTGTAGAAACCGGAAGCGACATATTCCTCAAAATTTTTAACCGTTATGGGAGCTTTGTCTGCATAAGTTTCGATAGTGATATTTCCTTTGTTGGTTTGAATTTCGAATGTTCCGGCAATAATTGTAATTGGAGAAAAAACTAATGTCATGAGCATGAATATTTTTTTAAGTACTTGATTCATAAATAATTTTCCATTCGTTGTTAATCTTTCTCCAAATTTGTGTTTTTAAAGTTTTATTTTTTGTGAGATTGCTTTCATAATCTTGATTAAATTGAATTAATTTTGTTTCATTATCAATCGATTCTGGGTAGTCAAAAATATTAAGATTATTGATGGTAATTTGAGCTTCTTTAGTATTCTCAAAAACAGTTTTTTTATGATTAACCCAAGAATCATATTTTTTATCATTATAAATCGCAGTTGATGAATAGTAATCGAGATAATTTTTTAATTCTAGAGATACCCAAGAAGATTTCCATGCCTCCAGTCTACTTATAATCGTTTCGTTTTCAGTGCTAGAAGTGAAATAATCGCTAACTTTTTTATTTGAGACGATTATTGGAGTTTTATTATCTCTGATAATCGAGTACAACATATCAATATCGTTATTACTAATTACAATACATCCATCACTAGATTGCGGCGGCCTGCTGAAGGTATCTAATGGTGTGCCATGTATCCATATCCCAGAGCCAGTTTTTTTTTGAATTTTATCGAGTTCGTTTGGATAGTTTAATGGAAATGCTCCATGACCGTAGAAATCAGAAAGTCTTTTTTTTAATTTTCCCTCAATAAAATAAACTCCAAGTGGGGTTTTTTTATCTCCCTCATAATTTTTATCATATCCATTTTTACCGATTGTTGTGTAAGTATCGAACACATAGTTTAGCTGTTGATCTTTGTTCTCAAATAAATAAAGCCTAGATTGTGTAACATCTACATAAATTAGGTACATGAAATTATTTACAGATGAGGAAAAAGAGAGTTCTTTAAGGCTTTGATCTTTAGCTAAATAACGACTAATCCTTTTTTTAGCCTCGTCTTGAAATCCTATGATTTCTTGATTTGAAGAATTTTCTCCAAATTGATTAAGGCCTTTGGCATGGGCCATATAAATGTCACCTTTTATTAGGTGCGCTAATTTGAAGTTTGGTTCTTTTTCAATAATACTATCAATATTTGTTAATGCTTCATTTAAGTTGCCTTGCTGGATATTTTCTAAGGACTTTATTAGTAATTTTTCAATAACCAAATTTTTTTGATTAACATTAGAGTTATTTGAGTCTAAAGCGTAAACGTTACTTAAAACAGAAATAGAAAATAAAATTACATTAAGAATCTTCATTGATTATTTTTATTTGATTATCTTCGTCAGTAAGTATTAAAAATTTGGTATTTACAGAATCAATATTTCCAGACTTATATTCTTGCTTAAAAGTAACTTTAGCTTTTCTTTCACCAATATTTTGAATTTTAATATTAGAGATAATAATTTCTATATTATTTTTGTAAATAATCCTAGGTTTTCTATATTTTGACCAATCATCAAATGATGTAATTTTGGTATTAGAGAAATTTTGAGAATATGATTTTATATAGGTATCAAAATCTTTTGATGCCCATGCATTCCTCCATATTTCAATAAATTGATTTACTTTTTCTTGAGAGAATATATTAACATCGTTTTTTTGTGAGATTTCTTTGCTTGATGCAATTTCTTTATTTTCATTAGCAGCTAATTTTTTATTATTCTCAGATAGGTTTTCATTTGGTAAATTAGATGAAACTTGCTGATCCTCTAGAAACATATTCACATCTTTAGCTATTGGTTGGAAATTAAATAATTTTTTTATTAAAGAAAGTTTTGTTTTAGCTAGTTTGTTTGACTCATCTACAGCAAGCGCTTTGTTATAAGCCTCACTTGCCATTCTGGTATATAAATCTCCAAGATTAACATGAGCGGTTGCATAGCTTGGATGGGTCTTAATAGCTTTTTCAAGTGCAGATTGAGCAGATAAGTAATCACCCTTGTTGGCATATAGAACAGCCAAATTATTGTAAGGTTCAGGAAGTAAAGGATTGGTTTTGGTTAACTTTTCGAATACGTCAATCGCTTTATTTTCTTGAGAGGTTTCAGCTAAGAGCACTCCTTTTAAGAACATGAGTTGTGGACTATTTACAGAATTAGAATCTTTATTTATAGCGTCTAACGCTTCAGTATATTTTTTATCTTCAATGAGTTTATTAATATCTTTAATATCGATAGCAAAAGATACTTTACTTAGTAGGAATAAGCTTGTGGTGACTAAAAAAAATGATATTAAAAGACGCATATAGTACAATGTTTGTGAATAAACCAGCTCTGATTTTAACAAATATAAGTAATAAAATACACTGCGATAATGATTAAACTCTACAACAATCTCACCAGGAAAAAAGAAGTTTTTCTTCCAATTAACCCAGGTAGAGTTGGTATGTATGTTTGTGGAATGACTGTTTATGATTTTTGTCACCTTGGTCATGCGAGAGTCCTAATTTTTTTTGATCTTTTATACCGTTGGCTTATGGTTAATGGATTACAAGTGAATTATGTTCGCAATATAACTGATATTGACGACAAAATTATTAACAAAGCTAACTCCGAATCAGTGTCTATAAATGATTTAACAGCAAGATATATTCAGGAGATGAATACAGATTCAGATTATCTTGGTATATTGCAGCCCAGTATTCAGCCCAGAGCAACCTCGAATATCGAAGAAATGATAAAGATGATTAAAACTCTTGAAAAAAAAGGGTTTGCCTATCAAGCTAGTAATAAAGATGTTTTTTTTGAGGTTCACAAGTTCAAAGATTATGGCAAGTTATCCAATAAAAATTTAGATGATCTTATTTCAGGTGCTCGGGTAGAAAATAATCCTGTAAAAAGAAATCCAGAGGATTTTGTACTATGGAAGTTCAGCGAAAATGAAGAAATTGGATGGGACTCGCCTTGGGGTAAAGGTCGTCCAGGATGGCATATTGAGTGCTCGGCAATGAGTAATAAATATTTAGGTAATCATTTTGATATTCATGGAGGAGGTCAAGATTTAATCTTTCCTCATCATGAAAATGAGATTGCACAATCAGAATGTTGTAATAACTCCAAGATGGCAAATTACTGGATTCATAATGGTTTTGTAAATGTTGATTCTGAAAAAATGTCAAAATCACTAAATAATTTTTTTACCATAAGGGAATTATCTAAACAGTATAAGAGTGATGTAATTCGGTTTTTTATTTTAAAGTCGCATTATAGGAGTCCTTTGAATTTTACTGATGAAAATTTAGAGGATTCAAAATCTGCTGTATATAAAATTTTTAATGCATTAAGAAAATATGAATTACAGGAAATAGAGATAGATTGGACCAATGCAGAATTTAGCTTATTCAAGGATGCTTTAAACGATGACTTAAATACACCATTAGCATTTTCAATATTATTTGAAATGATTAATCAATTAAATAAAACCGAAAATAATAAACTTGCCAACGAAATATATTCCATATTATTAAAATTAGGATTTTTACAAAATGGTATCGAGGAATATTTTAGTGCTAATCAAGATATTGATGCAAAGTTAATAGAAAATTTAATTAGTAAGAGAGCAGAAGCAAAGATTGAAAAAAACTATGAACTTGCTGATAAGATCCGAATAGAATTAGACAATATGGGAATTATTCTTGAGGATGGACCTTTGATTACAACCTGGAAAGTTAAACAATGAGTAAAGATAAAATTCAGAAAATAGATGGATTTGAAATTTTGACTACAAATATTGGCATAAAACCAGGAAATAAAAAAAATGATTTTACACTTATTAAAATAATAGGTGATTCAGTGGTCAGTGGTGTTTTTACTAAAAATAAATTTGCAGCAGCTCCGGTAATTATTGCCAAAGAAAATATTAAAAATAATATAAAACTTATAGTAATCAACTCAGGTAATGCAAATGCAGGCACAGGAAAAAAAGGTATAAGTGATGCAAAGAAAATTAATCATGAGTTATCAAAATATCTAAACATTTCACCAAATCAAGTGTTGCCTTTTTCAACTGGAGTCATCATGCAATATTTACCAGTTGAAAAAATAATAAAAAAAATAAAAATGCTTGATTTAGATAAATCCTTAAAAAATAATTGGTTTGATGCGGCTAGAGCAATCATGACAACTGATACCGTACAAAAAATTTCATCAGCATGCTTTAAATTAGCTGAGGAAAAAATATCTGTTACGGGTATAGCAAAAGGGTCAGGGATGATTAATCCTAATATGGCTACAATGTTAGGTTTTATTGCTATGGATGTTAGGATATCAAAAAGAATGCTTAATGCATTAGTAAAAGAAGTCGCTGACGAATCTTTTAATTTGATAACAGTTGACGGAGACACTTCAACAAATGATGCTTTTATTATTGCATCATCGCAACTTGCTAAAAATAATAAAATTTTAACTAAAAATACTGAATATAAGAAACTAAAGTCTGAACTAACTAAAGTTGCTTTTGATTTAGCTAGCGCAATTATTAGAGATGGAGAGGGCGCTACTAAATTCGTTGAAATAAAGGTGATGAACGCAAAGTCAAAATCGGAAGCTATGGAAGTTGGCAAGAAAATAGCTAATTCTCCATTGGTCAAAACTGCTTTTTTTGCATCAGATCCAAATTTAGGAAGAATTTTATGTTCAATTGGAAATGCATCGATTAGTAATTTAAATTTAGAAAACATTAGATTGTTTTTAAATGATCATTTGGTTTTTGAAAAAGGCTTGGTTTCAAAAAAATATAAAGAATCATTAGCATTAAAAATTATGAAAAAAAAAGAATTTAGCCTAACGGTAGATCTTAAGAGAGGCAAGGAGACATTGACTGTTCTTACAACAGATTTTTCCTATGAATATGTAAAAATTAATGCAGAATACAGATCTTAAAAAGATAAAAGTATCTGCAGGGATTTTAATAAAAAAAAATAAAATTCTTCTTACCCAAAGACTTAAAACGCAATCATATCCATATTCCTGGGAATTTCCAGGTGGCAAAAAGAAAGAACATGAATCTTATTTCAATTGTTTAAAGAGAGAATTGTATGAAGAAATAGGCATTCAGGTTAAAGAAGCTAAAAAGTGGATTGAGAGAAGGTATGTAAGAGATGGCGTTAATATAAAAATAATATTTTATATTGTTCATTCATGGTCTGGAAAAGTTTTGACTAACGAAGTAAACGATTATCGATGGATTGACCCAAAAGCAAAAGTCGAAATATTAAAAAAAATATTACCCAAAAATAAATATTTATTAAAAGCATTGCGTTTGCCATCATTTTACTTAATTTCAAATTTCGATGAAATAAAAGATAAAATAAAAAAATTAAATTTGAATCAGGAAGCGTTTTTACAGATCAGAGAAAAGAAATTAAACAAAGAGGACCTTGAGTTTATTTACGAATCTGTAAAGGATAAAAATAAGCTGACATTAATCCAGAATATTGATAATAAAAATCAGTTAAAACAGGTAAAGAATATTCATCTTCCTTCTAAATATTTGAAATTTAAAACTATAAACAAAATTAAAAATAAATATCAAATAATCGGAGTTTCTGTTCATAATATAAAAGAATTAAAATTAGCAGAGGCACTAGAAGTTGACTATATTCTTGTTGGCCCGGTTCTTAAAACAAAATCTCATGAAAAAGTTAAGCCCATCGGTTGGAAGAAATTTAGTGAAATTGCGAATATGTCAGATACCCCAGTTTATGCATTAGGGGGTATGTGTTTTCATCATTTAGCAAGCGCTTTAAAAAATGGTGCGGTAGGCATTTCTTCTAAAAGCAAATTATGGGACTACTGGACTTGAAATAATTCATCTTTATTGATTAATTTATTATCTTGATCATGAAAAGTAAATTTTAATGAAATTTGCTCATTAGGAATGAGATCTCTTTTCAATCCGTAAAACATTATATGATCGCCACCTTTTTTCAATTCTAGAGTGAAGTTTGGTTTTATTATGATTGTTTCTAATTTACGCATTTTCATTATTTCATCACCATCATTATTTTTTTCGATCTTCATTGAGTGAACCTCAATTTTATCGAAAAGTGGGGATGTGATATCAATAAGACTTATTTGAGTGTTTGAATTGATAGAAACAAATCCTGAGGTAATATTTTTTCCAGGAATATTTTTTTTGATTAATCCTGAGCTAAAAGTTATTTCAGCAAAAACAGAGTTACACAAAAATATAAATGTCGCCAAAGCAAAGAAAATAATTATTTTATTTTTTGAGTTCATTTTTTAATTTATAGGTAGAAAATAGTTACTAAAAGTTTATGAGTTTTTGGCTTAATGAAGATAGCCTTATCGGCAGAAATTAAATTTATGTTTAATGTATATTTATTTGCAGAAATTGAAGGAAAAAAGTTGCTCGATGACTGAAGTGCTATTTCAGCAGCTTCGTACTTAATATTTGGGTCAAGTTTTATCTGCACTGTGCTCTTTGAAGCTTTAGTTGATTCTCTTAATTGAGTTTTTTTTAAGTTTGTAAGAATGAAATTAATTCCATCTTTCAGAGGAGAGAATTCTTTAAATAATCCTTTTAAAAGAGCAGTTTTTTCTTTCTTTTCTTGTTTATTGTTCCATTGTTTGTATAAAGGAAAATCTTCCTGGGTAAGACCATTTGGGGAAGAAAGCCTAATTTTAATCTCCTGTAAGAGCCTATTATGATGTAAAGACTCCATATGTTTAATTTTTATTTTTTCTATTTTATTTTTTAGTAATTCAATATTGTTTTTTGTAGTTTTACTTTTGTTTTTTTGTCTGATTTTTTCTAGATCATTAAGGATTTCAACTTTTAGATCAGTTCGGTTTGAAAGGGTAATGATTCTGATCGCTAAATCAAATAAATAGTTGTAAAGGTAATCATTTCTAAGTTTAGCAATAGATTCATATTCATTATGCAACTCTATAATCTTAAAATATTTTTTAAATTTTTCTGATAAGCCAAAGCTGAAGGTAATCATTTAATAAGCTCTAAAAATTTGTCTTTTTGTATTTTGATATCCATTGATCCATCTATGACTAAATCATTCTTTATATTTTTATAATCTTTATTTTGAATGTTAATAATATTATTAATCATAATTTCATCAATTTCGTCTCTTAATTGTACTCTTTTTATCTGTTTTTTCTTATCAAGCTGAAGATATACAATTTTTTCAAAATTTATTTTTTTTACAATTTTTGAAACAAGCGGAGAGATAATAATTTTATATTTTTCTTTGCTTTTAAGTTCATTGATTGCCGCATTTATAATTTCTGGATGCATAATAGATTCAATAGCAGTTCTGATACTTGCTTCGTTAAATATTAATTTTTTTAATACTGATTTATTAATAGATTGATTTTTATCAAGGCATGCTGGAGCAACTAAAGCTATTTTATTTATTATTTTTGGATTTGTTTCAAGTATATTTTTATTAATTGTATCTAGTTCAATGATTTTGATATCATTTGAACTCAATGCCTTTCCTAGGGTGCTTTTCCCTGATCCAATACTTCCGTATAATAAAAATAAACTCAATCTATATACTACCTATAATAATTAAATGAATAATAACTTAGAGCTGAATGACCTGGAAGACTTGTTTTTAAATTTCCTTCCTAATGACATATTGTTATGCAAGATTGAAGTAAATGTTACCGCATGGATTTCATCTTATACGAAAGATTTAAGTTGGAAACTTATGAGTGAATTTAATGATAATGTTGGAATAGTGTATCACTTTGAGAATAAATTTAATCATTTTGCTGAATTAATTATTTTTCAGAGAGGCTATATATCTCTTGATATTAATGGTCAACCGGCTCTATATGAAAATATTTCAAAAATAAAAGGCTCTTCTATCAAAGCTCGATATTTTAATTATCCTAGCGGTGATGAAATTACTATTAACTAGTTCTTTTTAGACTAGCGGTTATAAATTCTATTATTTTGAATTTATAAATATTGTCAGGAAACAGATCTAATTTTTCAAATAATTCATTTGTTAATTGATCTATCTGTTTTTTAACTTTTTCAACAGAATTATATTTCTTAATAATAATTTTTATTTTATCTAAAAATTCAAGATTGTTAGTACTGAAAGCTTTCTCAATCATTTCTTTTTCATCTGAATTGCACTTTTCAAGTGCCAAAATAACCGGAAGGGTCATTTTTCCTTCTTTTAAATCATCTCCAATATTTTTTCCTAAGTCTTCTTTAGATCCCATATAGTCTAAAACATCATCAATAAGTTGATAAATTGTCCCAAAGAGCATACTAATCTTTGTAAGAGTAATTCTTTGGTCTAGAGGCAATCGATTTACAATGGCGACAAGCTCGCCACAGGCACAAAATAAAATTGCAGTTTTCATTTCAATCACTTTAAAATAATCACTAGATTTGAGACTAGGATTATTTTTATTAAGTAGCTGAAGTACTTCTCCTTCTGCAATCATGTTGGTGGTTTTTGATAAAACATCCATGACTTCGATCTGATTAACGTTTACCATCATTTGAAAAGACCTTGAATAAATAAAATCCCCGACCAGTACGCTTGCAGAATTACCGTATTTTGAATTAGCAGTCCAGTTACCTCTCCTTTTTTCAGATTCATCAACTACATCATCATGTAATAAGGTGGCAGTATGAATAAGTTCTATGATGCCTGCTAAGTGATAATGTGATGAATTTATAGTATTTTCTTTAGAGGTCATCCCAGCAAGATATAGAAGAAATAATGGCCGAATTCTTTTACCTCCACTATTTATAATATATTGGCTGATTTGGTTAATTAATGGTACTTCAGATTGCAGAGAAGTTTTAATGATATTGTCAATATTTTGAATAAGCTCTTGGGTTAATTCTTTAGGATGAGTTTTCAAATGCATATTTTTTGTCGTTTATGATTAATAAAGCTTAGTTTTTAATTTATTTTTTTAAATTTAAATAGTACCATTTAACTCAATAAATCATTGAAAAAAAATAAAAAAATCATTATAATTCCCGTTCTTTAAAAATTTTAGAGGTTTTTCAAAAATGCAAGCTGTAGTAAAAACAGGCGGTAAACAATATAAGGTTGCTGAAGGCGACATCCTTAAAGTTGAAAAACTTACTGCTGATGTTGGAGCAAAACTCAAATTAGATAATATTTTATTAATTGTTGATGGTGAGAAGACAATAATTGGTGCTCCTTTAGTTAAGGGTGCAAATGTAGATGTATCCGTGGTTTCTCATGGCAGACATGACAAGGTAAAAATCTTTAAAATGAAGCGTCGTAAACATTACATGAAAAGTCAAGGACATAGACAAAGCTTTACCGAGCTTAAAGTTGAGAAGATTAATAACAAATAAATAATAGGGTTAAGATATGGCACATAAAAAAGCTGGCGGTAGTTCAAGAAATGGTCGAGAGTCGCATGCCAAAAGACTTGGCTTAAAAGCATTTGGCGATCAATTTGTTAAAGCTGGAAGCATCATTCTTCGTCAAAGAGGTACAACGATGCATCCAGGTGAAAATGTTGGTATTGGCAAAGACCATACATTGTTCGCTAAAGTTGATGGCAAAGTTAGCTTTACAACAAAAGGACATCTAAAACGTAAGTTAGTAAACATTATTGTCGCGTAATTTAAGGTAATTTATGTTTTTAAAGCCCTGCTGTTGCAGGGCTTTTTTATTTAGAGGACGGTTATGAAATTTATAGATGAAGTAGTCATAAAAGTTTTTGCAGGCGATGGCGGAAATGGGATTGCTTCATTTCGAAGAGAAAAATATGAACCTATGGGCGGCCCCAGTGGTGGAGACGGTGGAAAAGGGGGTTCAATTTACTTTGAAGCTGATGAAAATTTAAATACTTTAATTGATTATCGTTTTAAGAAGGAGTACCGCGCACAAAGAGGTGAAAATGGGAGAAGTTCTGATCAGTATGGGGCCTCAGGTCAGGATTTAATTCTGAGGGTGCCAGTTGGAACGGTTATAAAAAATACATTTTCCGGACAGATATTTGCTGACCTATTGAGTCATGGCGATCAAATTCTTGTTGCCAAAGGCGGTAAGGGCGGTCTTGGTAATATTCACTTTAAATCAAGTACCAACAGGGCTCCAAGACAATGTACAAATGGTGATCCGGGTGAAGAATTTGAGTTACATCTGGAATTAAAGTTAATCGCAGATGTAGGTCTTTTGGGTTTTCCTAATGCAGGAAAGTCTTCGTTTATTAGGAAAGTTTCTGCAGCCACTCCTAAGGTCGCAGATTATCCATTCACTACTTTGCAGCCTAATTTGGGCGTTGTGAAAATTGATACCGATAAGAGTTTTGTAATAGCAGATATTCCTGGATTAATTGAAGGAGCATCAGAGGGTGTGGGTTTGGGGCATAAATTCTTAAAACACCTATCTAGAACAAAAGTTTTGTTACATTTAATAGACGGGGCTCCAATTGATGAAGATATTGATCCAGTTAATCAAGCTAAGTTAATTGTTGAAGAATTGAAAAAATATGATGTTGAGCTTTATGAGAAGCCTAGATGGATTGTTTTAAATAAATTAGATTTGAATTTTGACTATGAAAAATTAATATCAAGAATTAGAAATGAATTAAAATGGAACAATAAAATCTTTGTAATTTCTGCAGTAACTGGTGCTGGTTGCAAAGAATTAATAAATAACATTTCGCAATTTTTTGAGACTGATGATAATGAATAACAAAATTAAAAGGGTTGTAATTAAAGTCGGTTCAAGCTCAATATCTTCTCTTGAAGGTGGCATGAATCAAGCGAATTTAAATAATATTGTTAATGAAATAAATTATCTTCATAAAAAAAATATTGAAGTGGTATTGGTTAGCAGCGGAGCCGTTTCTCTTGGTGTGCATTCAAGAGGCATGAAAAAAAGACCTTCTCGACTCTCGGAGCTTCAATCTATGGCTTCAGTTGGACAGATCGAATTAATTAAATCCTATCAAAAAACTTTTAGCAAAAAAGGCATTAGTACAGGCCAAATTCTTTTGACTAACGATGACCTTGAAAATAGAAAAAGATATCTCAATGCTAAAGATACTTTAAATGAGCTATTAAAAAGAAAGATTGTTCCAATTATTAACGAAAATGACTCTGTTTCATTTGATGAAATTAAATTTGGTGATAATGACTTTTTAGCCAGTGCAGTAAGTAATTTATTACAAGCAGATTTATTAGTTTTGTTTACTGACCAAGAAGGCATTTACGAGGATGATCCAAGAATTAACAAGAGTGCTTTATTGATCAAAGAGATAAATGTAACAGATGTTTTATTGCAGCAAATAAAAAATAATATAACTAATAAGACTGAAATTGGTTCTGGAGGAATTAAGTCCAAAATTTTAGCTGCAGAATATGCTGCTAAGCAAGGAACAACAACTATAGTTGCTAAAGGAGTTAGGAAAAATTTTTTCAGCAATTTAATAGATAACAATAAAGTTATTGGAACAAGAATAATTAGTAATCATATTAAATTAAATGCAAAAAAGAACTGGGTCAGTCAGCATTTAAAATCTAAAGGTGAAGTATTTATTGATGCTGGCGCTGTTAAAGCGCTCACTCTTGATAATAAGTCTTTGTTGCCAGTGGGCGTTAAAAAAATAAATGGAAATTTTAAGCGAGGCGATTTAATAATATGCAGAAGTTTCGATGGGAAGGAAGTGGCAAGAGGATTGTCGAACTATAGTTCAGAAGATGCAATATTAATAATTGGCTTAAGCAACACTGAAATAAAGAAAAGATTAAAGTATGATCTTAATGAATCATTGATACATCGAGATAATTTAGTTATTACATAAAAGATAGGGCTTGGATATGGATAAAAATAACATTGATATCGCAATTATTATGGGCTCAAACAGTGATTGGCCCACAATGAAGGCGGCTGCAGATATTTTAGATGAGTTTAATATTAGATACGAGTCAAGAGTTGTTTCGGCACATAGAACACCTGATATGATGTTTGAGTTTGCAAAAGATGCAAAGCAGAATGGCTATAAAATTATTATTGCAGGTGCAGGAGGTGCAGCACATTTGCCGGGTATGGTTGCAGCTAAAACAACATTACCTGTTCTTGGAGTACCAATTTCAACTAAAAATATGCAAGGGCTGGATTCGTTATTGTCGATTGTTCAGATGCCCAAAGGAGTGCCAGTTGCAACCTTTGCCGTAGGAGAGGCTGGAGCTGCAAATGCAGCATTATTTGCAATTTCAAATCTATGCGTCAATGATCCGGTACTGGAGCATAAGCTAATTGAATATCGAAAAAATATGGAAGTTAAAGTTATGCAAATGACTTTAAAATAGAATTTAGATGATCCAGCCAAATAAAATATTATGTATGCTTGGAGGCGGACAGCTTGGGCGTTTTTTTGTTATGTCGGCGCACAGAATGGGTTATAAAGTAGCGGTTTTAGATCCTGATAAAAATAGCCCTGCTGGTCGAATAGCAGACATTCATTACTGTGCACAATATGATGATATTGAGATTTTAGAAAAGATCACTAAAGAATGTGATGCAGCTACCACTGAGTTTGAAAATATACCAGCCCAAACATTAGAGTTTTTAGAAAAAAAAATCCCTGTCTATCCTAAATCAAAATCAGTTTTTATTGTGCAAAATAGAATCAGAGAAAAAACTTTTCTATATGAAAATTCTTTTCCAGTAGGACCATTTAAAATCATTAATTCTGATGATGATTTAGTAGATATAGATCATAAATTATTCCCTGCAATATTAAAAACAGCGCAATTTGGATATGACGGCAAAGGCCAAGTTTTAGTTGAGAGTTTAGCCTTATTAGAAAAAGCATTTATTCAATTAGGTAGGAAAGAATGTATTTTAGAAAAGAAAATTGAGCTTGATTATGAGCTTTCAGTCATTTTGGCAAGAGACAAGAACGGTCAAACAGCAACTTTTCCTGTAGCAGAGAACCGTCACGTAAATGGGATATTAGATTTAACGATTGCTCCCGCGAGAACTGCCGAGGGTATCCAAGATAATGCAAAGGCGCTTGCAAAACAAATCGCAACTAAGCTTGATTATGTTGGGGTTATGGCTGTTGAGTTTTTTGTAAGAGGAAATGAAATATATGTGAATGAAATTGCTCCAAGGCCTCATAACTCTGGACATTATTCTTTAGATTCTTGCTTTAATTCTCAATTTGATATGCAAGTTCATGTGCTAACGGATTCTGGATTACCATCAACAATAAATCATTCTCAAGCCGTGATGATTAATTTACTTGGAGATTCATGGCTTTTGCCAAAACCGCATGAACCTCAGTGGCAAGGATTATTTAATCAACAGGAACCACCCTTAAATATTAAGCTACATTTATATGGAAAAGAAGAACCAAGGCTTGGGCGAAAAATGGGACACATTACACTTCTTGGAGAAAAAATTACAGAAGAGAATTTGACAAAATTAGAAGAAATTAAGAAAAAATTATAGGAAATTTTAATAAAAAAAGAGAGGAAAGCCTCTCTTTTTTTATTACATTGCTTTAATTGCAGTGTTCAAACGTTTTTTATGCCTCGCAGCCTTATTTTTATGCACAATTTTTTTATCAGCAATTCTGTCAATTATAGAAACATTGCTGTCAAAAGTGTCTTTAGCTACTTTTTTGTCACCACTGGAAATAGCTTTTAATATTTTTTTAATTGCCGTACGAAATGAAGATCTTAAACTTGCGTTGTGAGCACGCTGAGCATCATTTTGTCTTGCTCTTTTTCTTGCTTGTGCAGTATTTGCCATATTTTATTCTCAAAAAAATTAAGTCGTGTATTTTATCTTTATGTTGACCTTTTATCAAGGCTTAATTTATGTTCCATTTTTTTTACCCTATCTGGGATAATGATAATAGTTACTATTATGAAAAAAAATCTATTAAAAAATTTCTTAAGTTTCAGTAGCCTAACATTTTTATCAAGAATATTAGGTTTTCTTCGAGACACTATTATTGCCAGATATTTTGGTGCAAGTTTTGCAACGGATGCTTTTTTTGTAGCGTTTAAAATTCCCAATTTACTTAGACGAATTACTGCTGAAGGTGCATTTACGCAAGCGTTCGTTCCAATAACAGCTGACTATAAAAAACTTGGTAGAGTGCATTTACATGCTTTTTTTAACAAGATCAGCTCTTTATTGGCTCTCGCGCTTGTTATTATTACGCTTGTAGGAATATTTGCTTCTCCTTGGATAGTTATGATCACAGCACCAGGATTTTCTGATAATCCTGAGCAATTTAATATGACAGTTGATCTCTTAAGAATTACTTTTCCATATATTCTGTTTATTTCTTTGGTGGCTATGGCGGGCGCAATTTTGAATTCATTTGAAAAATTTGCCGTTACAGCATTCTCACCAGTATTACTGAATGTTTCATTCATTTTGGCAGCAATATACTTTAAAGATATGTTTGAGAACCCGATTTATGTTTTAGCTTGGGCTGTTTTTTTTGGTGGCATTCTTCAACTGATATTGCAGATTCCTTTTATAAAAAGCATTGGCTGGTCCCCAAGAATAGATTTCGATATTCAAGACTCTGGAGTGCGAAGAGTTCTGAGACTAATGGGTCCGGCAATTCTTGGAGTTTCAATTATACAAATTTCATTATTGATTAACACAATTTTTGCTTCTTTTTTAACTAAAGGGAGCGTATCTTGGCTTTATTATGCTGATCGATTAATGGAATTTCCCGCAGGCGTCTTAGGAGTGGCGTTAAGTACAGTCTTATTACCATCGCTTTCAAAAAATATTGCTCAAATTAATAATAGAAAATTCAATGAAACGTTGCATTGGGGATTGAGATTTGGGTTCTTTGTTTCAGTTCCAGCAGCTATTGCTTTAGGTGTTATGTCTGGCCCTTTGGTTTTTACTTTATTTCACTATGGAAAATTTTCTGTATTAGATGCAGAAATGACTCAGAAAGCTTTAATTGCATACAGTATTGGTTTAATTGGTTTGATTATGGTTAAGGTTCTTGCACCTGCATTCTATTCGCAAAAAGATATTAAAACCCCAGTCAAAATTGCTGTAATAACTCTATTCGTAACTCAGTTTATGAATTTAGTCCTTATTAATTTGCTTCAGCATGCTGGACTTGCTTTGGCTATAGGAATAGGTGCTTGTCTTAATGCTTTTTTATTATTCTATTTTTTAATAAAAAAACATCATTTCAAAATCAAGCCTGACTTGCTGATTGATATTACTCGAATTATTTTGGCTTCAATATTAATGGGTTTATTTTTATTTTTTATTACCCCTCAGCAAAATTTTTGGATTGATGCAAATATGACTCAAAAGATAATACATACGTCGATGTATTTATGCGGTGGTTTTTGCTTTTATTTATTTATTCTTAGCATAATCGGCGCAAAGCTCAAAAAAATTGTTACTCCATAAGCATGAGAATATATCGGCATCTTGACCACAAATTAAAGCCATGTGTTTTAACGATCGGCAATTATGATGGAATTCATATTGGGCATCAAGTGCTCATAAACGAACTAGTTAATGAGGCCAAAAAGTTTCAAATAGATTCTGCACTTTTAACTTTTGAGCCTCACCCTCGGGAGTTCTTTAATAGAAAAAATGCCCCGGTCAGAATTATTAGTCTAAGAGAAAAATTAGAATTTTTTAAAAAAAAAGGAATAAGCAGGGTTTATGTAATTCGATTTAATAAAAAATTTTCAGAAATAACAGCAGATCAATTTTTAGCTTTGCTGAGAGATAACATTAATGCAAAAAAAATAATAGTAGGAAAAGATTTTAGATTTGGTAAAAATAGAACAGCTGGAATTGAGAATTTAAGAGAAGCATTATTTGATATAGATGAGATTAAAACTATCGAACACAATCAAGTGCGGGTCTCAAGTTCAAGGGTAAGAGAATCATTAGAATCTTCAGACTTTCAAATGGTAAAGGTTTTATTGGGGAGGCCTTATGAAATTTCAGGTATTGTAAGATGTGGCAGAAAAATAGGTAGAGAGATTGGTTTTCCAACAGCCAATATTCATATGTTTCATAAAAGGCCTGCATTAAAAGGGGTGTTTGCTGTAAAATTAGAGGGTTTTTATGGCGTAGCAAATCTAGGACTGAGGCCAACTTTTTTAAGCGATTCTTTATTAAGTCTGGAAGTTCATTTACTCAATTTTGATCAAAATATATATGGTCAACATGTACGAGTTGAATTTGTAGAAAAATTAAGAGATGAAAAAAAATTTAATTCCGTAGAGGATTTAAAAAAACAGATCCAAGAAGATATAAAAAAGGCAAAAGAGATATTCAATTTATGACGGAAAGTAAAAAATATAGTTTAAATTTACCTGATACAGATTTTCCTATGAGGGGAAATCTTTCTCAAAGAGAGCCGGATTGGGTAAAGCAGTGGCAAGAAAAAGATTTTTATCAACAGATCAGAAAAAGTAAAAAAGGAAAAAAAAAGTTTGTTTTGCATGATGGTCCTCCATATGCAAATGGAAATATCCATATAGGCCATGCTGTTAATAAAGTACTCAAAGATATCATTATCAAAGCAAAGGGCTTGGACGGTTATGATGCTCCATATATTCCAGGCTGGGATTGTCACGGTTTACCAATTGAACTAGCTATTGAGAAGGAATATGGAAAGAATTTAGATTCTAAAAAATTTAGAGTATTGTGTCGTGATTATGCTCATAAGCAAATTGAAAATCAAAAAAATGATTTTATAAGATTAGGAGTTTTGGGGGACTGGCATCATCCATATTTAACATTAGACTATAAAACTGAAGCAAATATTGTCCGCTCTCTGGCTGAGATTTATAAAAATGGGTTTTTATATCAAGGTAACAAACCAGTACATTGGTGTACAGATTGTAAATCGGCTTTAGCTGAAGCTGAGGTTGAGTATGAAGATAAAACCTCAACTTCCATAGATGTTCTTTTTAAAATCAAGAAACAAGAAGAATTAAAAAAATATTTTGAATTAAATATCGATCAAGATATTTTTGCTGTTATTTGGACAACTACTCCTTGGACGTTACCAGCAAATGAAGCAATTAGCGTAAACCCGAATCTAGATTATGGTTTTTATAGCTATGCCAATTCAATATTTATTTTAAACAACGACCTTCAAGAGCAATTTTTTAATCGTTTAGGTGCAGAGCAGAATGAGCTTAAACCTCTTAAAGTCTTTAAGGGGGCTGAACTTGAAAATATTGTATGTATGCATCCATTTCTGCAAAAGGAAGTTCCGATTATTTTAGGCGATCATGTCACTACAGAAACAGGAACAGGCTTAGTGCACACTGCCCCTGCTCACGGCTTAGAAGACTACGCAGTTGGTGTTCGTTATAATCTTCCTGTCGATAATCCTGTTGATGAAGAAGGTTTTTTCAAAAGTCATGTAAATTTTTTTGCTAAAGAATCAATTTGGAAAGCCAATGAAAAAATTATAGATTTATTAAAAACCAATAATGCTCTTGTAGCTGAAAAAAAATTTCAACATAGTTATCCGCATTGTTGGCGTCATAAGAGCCCAATTATATTTCGAGCAACCCAACAATGGTTTATTGGGATGAATCACAAATTAAATAATCAATCGCTTCGTGAGATAGCACAGACTCAGGTTGAGCAAACTTCTTTTTTTCCATCATGGGGGAGGGCGAGATTGGAAGGGATGATGAAAAATAGACCGGATTGGTGTATCTCTAGACAGAGGAACTGGGGTGTGCCTATTACGGTTTTCATTCACAAAGAAACGGATGAGCTTCATCCGCAAACTGCTGAGTTTTTTGAAAAAGCAGCTCAGTTGATTGAAAAAGAGGGTATTGATGCTTGGTTTGATTTGGATATTACTACTTGGTTAGGCTCGGACGCAAAAAATTACAATCAATCAAAAGATACTTTGGATGTATGGTTTGATTCTGGAACAACCCACTTTTCAGTATTAAATCAAAATAAGGATCTTGATTTTCCAGCAGATCTTTATTTAGAAGGCTCGGATCAACATCGAGGTTGGTTCCAATCAAGTCTTTTGACTTCATGTGCTATAAATGGTGTTGCGCCTTATAAGGGACTTTTAACGCATGGATTTGTCGTAGATGGCCAAGGTAAAAAAATGAGCAAATCTAAAGGTAATGTTGTCTCCCCACAAAAAATCATGGATCAGTATGGTGCAGATATATTAAGACTATGGGTAGCCATGACAGACTACTCAGGCGAGTTAAATATTTCAGATGAAATTATAAAAAGGGTAGCGGATGGCTATCGAAGACTGAGAAACACCCTCAGGTTTCTTTGTGCGAATATCTCAGATTTTGAAATTGATTCACAGGCAGTTGAAATAGAAAAACTAATATCTATAGATAAGTATGCAATTCATTTAGTAAAGGAAAAACAAGAGGAAATTGTTAAACTATATAATGATTATGACTTTCATCATTTAATACAAAAATTAGTTTCATTTTGCTCTGATGAGTTAGGTGGTTTTTATTTAGATGTAATCAAGGATCGTTTATATACAACTGCTGAGGATTCCTTTAATCGACGATCAGCCCAAACCGCTTTATTTTATATTACTCATTCACTTACCAGGATGATTGCTCCAGTGCTCAGTTTTACTGCTGAAGAAATATATCAAACTGCATTAAAGAAAAGCAATATCTTTGTAGAGGAATGGTTTAAGCTTCCAGAGATTAATCTGACCCAAGCAGAACATTTATTTTGGCAAGAAATAGAAAAGCTGAGACCGGAAGTTAATAAAGCAATTGAGATTGAGAGAGAAAAAGGCAATGTTGGCTCATCTCTAGACGCAGGAATTATGATTAGCTGCCCAGAAAATATACATGGAATTTTATCTGGTTTTGCTGACGAGTTAAAATTTATTTTTATTGTTTCATCATGTGAAATAATGCTTGCTGATGAATTGAAAATAAATGTTATGCGTGTGCAGCATACAAAATGTGATCGCTGTTGGCATCTAAATGAATCAGTTGGAAAAAATAAAGAACACCCACTAATCTGTGACAGATGCCATTCAAATATCTATGGAAACGGCGAATTAAGAAAGTATGCTTAGAGTTATTTGTATTTGCTTCATAGTTGGCTTTGACCAATATACAAAATATATTGTTAGTCAGAAAATACCATTTGCAGATTCAATCACAATTACCAATTTTTTTGATATTGTGCATTTTAATAACACAGGAGCAGCTTTTAGCTTTTTGCATAATGCCTCTGGGTGGCAAAATAGTTTTTTCATTTTTATTACGATCTTTATAATTTTATTTCTTGTTTATCAGTTACGGCAATTAAAAAATATATTTCCCCAATTGAGCATCCTTTTTATTATTGCAGGCGGAATCGGAAATTTAATTGATAGAGTTTTTTTAGGCCACGTAATTGATTTTTTATATTTTCATATTAATGATCTATATTGGCCAGCTTTTAATATTGCAGATTCCTTTATTACTATAGGTGCAATTGGTTATGGCATTTCAATTTTTAAGGGTTATGTGAAATGACAAAATTATCTAAATTAATCGAAGAAAAAATTAAAAAAGCAGCCAATAACTCCAACCAGAATAGTACTAAAAGCAACAATCGATTGCCGCCGGGTCAAACAATTACTGAAAAGTTTCCAGTCTTAGATTTGGGCATTAAACCAGATATTAATCAATCAAATTGGACTTTAAAAATATTCGGTCTTGTTGAGAATGAATTAAATATAAATTTTGAAGAATTGCAAAATAAATTTGAGCAAGTAGAGGAAACTTCAGATTTTCATTGCGTAACGCATTGGTCAAAGTATGATGTTTGCTGGCGTGGCGTTCGCCCTAGAGATTTATTTTTGTTAGTAAAACCTAAGCCAAAAGCTAAATTTATTACCTTTCACTCTTATGACGGCTATACAACAAATCTTCCGTTAAGTGCCCTACTTGATGATGATGTTTTAATTGCTTATGGCTATAATGGCCAATCATTAGAATTTGAACATGGTGGACCAGTTCGAACTGTGGTGCCGAAAAGGTATGCCTGGAAGAGTGCAAAATGGATAAAAGCTATTGAGATTCATGAAGAAGATCGACCAGGTTTTTGGGA
>JAYNJX010000010.1:0-49097 GCA_038110565.1 Nitrosomonadales bacterium | reverse complement strand
ATATCTTTAGCGCGCTTGGAGAGGTGATGTTTATCAAGAGAAATACGATCAACGGTCGCTTCAATAGATGAGTTTAATAATTCAATAATGGGAACAAATAAGACACTGCCGATCATTAATGATAATTCAATGGGACTGGATGCAAGATAAAATGCAAGGGGAATAAGAATGATTGATAAATAACATTCTTGACGGAATGCATCCTCTTTTTGAAAGGCAATCTTAAATCCTTCTATTGAGTAGCCAAATGCATTTATTAATCTTTTAATACCAGTTTTACCTTTAAATGGACTTTCCATTGATATCCTTTATCATTAAAATTATTAAAAAATTATATTACAGAAATGAGTAAGAAAAATGACAAGAAAAGTGCAATGCGTAAAATTGGGTAAAGAGGCTGATGGTCTTGACTTTCCTCCCTATCCAGGTGAGTTAGGTAAGAGAATTTTTGAAAGTGTATCAAAAGAAGCTTGGGCGGATTGGTTAAAACATCAGACGATGTTAGTTAATGAGCATCGTTTAAGTATGGTTGATCCTGAGGCTAGAAAATATTTAACTCAACAAACTGAAGCGTATTTTTTTGGAGAGGGTGCAGATCAAGCTGAAGGATTTGTACCGCCGCCTAAACCTTAGGCATTAAGTTGTTTCTTGATTTCGCGTACAGAGGCATGACGCACATCTTTTCCTTTTACGATATAGATTACATATTCTGCAATATTGACAGCATGATCACCAATTCTCTCAATCGCTTTTGCGACAAACATGGTTTCTAAGGCAATTGAAATTTTTCTTGGGTCTTCCATCATAAAAGTTAACTGATGTCTTGTTGTGGCTTGATAAGATTCATCAATCTCTTTGTCTTGTTTGATAATCTCTAAACAAACACCATCATCTAGGCGCGCAAATGCATCTAAGGAAAGCTGAAGTTGTTTTTGTGCTAATTTCACTAAGGTTTTGATTTCAGATAAATTTGGTTTTCCAACTAAATCAGATTCATTCATACGTATAGTTGATCTGGCAATTTTAGTAGCTTCATCTCCAATTCTTTCAATATCTGAAACCATTTTTTGCATCATCAGCACTGTTCGGAGGTCACCAGCTGTTGGGGCTCTTTTTGCAATGATTAATAAAATTTCTTCATCTAATTCAATTTCATAATCATTAATTTTGTCATCTTTATCTAAGATTTTCTCAGCAAGTTTAACGTCATTGTTTACCAATGAATCAACAGCATTCATGAGTTGCTCTTCTACAAGACCGCCCATCTCGAGAATTTTTCCGCGAATCGATTCTAGTTCGTCATCGTATTTTTTAAAACTATGCGCTTCCATGATGTTCTCTAAGTTAACTTAATAATATGTAAAGTATATGACAAAATTAACAAAATTTCTTATTTCCTAATGGTTTGTACCCCATTTACCGTTGCTAACAGCAGAACGTTAGCCGGCCTAGCAGCAAATAGTCCATTTGTAACAACGCCAACAATTTGATTAATTTTTGCTTCCATTTCAATTGGATCAGAGATATTGAGATTATGCACATCTAAAATGATATTACCATTATCGGTTTTAAAGTCTCTTAAAACAGGATTCCCGCCTAATTTTGATAACTCTCGTGCAACATAACTTCGGGCCATCGGTAAAACTTCAACAGGAAGTGGAAATTTACCTAAAACATTGACGAATTTAGATTCATCGCAGATACAAATAAAATCTTTAGCATTTGCCGCAACAATCTTTTCTCTTGTTAGTGCGCCCCCGCCACCTTTTAACATATGCATATGTTCAGTAATTTCATCTGCACCATCAACATATATTTCCATACCGTCTACACTATTTAAATCCAATACTTCAATACCGTGTTTTCGAAGGCGCTCAGCGGTAGCTTCGCTACTTGCAACAGCCCCATCAATTTTATGTTTCACCTTAGCTAATTCATCGATAAAGAAATTTGCGGTTGAGCCGGTACCAACACCAATAATTCCAGATTTAACATATTCGATAGCCGCAATTGCGACTTGATGTTTTAATTCGTCTTGTGTAAATGCCATAACACCTTCCATATGAAAATAAATAAAAATTTTGATTAGTATAATACACATCTGTAGAATGAATGAGAATCATGAAATTAGACAAAAGATCACTTAAGCGAAATATAGACCAAATCGATTTTTACGATACGGTAAGAAAAACACCTCTTCAAAAACAGCAGCAATTATCAGAAAGATTTAAAAACAATATCTATCTTAAAAGAGAGGATTTACAACCGGTACATTCATTTAAACTGCGTGGAGCTTACAATAAATTAACTAAGCTCACAGAAAAACAAAGGGCGAATGGTGTGATTGCAGCCTCAGCAGGCAATCATGCACAAGGCGTGGCATTGGGTGCTAAGAAATTAAAATGTCAGGCCACGATTGTTATGCCCGTTACCACACCAAAAATTAAAATAGAAGCTGTAAAGAAATATGGTGCGGAAGTTATATTACATGGGGAATCTTATTCAGATGCCTATGTGTTTGCAAAAAAGTTGAGTGATAAAAATAAAATTACTTTTATACACCCCTATGACGATATAGATGTAATTGCCGGACAAGGCACGATTGCAAAAGAAATAGCAGAGAATTTTAAGCTAGATATTGATGCTGTGTTTTGTTGTGTGGGCGGTGGAGGTTTACTTGCCGGAATATCATCTTATTTTAAAGTGATAAATCCTAAAGTGAAAATCATTGGAGTGGAAGCTAAAGGTGCAGAAGCGATGACACAATCATTACACAAAAATAAAAGGGTAAATTTGAAGCAGGTGGCCTTATTTGCCGACGGCGCAGCAGTTAAACAAGTCGGAGAAAATACTTTTAAACTTTGTAAAGAAAATGTTGATGAAATGTTTGTTGTCGATAACGATTCAATTTGTGCCGCAATAAAAGATGTTTTCGAGGACTCGAGAACGGTTTTGGAGCCTGCCGGTGCCCTTGCCGTGGCTGGAATAAAAGCCTACATTGAAAAAAATAAAGTCGAAAATCAAAATTTAATCGGTATTGCTTCAGGAGCAAATATAAATTTTGATCGTTTACGTTTTGTTGCAGAAAGAGCAGAAATTGGTGAGCAACGTGAGGCTTTACTTGCTGTGACTATTCCAGAAAAACCTGGTGCCTTTAGAAGGTTTTGTAATTTACTAGGGATGAGAAATATAACTGAGTTTAATTACAGGTATGCAGACCATTCTGATGCTCAAATTTTTGTGGGGATCACGATAGAATCTGCAGTTGAAATAAAACAAATTATCAAAGAATTAAAACAAAATGGTCTTGAGGCAATTGATTTGTCAAACAATGAAGTTGCCAAATTACATCTAAGGCATATGGTTGGTGGACATGCTCCACAGGCAAAAAATGAGCTAGTATATCGTTTTGAGTTTCCAGAAAAGCCGGGCGCTTTGATGAACTTTTTGGAACATATGGGTCAGAATTGGAATATTAGTTTATTTCACTATAGAAATCACGGTGCAGATTCTGGCAGAGTAATGGTAGGAATTCAGGTCCCCCCAAAAGATAAAAAAGTATTTGAAGGTTTCTTGAAAAACTTAGGTTATCCATACTGGGATGAAACAAATAATTCTGGATATAAACTATTTTTAGGGAAAAATTAAATTTTAAGGAGTTTGAATGAAGAGTTTTATGTTGATGTTATTATCGTTCGTATTATTTGGATGCGGAAGTCAAAGCCCAGAAGCTTATGTAACTTCACAAGATGCAGGGGTCAGCGTTGTTAATCTGGATACGGGTAAAGTAACAGACCAAATTGATGTTCAAGCTGAAGGGCCAAGAGGGATAGGAGTTACAAGTGATGGACGATACATTGTTACCGCTAATAAAAGCAATTCAACGATTTCAGTAATCGATCGAAAATCTCATAAATTATTAAATCAGATAGAAGTTGGCAAAAATCCAGAATTTGTTCGTGTTTATCAGGATTATGTTTTTGTTTCCACTGAACCTGCGTCTTCAGGAAAACCTCCAGCAGAAAATGGACAAGAAGAAGATGATGACGATGGTGATAAAGAACCAGCTAAAATTGCTGTAGTTGATCTAAGAACAGGATCTAAAATAAGAGAAATTGAAGGTGGTCCTGAAACTGAGGGGATAGAATTTAGCAATGACGGTAAACAAGTTATTGTTACTAACGAAGCAGATAATACAGTAACGGTTCACAATTTTGAAACGGGTGAATTGCTCAAAAAAATTGACATGACCCCATATGGTAATAGACCTAGAGGTATTAAAGCCTCTCCAGATGGAAATAATTATGTGGCCACACTGGAGCACAGTAATAATTTTGTTGTTTTGGATAAAGATTTTAATCACATTAAGACCGTGCCTGTGGGTATAAATCCTTATGGTGTGGCATTTAATAAGAGTGGAAGTAAACTGTTCGTTTCCGTTAGCAAGTCCAAGGCTTTGGAAGTTTATGATACAAAGAATTATGAGAAAGAAAACTCAATTGCCTTGAGTGGTAATAGATGTTGGCATTTTACTTTTACTCCGGATGATAAAAAAATTATTATGGCTTGTGGACGCTCAGATGAATTGTTAGTTTTAGATGCGGAGACTCAATCAGTTGAAAAATCAATACCTGTCAAAGGCATACCATGGGGTATCGTAACCTATCCGAAATCAATAGGAAGTTTGGATGATACTCGAAATTAACGTTAGGTATATTTGTTAATAAAATCCCATTCTGCTCTTGAAACTGGGGTAATAGAGAGCCGGTTACCCTTTTGCAAGATTTTCATTTTACTGAGTTCAGGATAATTTCGAATTTCATTAAGACTCACAAGCTTAGTTTTTCTTACAAATCCCATATCAACATTGAGCCATCGAGGATTTTTTGGATCGGATTTAGGATCGTAATATTTATGATCTTTTTTGAACTGTAATTTATCTGGATAGGCAAGTTTACAAACTTTCATGATACCCACAATCCCAGGTTCTTTACAGTTAGAGTGGTAGAAAAACGCAAGATCCCCAATTTTCATATCGTCACGCATGAAGTTTCGTGCCTGGTAATTTCTAATACCATACCAATCAATAGTTTTGTCTTTTGCAAGCGCGTCAATAGAATAGTCTGTTGGTTCAGACTTCATGAGCCAGTAGTTCATAAGTTATTTTTATATAATTAAATAGTTTTACTGTTGCCTAGACTAGCATCTAGAACCAAAGGTTCAGGTGGTAAAAGTTTAAAATGCTTTAGGTTTCAATTAAGAGCCCTTAAAAGGTTACCCAATTAACTGAATCTCACCACATTTGAATAACTTAAACCGATGCTATTGACTAGTTCAAAGAATATATAGCCTAAGCAACAGTAAAACTATCTACAAATTAACTATTAATCGTTTGGTCAATTAAATCAGATAAAAAGTTTAATTTATTTTTATAATCAGGGTTGCTGACTTGGTTTATTGTCATTGGATTTTGGTTTAGCAGGTCATGTGCAATGTTCAAAGCTGTCATAACTAATATCCGATCTACTCCTGTAACACCATTTCTTTGAAATTCTTCTATTTTAGTCTGAAGAAAATTAACTGAATTTTGCAATGACTGCTCTTCACCTGGAGGACATGAGATTTTATAATCTCTACCCAATATGTTAATTTCGATTAAATTGTTCATAAAAGACTGTCTTGTGGAATTTGGCCTAAAAGATTTTCAATTTTTTGTGTTGCTTCTCTAATTCGTCTTTCAAGTTTTTGAATCTCAATAGTTGAATTTTGATCTTTTTCTTTTAAAGATGTAATTTCTTTTTTTAAATTAAAGTTTATTTCAATTAATTTTTTAATTTTGCCTTCTAGTTGATTCAGTTCAATGTCCATAGAATTTACTATAGTTTAATTTAAAGACTTATTCAATCACTCGATTTTTTTTTTGCCCTAGGATGAGCTTGATCATATATTTTGGAAAGATGCTGAAAATCTAGATGCGTGTATATCTGAGTAGTACTAATATTTGAATGACCGAGTAACTCTTGAACAGCTCGAAGATCTTGGCTGGATTGGAGAACGTGACTTGCAAAACTATGTCTTAATAAATGAGGGTGAATATTTTCAGGAATACCTTGTTTTATTGCCCAATACTTCAATCGATATTGAATGCTTCTATTTGACAGTGGTTTTCCATTTTCTGATAAGAAAACATAAAAATTATTATTATCCAAATTCTTAATACTTTTTCTAATTTCTAGCCAAACTTTAATGGCTTCCTTAGCTTTTTTACCGACAGGGACATATCTTTCTTTTTGCCCTTTTCCAATAATTCGGATAACAGAATCAGTAAAATCAATATCAGTTAGTTTGCAATTAGTTAGTTCAGATAGCCTGAGGCCAGAAGAGTAAAATAACTCTAATATGGCACGGTCTCGAAGACCCAGAAATGAACTGTCTTGAATCTCAACCAGTTTAATGGTCTGGTCAATAGAGAGCGTTTCGGGAAGTTTTTTTTGTGCTTTTGGTGGCTTTATGCCATGAGTAGGATTTAACTTCATATTAAAGCGATGAGATATAAAATTAAACAATCCCCTCCAGGAAGATAGAATTCTGCTAAGAGATTTACCATTTAAATTTTGAGAATGAAGTTTTGCAAGCGCAAGTCGGATGTCATCGACCTGGTAATCTGTTAATAATTTATTTTCATGAAGTGCCAATAGTTTTTTTATATCAATATTATAGTTTTTTAAGGTGTGAGAACTTAAGTTTTTTTCAAATTGAATATATTCAAAAAACTTTGAAACATATTCTTGGTTCGTCATAGAGTAATTTCACCCTCGAAAACAATATGCGCATCGCCTAATAAGAAAAGTTGATTTTCATCAGAATAATCAACTTGAAGACTACCACCAGGCATATTAACCTTGAGTAAAGGATTGAGATTAAAATGTTTGTATCCAATAACTGTTGCTGCACAAGCACCTGTTCCACATCCAAGGGTGAGGCCAGATCCTCTTTCAAAGACTTTTAATCTAATTTCATCTTTTGAATTAATACTGGCAAAACCAACATTAATACCTTGTGAAAAAAATCCTGAATTTTGAATTTGTAAACCTGATTGTTCAATATAAATATCATTCAGATCATCAACAAAGAAAACAATATGTGGATTTCCTAATGATACAAAGTGACCTATTAAATTTTTATTTCCTGAGGTGCTTTGAATAACAAAACCTTGATTAGCAGAATTGAGTTCAGTAAATTCTTTAAAGTTAAAGGTGGGTTTACCCATATCAATTTTAATTAAATTTTTTTCTTCAAACAGATTTAATATTGAATTTTTTGTTTCAACTCGAATGATTTTTTTTGATGATAGATTATTTTTTTTAATAAATTCAAAAAAACATCTAGCCCCATTCCCACAATGCTCAACTTCACCGCCATCTGCATTAAATATTCTATATTTGAAATCAACTGAAGACGAATTTGGGTTTTCAATAATTAAGAGTTGATCAAAGCCAATACCCGTATGTCGATTTGCTAAATGAATTATTTGTTGTTTAGTTAGTTGATAGTCATTTTGTGTTTGGTTAATAACAATAAAGTCATTCCCAATAGCGTGCATTTTTGTAAAGGGTATTTTCATTTTTTTGGTAATTTATATCTTCTATAATTCCATAAATATTGTTCAGGCGCCATCAAAACCAGTTCTTCAATTTTTTTGTTAATTGTATCGGCTGATATTTTACCTTCAACGGCAAATAACTCTATCTGAAAACCTGTACCAATTGTAAGACGTTTCCCAAACGCCATAATAACTGGAGCCCCAGTAAGTTTATGTAATTTCTCAACTAGATTCATGGTGTAAACCTTATCATGAAAAAAATCAGACCATACCCCTTGTCCTTGAGGGGGAACCTGATCAGGTAATATGCCAACCGCTTCACCTTTTTTGAGTGCGCGAATTATTTCTCTTAAACCGCCGACATATATATTGGCTGGCTTGACTTTGTTTTTTGTTCTGCCTTCCAAGATAAAGTTGTTAATCCAGTTGTTTTTACTAGGTTTAAAAAGAATAGTGATAGGATTTTGGATACCATAATATTGTGCTGTAATTTCAAATGATCCTATATGTGGAGTTAAAAATATGATCCCTTTCTTTTGTTGCTGAGCTTTTTCAATCAAATTCCAATTAATTGTTTTTTGAATAAAATGATTTATATTGCTCTGTTGAGCTGACCATATTGTAAAGGATTCTGTTAGCCCCATCCCGATATGCATGGCGGTCTTAATAGCTAGAGATCTAATTTTTGATTTATCATTAACTATCTTGGTTCTTGCAATATTTTTTGTAATTCTTTCTTTAAATTTAATATCTAGAAGATACATACCAAGACCCAGAATTAACCCTAGGATATGATGAAAAATTAATGGTAGCCGAAAAAAAAATTTAATAATGTAATTCATTGAATTGTTTATACTATGAGTACTTTCTGTTATTCTAACGCGAAAAATTAAATGATAAAAAAGAATGAATAAATATTTATTTACATCTGAATCTGTTTCTGAGGGCCATCCTGATAAGGTTGCTGATCAAATTTCTGATGCAGTTCTTGATGCAATATTGGCGCAAGATCCAAAAGCTCGTGTTGCTGCTGAAACCCTTGCTGCTACCAATTTAGTTGTTTTAGCAGGAGAAATTACTACTTCTGCAAAAGTGGATTATGAAAATATAGCCAGAACGGTTTTACAAGATATTGGCTATGATGATCCGGCTAAAGGAATTGATTATAAAAACTGTAATGTTAATGTTGTTTATGGTCAGCAATCACCAGATATTGCTCAAGGTGTTGATAAAGCTCATGATGATCCCTTATCTCAAGGGGCTGGTGATCAAGGATTGATGTTTGGTTACGCTTGTGAAGAAACACCAACCTTAATGCCAATGCCAATATGGCTTTCTCATAAAATTGTCAAAAGACAAGCGATGCTCAGGAAAAATAACAAAATTTCTTGGTTAAGGCCGGATGCAAAATCACAAGTCACCCTTAGATATGAGAACAATCTGCCAAAAGCAATTGATACTATTGTTGTTTCTACTCAGCATGATCCAGATGTTTCATTGAAAAATATAAGAGAATCTGTTGTTGAGGAAATAATCAAACCGGAAATCCCAGCAGAATTTAAAAAAGATAATATAAAGTTCTTAGTAAACCCAACGGGTAATTTTGTTATTGGGGGCCCTCAGGGAGACTGTGGTTTGACAGGTCGAAAGATTATTGTTGATACGTATGGGGGAGCAGCTCCGCATGGCGGCGGTGCATTCTCTGGCAAAGACCCTTCAAAGGTAGACCGTTCTGCTGCTTATGCTGCACGATATGTTGCGAAAAATATTGTGGCATCGAAATTAGCGACACGTTGTTTGGTACAGTTGTCTTACGCAATTGGTGTGGCTGAGCCAACGTCTATTATGATTGACACATTTGGTACGAGCAAACTAAATGTTAATGAGCTAGAAAATTTAGTTAGACACCATTTTGACTTAAGGCCAAGAGGAATTGTGGATATGTTAGACCTTCTAAGGCCTATCTATCTACAAACCGCGGCCTATGGACATTTTGGCCGAGAAGATATTGAACTTCCCTGGGAAAAAACTGACAAAATATTAACTTAAATTTAGGGTTTCTAAAATATCCTTTTTTTAATATAATTCTAATTCGAGGAACGCTGCGAGGATAGTTTTCACTATACCCAGGCTCGAAGTTCAACTGCGTTCACCTAACCTTGCCAGTCAAGGGTTCAGGTGGAGCCCAACTGGCCACTAAGATAATTTTATAAGGAATAAATTATGAATAATGTGGCAAACGATTTAACAAAATTTGAATCTGTTGTAGCAGATTTAAAGCTAGCCGATTTTGGTCGTAAAGAAATAAATATTGCTGAAATAGAAATGCCTGGTTTGATGGCAATACGTGAAGAATATAAAAAGGCCCAACCATTAAAAGGCGCTCTTATTTCTGGTTCTTTGCATATGACCATTCAAACAGCTGTTTTAATTGAAACTTTAGAAGCATTAGGTGCGGAAGTGAGATGGGCATCATGCAACATTTACTCAACCCAAGATCATGCAGCTGCTGCAATTGCGAAAAAAGGCACCCCTGTTTTTGCTTTCAAAGGTGAGACTCTAGAAGAATATTGGGATTTTACTCATCGCATATTTGAATGGCCAGATAATAAATTTTCCAATATGATTTTAGATGATGGTGGGGATGCTACTTTATTGCTTCATCTTGGCGTGAAGGCAGAAAATGATATCTCAATATTAGATAATCCAAAATCTGAAGAAGAAATTGCCTTATTTAAAGCCATCAAATTAAAATTATCAGAAAATCCTCAATGGTACTCTGAGAGAATTATTCATATCAAAGGCGTAACCGAGGAAACAACAACAGGTGTTCATCGTCTCTATCAGATGCACAAAAATGGTGAACTTGCATTTCCAGCTATCAATGTTAACGATTCAGTGACAAAGTCAAAATTTGATAATTTGTATGGCTGTCGTGAGTCTCTGGTTGATGCAATTAAAAGAGCTACGGATGTAATGATTGCAGGTAAAATTGCAGTTGTAGCTGGCTATGGTGATGTTGGAAAAGGATCTGCTCAAGCCTTAAGAGCTCTATCGGCACAAGTATGGATAACAGAAATTGATCCTATATGTGCATTACAAGCTGCCATGGAAGGGTATAAAGTTGTGACTATGGATTATGCTGCTGAGTTTGGTGACATCTTTGTTACTGCAACTGGGAACTATAATGTCATCAATTATGAACATATGGCAAAAATGAAAGATCAAGCAATTGTTTGTAATATTGGTCATTTTGACAATGAGATTGATGTAGCGAGCTTATCAAAATGTAAATGGGATGAAATTAAGCCACAAGTCGACCATGTAGAATTTCCTGATGGAAAAAAAATAATCTTATTAGCCAAAGGCAGATTAGTTAATTTAGGCTGTGCAACCGGGCATCCAAGCTATGTTATGAGCTCTTCTTTTGCCAATCAAACAATAGCGCAAATAGAGATTTTTAATAATCCAGATAAGTATCCAACTAACGTGTACACGTTACCAAAAAATTTAGATGAAAAAGTTGCTACATTGCAATTAAAAAAACTAGATGCAGTATTAACTAAATTGACTCCTGAGCAGGCCAAATATATTGGCGTTAATGTAGAGGGTCCATTTAAGCCAGATACCTATCGCTATTGATGTCTAAGATAAAAAACTTAAGCTTTGAATTTTTTCCCCCTCGAACTGAAGAAGGGGAAAAAAAGTTATGGACAACCTTGGAAGCTTTATCTTTATTTTCTCCAGAATTCTTCTCTGTAACCTTTGGGGCTGGAGGTTCAACAAAAGAAAAGACGTTTGAGACGGTTATTAGGATTAAAGAAAAAGGATTTAATGCGGTCCCACATATTTCTTGTATTTCATCTACAAAAGAAGAAATCAGAGGTTTGTTGGAAAAATATAAAAAAAATAATATTAAGCACTTAGTTTGTTTAAGAGGTGATAACCCATCGGGATTGTCAGGAGCTGGAGAATTTCATCATGCGAATGATTTAGTAAGTTTTGTAAGAGAAGAAACTGGAGATCATTTTTTTATAGAAGTTGCCGCTTATCCAGAAGTTCATCCTGAAGCTGAAAGTGCTATTGAAGATTTGAAAAACTTCAAACAAAAGATAGCATCTGGTGCTAATTCAGCTATTACCCAGTTTTTCTTTAATGTTGATGCTTATTTTAAATTTGTTGAACAATGCAGTCAGATGCAAATTAATGTTCCTGTTATTCCAGGCATAATGCCAATTTACAATATTAAACAACTTTTAAGATTTGCTAATAGTTGCGGAGCTGAGATTCCAAGATGGTTAAGATTAAAGCTTGAATCATATGGAGATGATATGGCTTCGTTAAGAGATTATGGCGTTGATTTTATATCTGAACTTTGTGAAACACTGATGGCATTTGGTGTTGACTCACTTCATTTTTATACATTAAATGAGCATAAAATCATTTCAAGGATCATAAATAATTTAACAGATTAATGAATCATTGCTGTTTTAGAGCTGAATAGTGCATCCTCAATAAATAGATATTCATTTTCTCGACCAAAGTGCCATAAGGTCATCATAACAATCCATTTAAGTTCATCAAGATTAAGAATGTTTTGTTCAACAGCCATAGCGCGGTCTAATATTATTTCTCTCTCTGAAGGACTTAAAACTTTTGCTTGTTCAAGAAACACAAGAAAACCAATACCTTCAGTTGATATTTTTTCATTTTCTTTAATAGAATAAATTCTTGAAGTAACATTGGAGCTGTTGATTGTTTTGCTATTAAGTCTTTCAGACATAATTTTTAGGGTTGCAAACCAATCTATAGCAAATTCAATTTCTTTATGTTCAAAACCTGCTTCTTCTAATTCAGAAGTCATCTGTGAAAAATCTGCGTGTGTTTTTGCACTAAGATAATGTTCAAATACATAAACTAATAGTTCAAACATAATTCACTCCTGTTGATGAAAGTAAAAATAAGTCAAGAATTTCAGAGGGATAAAACTTGCGATTATGAGTATAATCGAAGGTAAAATTTATTTTTGTTTTAATGCTCACTTAACTTATAACTTAACAGTAAAAAAAGGTAAATGCAAGTTTTAAATGGCAATATTAAATATTCTTGAATATCCTGATGAGCGGCTTCATAAAGTTGCTGAGAGTGTGGTTGATATCGACCCAGAGTTAGAAAAGTTAGCAAAAGATATGGCTGAGACAATGTATCTTAACAAAGGAATTGGATTAGCAGCTACCCAGGTTAACGTTCATAAGCGATTAATTGTAATCGATACATCAGAAGAAAAAAATCAACTAATAACATTAATTAATCCAGTGTTGGAAAAACATAATGGAATTCAGGAGTGTGAGGAGGGTTGTTTATCTGTGCCTGGTATTTTTGAAAAGGTTAAACGTTATGAGAAGATAACAGTAAGTTATATTGACTTGAATGGTAAGAAAAAATCTATTGAAGCGAATGGATTACAATCTGTTTGTATTCAGCATGAAATGGATCATTTACTTGGTAAAGTTTTTGTTGATTACCTTTCCCAGCTTAAGAAAACAAGAATAAAAACAAAACTTTCCAAAAAGAATAAAAAACAGTGATAACAAAATCTTTAAATATAGTTTTTGCTGGGACCCCAAGCTTTGCAGTGCCAACATTGGATTTGATTGTAAACTCAAACCATAAAGTTTCATTAGTTTTGACTCAACCTGATAGAAGATCTGGAAGAGGCATGAGTGTCGGTGAAAGTGAGGTAAAAAAATATTCTAAAGAAAAAAACTTACAGATATTACAGCCAGAAAATATTAGCGATAGCATAATCACGCAAATAAAAAAAATGAAACCTGATCTACTAATTGTTGCGGCTTACGGAATAATTTTGCCTGTTAATTTTATAAATATTTTCCCTAGAGGAGCATTTAATGTTCATGGTTCGATATTGCCTAGATGGAGAGGCGCTGCTCCGATTCAGAGAGCGATAGAAGCTGGAGATAAAACAATTGGAGTTTCAATAATGGAAGTTGTAGAAAAACTTGATGCGGGAAGAATTTGTAAGATTTATTCTGAGGAGAGAGATGTCAATAAGACTGCCGGATTCTATTTTGATAAATTAGCATTAAAAGGTTCAGAATTAATGCTGGAATGGATTAATCTTATTTCATCAACTAACAATATTAAGATGATTATTCAAGATGAATCAAAAGTTTCTTATGCAAAAAAGATATTTAAAGAGGAGGCGATACTTAATTGGAATGAAAATGCAGAAATTATTAACAATAAAGTGCATGCATTTAATCCAAATCCAATAGCAAGATGCAGATTTAGAAACAAAAGTTATAAGATCATAAAAACAAAAATGTCTAATTTAAAAAATACAGAACAATATAATCCTGGAGAAATATATATAGATGACAAAAAGTTATATATAAAAGCGAAAGAACAATTTTTAGAAATTATAGAGATACAACCTGAAGGATCACAAATAGTATCGGCTGAAACATTTATTAAGAATTATCAATTAAAAAATAAAGAGAGCTTTAGTTGAATAAAGAGCTAGTAGCTGCATCCAGAATTGTCACTTTAGTTAATGATGGTCATAATTTAGATTATGCATTCGCAAAGATAATGAAACCAAATCTAGACGAAGCATTGATAAAGGATATTTGCTACGGAAGCTTAAGAAACTATTATAAATATGATTACTATTTATCTCTATTTGTAAAGAAAAAGATAGAAGATGAATTGATTAAAAATTTATTGATAAATTCTATATACCAATTAATTAATCAAAATAAAAAAGAATATACCCTAGTAGATAATGCTGTTGAGGCAAGTAAACAAATTAATAGCGGATTTAAGGCTTTTGTAAATGCAGTGTTAAGAAATTATTTAAGACAAAGAAAAGAAATTAAAGAATGCCATGATTTGAAATGTAAATATTCTTACCCTAACTGGTGGATTGAGAAAATACAAAAAGATTATAAAGAAAATTGGAAAACAATATTAGAGGAGGGTAATACTCGGGCAAAAACTATACTAAGAATTAACAATAGAAAGTTATCTCAAGAAGAGTATATTAAAATTTTAGTAAAAGAAAATATAGAATTTAATTTAATTTTAGAAAATAATTTTATTTCAATTGAGTCTAAAATTAGTATTAGAGAACTTCCAGGTTTTAATGAAGGAATGTTCAGTATTCAGGACCCAGCAGCACAATTAGCATGTGACTTAGCTAATATTCAAGATGGAATGAGTGTGCTTGATGTATGTTCCGCACCAGGGGGTAAGGCGACTCATATGCTCGAAAGATTTGATATTGAGATAGATTGCGTGGATATTAATAAAGATAGAATAAAGGTATTAAATGAAAATCTCGCTCGACTTCAATTGGTTGCAAAAGTGTATACAGAGATCCCAGACAAAAAGTATGATCGAATTGTTGTTGACGCTCCATGTACTGCATCAGGAATTGTCAAAAGACATATAGAGATAAAATATTTAAGAGCTTTAAAAGACATTAAAAAATTTCAAAATCAACAGTTCGAAATAGTAAAAAGTGTATGGGATAAGTTAAAAAAAGGCGGCGAACTTCTATATATTACATGCTCGGTTTTTTATGAGGAAAACGAAATGATAGTAGAAAAAATTACAAACACATTCAAAGATGCAAAATTGAAAAAAATTGAAATCCCAAATTATTATTCAAGAGTAAAAAATCAATTATTACCAAATCAAGATCATGATGGATTATTTTATGCAGCTATTCAAAAAAAATAAAAAACTTTATTTATATTTAATTTTGTTTTTACCATGCGCGCTTTATGCAAACCTAACTTTAGAGGTTATTGATATTGATTTAGAAAAAAATGCGAGTATTGATTATAGAATTGATGGTCATTTTGATAATAATTTAAAAAAGATAATTGAAAAAGGTATACATATTCAGATAGATCAAAAAATAGAAATACTAAAAAAACGTAAGTTTTTATTTGATAAAAAATTAGGAGAAAAGATAAGCAATTATTCGATAGAGTATCATCCGCTAATAAAAAAATATATTCTTAGAGTTGGCCAACAGGAAATTAGGTTTAACGATCTTGACAGCATTATTTTAGAATTTAAGAAATTAAAAAATGTAGAGATAAATTTTGATCAAAGTAATGCGCCAGAAGAAAAATATTTATATTTTTCATGGACAGTCAATAAAAAAAAATTACCTAAAAGTTTTCAAGTGAATATATTTCGCAATCATTGGGAGACTCTGATAGAGAAAAAAATTAATATATGAAATATTTATTAACAATATTTTCAATTTCTGGATTAGCTTTATTAATCATATTAATAAAGGCAATTTCGAATACTGAATTTCTTTCGAGCGATACCTTTCAGTTATTATTAAATATAAATTTAATATTTGCTTTATTTCTAGGCATTCTAATAATTTATCAAATTTATAAATTATTTAAAGATATTAAAAGGGAGATTACAGGAAGTAAATTAACGTTAAGATTAGTAGCATCTTATTCAGTAATGATGTTAATTCCTGTAATGATTGTTTATTTGGTATCAGTTAATTTTTTAACTCGCTCAATCGAATCTTGGTTCAATGTCAAAGTAGAAGCTGCACTCGAAGGTGGATTAAATATTGGTCAAAAAACTCTAGATATTATGATGAAAGATATTGAATTAAAAACAAGAAGTATCGCTTATTCAATTAGAAAAGAAAAAGTCGAAAACTATAATAATATAGTTTCAGACTTGAGAGAAAAATTTGATATTGATGAAACTTTGTTGATTGATGAATCGAAACAAATTATTGGTATTTCATCAAAAGATACCACTTCAGTAATATCCGAATTACCAAGCGAAAATGACTTGGATAATGCTAGATTTGATTTTCACGGCCGTGTTGATATGAATGAAAATTCAGAATTAATTTTAAAGGGAATTACGCCTATTAATTTTCCAAGTAAAGATAAGAAGCTATATTTATTTGTATCACAAAAAGTGCCCCCGCAAATATCAAAAGTAGCACTCTCAGTAGAATCAGTTTTTGAAGAATATCAAGCCTTAACTTATAGTAGAAATTCGTTAAGATTAATATATCAAATAACATTAACTTTAATTCTCTTGTTGGCAATATTAGGTTCAATTGCAGTAGCATTATTTTTTAGTAAGAGATTTACAATGCCTTTATCAGTCTTAGCAGAAGCAACTAAAGATATCGCGGATGGTAATTATAGAAAAAAAATTCCTGAGCAGGGAAAAGATGAATTAGGACTATTGGTAAGATCATTTAACGTGATGACATCAAAATTAGAAGATGCAAATAAAACATTGGAGCTTAATAGAAAAAGAATAGAAGACTCATCAAAATTTTTAGAAAACATAATTACAAATATGTCTTCAGCAATAATTGTCTTAGATGAAAAATCAAGAATAAGATTTACAAATCGATTAGCAAGTCAATATTTAGGTTTGAATTTAGAGAAAAAAATTGGTCAAATTTTTAATATAAAAATAAATCAGAATAAAAAAGATGACGACTTAATTAATTTTATTAACAGAATAGATGAAATTCTTAAAAAAGAAAAAAGAAATAGTAGCTTTGTGTGGAGAAGAGATTCAAGAATTATCTCTGTACAAATAAGTAACCATAATATATCAAAATCAGAAAGCAATAAGATCATTGTAATGGATGATATTACAGAAATTACTCAAGCACAAAGAAATGAAGCATGGTCAGAAGTTGCAAGAAGACTTGCTCATGAGATAAAAAATCCACTTACCCCAATTCAACTGTCTGCTGAACAAATTAGTTACAAATTTGCAAAAGAATTAAATGATGGGGACAGAAAAATATTAAACGAAAGAGTAAAAACTATAGTAAATCAAGTGAATGCTATTAAAGATATGGTAAATGAATTTACAGAATTTTCAAAAGCAACGGCAAAAGATAAAAAAATAGTCAATTTAAAGCAATTGCTTGATGATGTAATTAATCTTTATCACCAAAAAGATATAAAAATTATTAATACAGCAAAAAATATCAAACTTATGGGTGATGAAACAAAGTTAAGGCAGGTATTTCTAAATTTAATTCAAAATGCTTATGAAGCTAAACAAGACAATAAAAATTTGTTGCTTAATATTACATCTACTGAATTAAAAAACAGTATTAATATTTTTTTTATAGATAATGGGTCTGGTCTAAAGAAAAATTTAGATATATTTGAACCTTATGTGACGTCAAAAGAGACTGGAACTGGACTAGGCTTAGCGGTTGTAAAGAAAATTATTGAAGAACATAATGGAAAAATAAATATAAAAAATAATAAAAAAGAAGGGGTGGAAGTAAAAATTTCATTTGATAAATAGATGAATAAAAAAATAAAAATTCTAATAGTAGATGATGAAAAAGATATAAGAGATTCATTAAAAGCAATTCTTGATGATGAGGGTTATTTAACATATCTTGCAGAAGATGCTAATGAAGCTAAGAAAATTTTAGATAAAGAAAAAGATATAAGATGTATGTTTCTTGATATTTGGATGCCTGGCTGTGATGGTATAACTTTACTTAAAGAATTAAAATCAAATAATATTTATAATAATCCTGTGATAATGATGTCCGGGCATGGAACAATTGATACTGCTGTAAATGCAACAAAGTTGGGCGCGATGGATTTTATTGAAAAACCATTATCACTTCAAAAAGTTATAAAAGTTACTCAAGATGCAATTAAAAAATCATTAAAGTATCCAAATCTTACCTATAATTTTTTTGAAAAAACAAAAATTAATCCCATGCAGTCATACTTTAAAAGCTTGTTTGATGTGAATGAAATAAAAATCATAGATGATGAATTATATTCAGAAGGACTATTTCAACATATTAAAAATTTAGATAAAGATAGACAAGTAAAAAAAATAGATTTAGATCAATTAAGTTATATAGAAGAGTTTGATGTTTTTATTGAAGAAAACAAAAATCAAACACTAGTAATTAGTATTTCAGAAGTGTTAGCAAATTCAAAAAAAGTCCTAGAAATATTAAGAAAAAAATTAAAAGAATTTAATATAAATCTAATTTTAATAAAAAATAAAATTAATATTGATATTGTAAAACTTAATGAATTTAATGAAATTAAAATAATTAAATTAAATATATTTGAGAATAATCATGATCTAAAGATTGATGTTGCAACAGATTTATTAAGTTATTATTTAAACTCTATTGGAAATATAATATATTGTGAATTTGAATTAGCAGCTTTAAATCAGTTACGTTCAAATAAATTGATTTGTAATTTAATTGATCTAGATGCAGTCGTGAAATTAATTCTTGAAGATAATAAAGCAGAAGTTATTACAAGTGAAGTTCTTGATTATGCAATCAATAAAATAAATAAAAAAGATTTTAAAGAGATAAATCAGGATGAAAGCTTTTTTTCACTATATGAAAAGCCAATAAAAGAAGCTCGTGATGAGTTTGAAAAAGGGTATTTTCAGTTTCATTTAAAAAATAAGATGAGCATGACAAAACTATCAGAAATGTCAGGAATTGAGAGAACACATCTGTATAGAAAACTCAAGCAGTTAGGACTTAAGGATTAAACTCTAGAATAACAGGAGCATGATCAGAAGGTCGTTCAAAACCTCTAAACTGCTCTAAAATTTTACAAGAACCCCCTGTTATATTAAGCGATATTGATATAAGGATGTGATCTATACGAAGCCCCATTTTTCTTTTATATCCATTCATTCTGTAATCCCACCAAGAGTATAAGTTGGCATCAGGGTTTAGAGCTCTAAAAGTATCAATAAATCCAGAATCAATTATTTTATTAAATAACGTTCTTTCTATATCGCTGGTTAAAACGGTATTTTTCCATTTATCAGGATCATGACAATCCCTGTCATGAGGAGCAATATTAAAATCACCAACTAGGATAACGTTTTTTTGTTTATCTAAGTAATTAATTAAGGCATTTATCCAGTGTTGCTTATAAATAAATTTATCACTATCAAGAGATTGCCCATTTGGAAAATAACAATTAATAATATTGATATTTTTATTTTGAATCTTCAAAGAACCTGCAATAAATCTTTTTTGTTCATCATCTATTTTTGGGATTGAATAGAGTAGGTTATCTAAAGGGTATTTAGATAAGATTGCAACACCATTAAAAGTTTTTTGACCAGTAAAATAAACCTGATAACCTAAATTGATTAAATCATTTTCCGGAAAGTTTTCGTTAATACTTTTTGTCTCTTGAAGACAAATTAAATCTGGATCATATTCATTTATTAAAAATAATAGATGTTCAAATCTAATTTTAAGAGAATTTACATTCCAGGTAACTATTTTCATAGAAGTAAACCGCTGTGTTTTAAAAGTGCTTCTATAGATGGCTCTCTATTCATGAAAGCAAAGAATGAGTCTTTTGTAGATCGAGATCCACCTTTGCTTAGGATCTCATTCTTAAATTTAGTGCTGACATTAATATTATCCATGCCTGCATTTAAAAAAACTTCAAACACATCAGCAGAAAGTACTTCTGCCCATTTATAGCTGTAATAACCAGCTGCATAGCCACCAGCGAAAATATGAGAAAAGCTATGCGGAAAACGATTCCAATGCGGTGGTTTAACAACTGCTACTTTTTCTCTTACGTTATTCAGAATTTCTAAAACATCAATAATTTGAAGATTATTTTTCATATGTATTAACATGTCAAAAAGAGCAAATTCAATTTGTCTTACTGTTTGCATGCCAGATTGAAAATTTTTACTCAAAATTAAATTATCATAAATTGGTTTTGAGATTGGTTCTGAAGTATCTGCGTGAAATGTAAGATCTTGTAGGATATTAAAATCCCAACAAAAATTTTCCATAAATTGACTTGGCAATTCTACTGCATCCCATTCAACCCCTTTTATACCTGCAAGAGAATATTCATTTACTTCGGTTAACATGTGATGCAGGCCATGGCCAAATTCGTGAAAAAGTGTTATGACTTCATCGTGAGTTAAATAAACATCATTATTGTTTGTTGGTCGAGAAAAATTACAAGTTAAGTAAGCTACAGGATAAGAGAGATTATTATCAAAGTTAGATTTTGAAATACATTCATCCATCCAAGCTCCACCTCTTTTACCATTTCGTGAATATAAGTCAAAATAGAAACCTGCAATAAGATTATTTTCTTGAAATATTTGAAAATAAAGCACATCTTTATGCCACACATCAGCTTGAGCAGGAATAATTTTTAAACCATATAATCGTTTAACTAGAGAAAATAGACCATCTAAAACTTTTGATTGCGGAAAATATTTTTTAATTTCTTGGTCAGATATATTGAATCGATGTTCTTTAATTTTTTCTGATAAAAAAGAAACGTCCCAAGCTTCAACATTTTCAATGCCATATTTTTTTGATTCTTTAATGAGGTCAGTATAGTCTTGTTCTGCAAATGGTTTAGCTTTCTGGGCAAGCTCCGAAAGGAAACTGATAACTTCCTCTGGATTATTTGCCATTTTAGTAGAAAGGCTTAACTCAGCATAATTAGCAAAACCAAGTAATTTTGATAATTGATGACGTTTATTTAAAATCTCTTCGATTATCTTTGAATTATCAAGCTCTGGATTTGAAAATTCAGAAGCTTTTTTTGCGTATGCTCTATAAAGAGTTTCACGTAAATCTCTATTTTCAGCATATTGTAATACAGGAATATAAGATGGAAAATGCAGGGTAAACGTATAGCCTTCTTGGTTATTTTCATTCGCAACACTAGCAGCAAATTCAATTACATCTAAAGGTATTCCGACTAATAATTTTTTATCTGTAATATTTAATTTAAAGTTATTTGTTTCGTCAAGGATGTTTTCTTCAAATCGAGATGCTAATTTTGATAAATCTGCTTGAAGTTTAAGAAAATTATTTTTTTTTGATTTCCCTAAATTCACCCCCCCTAATTCAAAATTTTTTATTTCATCATTTACAACTTTTTGTTGAATTTTGTTTAGTTTTGGATAATAGCTTGAATTTTTCAGTTGAATAAATTTTGTATAAAGTTCTAAATTTTGATTGAGATTACTATGATAATTAGTAATTAATTCATTTGCGGCATTAAAAGCATCTCGGATGTTTGATGAATTAACAACAGAGTTAAGATGAGATACTTGTGCCCAAGCTTTTGCAAGTCTATCTTCAATCTTATCTAGTTCCGTTATAAATTCATATGGATTTTTATCAAATTTTTTTTTTATAATTTGTTCTATTTTAATTTTATTTTCCGAAATTATAGTTTCTATAGCCTCAAGCATGTGAGAGGGTTGAATTTTAGAAAAATTTGGTAAAGTTTTTTGATCTAGAATAGGATTTTTCATAAATTTAAAATTGATTTAATTTAGATACTAAAGTTTCAATTTCTGATTGCTGGTCACTTTTTAAAATTTTATTAATAATCTGAGTATTTTTTTTGCAATTGGTTTCTATAATTTTCTTTTTTACCCTTAAAATACTTGCTGGATGCATTGAAAAGATATGAAGGCCCATTCCTAATAAAAGTTTCGTATAACGCTCTTCACCAGCCATTTCTCCACAAAGTGAAACGGGTATATTAAATTTTTTACCTGCATTAATGGTATTGTGAATCAATTTTAAGATAGCTGGATGAATAGAGTTATATAAATGAGACACAGAATCATCCGTCCTATCAACTGCAAGAGTATACTGAATAAGGTCGTTAGTTCCTATTGAAAGAAAATCTAATTGTTTAGCAAAAGTGTCTATATGTATTGCGGCTGCCGGGATTTCAATCATACCTCCAATAAGTATATTTTTATCATATTTTTTATCTTCTGCATCTAATAGATTTTTAGCTCTTTTAATAAGCCATTTAGCCTGATTAAGCTCATTTATAGAAGAGAGCATAGGAATTAAGATTTTAACTCTGCCAAAAATACTTGCTCGTAGGATAGCTTTTATTTGAGTAATAAATATATCAGGCTCTGCTAAACATAATCTAATAGCTCGGAGACCTAGTGCTGGATTTTGAGATTCAGTATTTGGGTTGTTGATGACTTTATCAGCTCCAGAATCGAGTGTTCTTATAATCAACTCTTTATTTTTTAGATTTGAAGCAAGCCTTTTATAAATAACAAATTGTTCATTTTCAGAAAGCATCTTACCTTTACTCATAAAAATAAATTCAGTTCTAAAAAGACCAACGCCATCAGCATTTTTAGAGAAAATTGATTTAATATCCGCTTCATCTTCGATGTTAGCCAGTAACTGAATATTTTTTTTATCAAGAGTTTTGCTTTTAATCTTTGCCAGCGTTAAAAGTTTTTTTTGCTCCGTATCCCAATGATTTTTTCTAAGATAATAGTCATGAAGTACATTTGAATTTGGATTAATAATAATAGTACTGCTATCACCATCAACAATTAATACATCATCATTTTTAATTAATTTTTTAGCATTCTGAATACCAACTATGGATGGGATATTAATACTTCTTGCCAAAATAGCAGTATGGGATGTTGGACCACCCATATCGGTAACAAATGAAATAAAATTAGTAGATTTAAACTTTAGGGCATCTGCAGGTGAAATATCATGAGCAACAAGAATGCTATTATTTTTTTTGTGCGAAATTTTTTGATTACTTCCAACAATATATTTAGCGATATTTTCACAAACTTGCATGACATCATGTTTTCTTTCCTGAATATAAGGATTAGAAATTTTTTCAAACTTTCTAATAATTTCATCTGCTTGAAGTTTTAAAGCCCATTCAGCACTACATAAGTTAGAATGAATTATATCAATGGTATTTTTTGAAATTTTTTCATCCCTAAGTATTGATAAATGAATATCAATAAAAGAAGTGAAACTACCCATTTGAGAGATAAGTAAATCCTTTTTAATTTTTAAAAGTTCATTTTCAGCTTTAATTAAAGCGTTATTAAATTTAGAAATTTCAGATTTAATTTGACTAAATGATATGTTTTTAGCTTCTACTTCATTAAGCGTATGAGATAATATGACAGCTTTTCCAATTGCGATTCCTGGGCTAACTGAAATACCAGATATAGTAAACATTATTCGCCTTCATCAAAAAGATTATCAATTAAATTATTGATTGCTTTGAAAGAATCATTTTCATCATCCCCACTTATTTCAATTTGAAATTCATCATTTTGCGCAATGGAGAGCAATAAAATATCCATCATACTTTTTGCATCAACTCTTTCGTCATTAAATGTAATAAAAGTCTGAGAATTAAAATTATTTGCAAGTTCACTTAATTTATTAGAAGCTCTTGCATGTAATCCTAATTTATTTTTTATTTTTAATTTTTTTTTAATCATATGAAATTTATTATTGATTTATTGCCACATTTAATCAATTCATCAATCATAACGTTAACATCATTAGTTTTGAAAGTAAGGGCTTTAAGAAGCATTGCTAGATTAACTCCAGATATTGCATGAACATAGGAAAGTTTTGTATAGCACTTTATTAAATTGCTTGGTGAAGAACCAGCAAGATCTGTTAGCACAATGAGCGGTGATTGATCATGATCTTTCATATATTTTTCTAAATTAGATTTTGAAATATCAAGATTATTATGATTCACAGAAATGCAATCAATAGATAAATCATCCTGATGTAAATTTTGTTTAGCTGCATTAATCAGTGCAATTCCTATTTCAGCGTGAGTTATTAATAAAAATTTAGCCATGAAGGTCTCTATGTAAAATTGATATAGATATTTTTTTAGATTTTAAATTTTCAGCTAATTTCTCTACAAAATAAACTGAGCGATGTTGACCGCCAGTGCATCCAATTCCTATGGCGATATATTTTCTTTGTGTTTTGATTAGAGCCGTAATTCTTTGTTTTATAAACCTTATGAGTTGAGATTGATATTCTGCAACTTCAGGTATTTTCTTAAAGTATCTATCAAGTGCACTACTTTTGCCTGTTTTATTTTTTAACTTTTTATCATAGTAAGGATTTTTTATTTCACGAACATCAAACATGAAATCTAGGTCCAAGGGAATATTATTTTTAAAAGCAAATGAGATAAGGTGGATATGAGTATTATGTTTATTATCAATTATTTTACTAATATAGTTTTTTAAATTATCAAGATTCATTTTGGTTGTATCGATAACAATTGCTTCTTGGTTAATTAGCCCTTTTAATAAAAGCTCATCTCTGTCTATTGCTTCAGATATTGATAAGGAAGTTTTAATAAGTGGATGTTTTCTTCGAGATTCACTGTATCTCTTGATGATTTCAGATTTGTTGGCTTTGAGATATATTAAGTTGAGATCTAAAGATACAGATAATGAAGCAATGATGCTCTGTAAATTTTCAAAATTTAAAGATCGGCTATCTATAGAAATAGCAGCGTATCTGACTTTATTAGCCTCTAGTTCACTTATAACATTAAAAATTGAGGATAAAGGTAAGTTATCAATACAATAGTAATTGTTATCCTCAAAAGTCCTTAAGACATTTGTCTTCCCAGAGCCAAGCAAGCCTGTAACAATGAAAAGCTTCAAGTTAAATTATTATGTTTAAAGTCTGATCTTTCAGACTGATGACGATCATTCATTTTTTCCTTAGCTCTGATTATTTGTCGATCTAACTTATTAATTACATCGTCAATAGCAGCATACATGTCGAGATTTTCAGATTTGCAACATATATCATTATTGGGTAAATGAATTAATCCCTCTAGAATATGAGTATTTCTTTCAACTTTGAGGATAAATTTAGCATTAACAATATTTTTAAAGTGATGTTCTAATTTTAAAAATTTTGTATTGATTAAATTTTGTATTGGTTCGGTAATTTCGATGTTTTGACCAGTAATATTCGGAGTCATTACAGTTCCTTTCTTTTTGATGCAGCAAGAATGCCTAGTTTTTCTCTATATTTTGTTACAGTCCTTCTACTAATTGTAATCCCATCTTTAATAAGAGTTAAGTATATTTTCATATCTGATAAGGGAGTTTTCTTGTTTTCTAATTGAATAATATTTTTAATTTTATTCATGATTTCATTATTGGAATGATCAATTAATTGATTTTGAAGAAAACTTTTTAATTCAAAAATCCCTTGTGGGGTTTCTATGTATTTATTATTAACAAGTCTGCTGACTGTTGATTCGTGAAGTTCTAACTTTAATGCGATATCATTAAGTGTTAATTTGGTTGAGCTATAAATATTTTGGTTAATAAAACAATCATGATGTTCAAAAATCACCCTAGCCACCCTAACTAAATTAATATTTCTGAATGTTAAATTTTTGATAAGCCATTTAGCACTTTGAAATAACTCAGCATTTTTATTAACATTATTGTTTTGAAGAGAAAGAGTATGGAAATTATTTAAAATTATGATCTCATAGTTATTATGATTTTTTATAACCTTCAGCTCAGGATAGATAAAATTATTATCATTAGAAATCTTAAATTTGTTTCCAGGTCTTGGGTTAAGTTTTTTTATCAGCTCATGAGCATTCTGAATATCTATGATTGAGCAATTTATACGCTTCGAAATTTCCTTGTAGTTTTTATTTGCTAGTAAATCAATATGATCTTTTAAAATTGTTTTTGCATAATTTATAATTTTAGAATTACTAAACTGCTCTAATTGCATTAAAAGGCATTCAGATAGATTCGAAGCAAATAACCCCGGCATAGAGATTGATTGTAATTTTTTGATTAAGCAAGTTATATGATTATGCCCAATCTTAAAACCTTCTTCCTTTAAAGCGTTAATAAAAAAGTTGTAATCTTCAGTAAGATACCCAGAACTATCTATATATTCAATTAATAAATTAGCAAGTAATAAATCTTCTTTTTCTAGAGCGAGATCAAACAAATTCTCATGTAAATATTCATGAAGTGTTTTGGAGTGATCCTGAGATGGAAAAATATAAGTTTCATTATCACTATTATCTTCAACAGAAGGAATATATTTTTTTTCATAAACAAGATAAGGGTTACTAGCAATATAATCTTCAATGAGGTCTTCAATCTCTAACTCATTAGCGGCCAACAAATGTATTGACTGTTGAATTTGAGGGGTAAGTTTTAGAGTTTGTTTAAGTTGTAATTTGAGATTTGGCAGCATCACCTAAAGGGTAAAGTCTCGACCCAAATAAATATCTTTTACACTTTGATTTTTAACAATTTCTGCAGGATGACCTGAAGCAAAAATCATACCTTGGTTGACAATATACGCTCTATCACAAATTCCTAGTGTTTCTCTGACATTATGATCTGTTATTAATATTCCAATACCCTTACTAGCAAGAAATTTTATTATCTTCTGAATATCAATAACCGCAATTGGATCAATACCTGCAAAGGGTTCATCAAGTAATATAAATTTTGGATTTGTGGCTAAGCATCTAGCTATTTCGACTCTTCTTCTTTCTCCACCTGATAAAGATATTGCCGAGTTAGTTCTGATATGTTCGATACCTAATTCTTTTAACAATAAATTAGTTTTTTCTTGAATTTGTTTAATATTGCTATTTCTAAGTTCGAGAATAGAACGGATATTATCTTCGACATTCATTTTTCTGAAAATGGATGCCTCTTGAGGAAGATATGCCAGTCCATGTTGCGATCTATAATGAATAGGCTTAAGGGTAATATCAGCTTCATCAAGAAAAATTGATCCATGGTCTGCTCTAATTAACCCAACAATGATATAAAAAGTCGTCGTTTTCCCAGCCCCATTTGGTCCAAGCAAGCCAATAATTTCACCACTATTTAAGCTGAGTGAGATATCTTGCACCACATTTTTTTGTCTGTAGCTTTTTTTGATATTTTGAAGTACTAAAGATGTCATATTATTGATCAGATCTTATTATTGCTCTTGTCCTTCCTTTTTTAACAGGATTTCCGTTTGCATCTTTTGTGTTTCCAGACATTGCTTGGGCAAATTCAGAACTTGCATCATACATAATATAGTCCCCAAAAACCAAGTCGTTTCCTCGTTTGACTCTGGCTTTGCTATATAAATGAAGTTTATCCATGTTGCCATCATATTCAATTCTTAGAGATTGGCCTTCAATATACTCATCAACCCCTTCTCTTTTTTGTTTGAAAGTTGCAGGCTTTCCAGTCGCAGTCGAATGTTGAAATCCTTGTTTATCCTCTCTAATAACAAGTTTATCAGCTTTAATGATCAAGGTGCCCTGTTGTAAAATAACATCCCCAATATAAGTACTTATGCTTTTTGCATCATCTACTTGCATTTCATCAGAATCAATTATGATGGGTTTTGCTCGATCAGCTTTTTCTGCATATATTACTTGGCTTATAAAAATAAAGAAAATAAGAAAAAAATTACTTCGCGTCATAAACAACATGTGTGTTTTTTAGAATTTTAATAAGGCCTTCAGCTTTATCATATTTAAGGCCTATACCATCAATTTCAATACTTGGTTCCTGGATCATTTTAACATTATCTTTTGTTAGCATAATATTCTTATTTGGCAGTAAAGTTAGATTATTAGTGTGTAATTTCATTTCTTTCTTATTTTCTAACTCAACTCTTTTTAGCAAAACGTTATTTATCAGATCAATTTTTTCTCCTTCATCGGAGATCTTTCCATTTTCAGATTGAATGGTTAGGTTAAGTTGATTTTCTTTGTAGTCTTCATAAAAAGGGCTACCTAATAGCGATTCATTTAAATGTTTATAATATTTCATAGTGTTTGCCTGTAATTTAAAATTTAAATTACCCTCTGAATCTAGACGATAAGAAATAAAGTTTTTTAAAAAAAAATCTGGGCTATTTGAAAGTTTTTTTTCTTTTATTTCAAGTTCGCGTTTTACTTCATTATTAAGCCAATAAGAAATAAATAATACAAAACTTAGAAGAAAAATCGTAAATAAAATAGACAGCTTGTTCATTAATTAAATGATCTTATTTCTGAATAAATCCTGGAAGTTAAGAACTCCCTCTAGATCATTATTGTCATCACAAACTATCAAGCTTGAAATTTTGAAGTCCTCCATCATTCTTGCAGCCTCAATTGCTAATGCATTAGAATTTATTCTACGAGGATTTTGAGACATCACATTATGAATTTTGCTATCAAGAGGCGTACCATTAATTAAGACTCTTCTTAAGTCACCATCAGTAAAAATTCCTAAAGGTTTTTTTCCCTCCAAAACGACAACAAAACCAACATTTTGATCTGATATTTTTCTTAATGAATCCATAATTGTTGCATTAGGCTCAATACTCGGTATTAAAGCAGATGTCCGCATAACATCTTTAATTTTCACAAATCGTTTTTTACCTAAATTTCCTCCCGGATGCGAATGTAGAAAGTCTTCTTGAGTAAATCCTTTTAGAGAAAAAACTGAAATTGCCAAAGCATCTCCAAGGGAAAGCATGACGGTTGAGCTTGCTGTTGGAGCCAATCCCAAAGGACATGCTTCTTCATCAACTGCAGAAGATATATGGTAATCAGAGTGCTGAGCTAATTCAGAGGATGCATTTCCTGTAATAGAAATTATTTTTGCACCTATGCGTTTGATATTTGGTATTAAAGTAAATATTTCATCACTCTCTCCAGAGTTAGAGAGAAAAATAACAACATCATCTTTTACAATCATACCTAGATCGCCATGACTAGCCTCTCCAGGATGCATAAAAAAAGAAGGAGTACCAGTGCTCGAGAAAGTAGATGCAATCTTTCTTGCAATATGCCCAGATTTACCCATCCCACTGAATATAAGCCTTCCATTACATTGAAATAAAACTTCAGCAACTTTAGCAAAGTTCTCATCAATTCTTTTTATAGATTTATTAATTTCTTCCGATTCGATGCTGAGAACTTTTTTTGCAGATTCAATGATTAATTTTTTATTATCATTCATAATTAATACTTATTATATATTTAAATAATTAAAGATTGAAAAAATGTCAAACTCACTAGAATTAATAATTTTACTTCTAGCATGTTCTGTATTCATGGTTGCTTTTTTGAGAAATATGAAATTGCCTCCCATGATTGCGTATTTTTTAGTTGGTTTAATATTAGGACCAAATTTTTTGTCTATTCTTCCAGATTCGGAATCAAGTAAACACTTTGTTGAGTTTGGTATTGTGTTTTTGATGTTTACTATTGGCTTAGAATTTAATTTACCAACACTAAATTCAATGAGAACCATTTTATTTGGGGTAGGCGGGGCTCAAGTCATAATCACTTTGCTGTTAGCGATGATAATTTCAATGTCTTATGGCCTAAATTATGTTGAAGGTTTTATTATTGGGTCAGCAATAACAATGTCTTCAACAGCAATTGTTTCGAAAATTTTAATGGAGCGATTAGATCTAAATACTCGTCATGGCAAATTATCAATTGGTATTTTACTTTTTCAAGACCTTGCAGTTATTCTAATATTAATATTGCTATCAACTTTTTCAATCTCAAATGTTGATATCTATGAAACTTTGTTTTTTGTTCTGCTTAAAATTACTGGGTTATTTACTATTTTATTTTGGGTCGGGAGACCTATTTTAGATTATTGGTTCGGAATCATCGCACGACAAAAATCCCCAGAGCTTTTTGTTTTGAATGTTCTTTTGGTCACATTATTTTTTGCATACTTAACAAATTTAATAGGGCTTTCTTATGCGCTAGGGGCATTCGTGGCAGGGATGTTGATTTCTGAGACACATTTTAGATTTCAGGTGGAATCTGATATTGCTCCATTTCGAGATATCTTATTAGGTCTATTCTTTATCAGTATTGGCACCATGTTGAATTTAGAAATTCTTCAGGACTATCTTTTCATTATTCTTTTTTTACTAGTATTTTTATTTTTATTTAAATCAATTTTGATTACAACATTAGTGAAGTTGTTTAAGTATGAGTTCGGAGTCGGAATCAGAACTGGTGTAATTTTGGCTCATGCAGGGGAATTTAGTTTTGTGATTTTAGCCTTGGCGCAGCAAGAAAAACTAATCTCTGATTTAGCACTTCAAGTTGTTTTATCTGTCTGCTTAATTTCAATGCTAGTCGCTCCATTTATAATCCAAAATAACGGTAGAATTGCGAGAAAATTAAGTAGGTCATATTTGGCAAACAGCAAGAAGCAAGTGACTGAAATTGAACACTTAGGGAAAGCCTTCAAGGATCATGTTATTTTATGTGGTTATGGAAGAAGTGGACAATACCTTGCACGTTTTTTAAAAGAAGAAAATATCAGTTACATTGCTGTAGATATTGATCTCAATCGTGTAAATGATGCAGCCTCTGCAGGTGAAAATGTTGTTTATGGGGATGCAAGTCGATTAGAAGTTTTGATGGCTACCGGTATGAATAGAGCCAGAGGTTTAATTATTACTTATGCTGATGAGAGAGCCTCTGAAAAAGTTTTACGAGTAATTAGAAGTCATAATAAAGAGCTCCCAGTTATAGTTCGCACTATGGACGAAGGGTCAATTGATAGAATTCGAAGTGCTGGTGCAGATGAAGTAGTCCCAGAGGTTTTAGAAGGAAGTTTAATGCTTGCATCACATGCTTTAGTTATGTTTAATGTTCCACTTTGGAGAGTAATCAAGAGAATTAGGGAATTTAGAGAGTCAAAATATAAAATTTTCAAAGGGTACTTTAAAGGTATAACAGATACGCCTGAAAATAATAGTGATCAATTTCAATTACATTCATTTGAGATTAAACAAAAAGGTTTTCTCAATGGCAAGTCACTAAAAGACATTCCATTTAATATATATGATGTTGAAGTGCAGCATTTAAGAAGACCTAATATGCTTGAAGATATTGAGCCTAGGGATGATATTCAATTAGCTCCAGGGGATGTTCTAGTTTTGTTAGGATTTCCCGAGAGTATTAAATTATTCGAAACTTATGCCCTCACTGGAAAATAAAGTAAATATTATTGGTGGCGGAATTGTTGGTTGTATTCAAGCTATAGAACTTAAAATCTCAGGTTATGAGGTTTCAATTTATGAAAAAAAAACTATAGGTTCAGGTTCGACTTGGGCTGGAGGCGGTATCATTTTCCCATTACTTCCTCATGACTATCGAGCAGAAGTGAATATCTTGTTTAAAGAAGTAAATCATTATTACAAAGGCCTTTCAGAGATAATAAAAAAGCTATTTGATTATGATATTGAGTTAATTAGAAATGGAATGTTTGTTGATGTACCTGATTTGCAACAATTAGAAGAATGGTTGGAAAGTAATAATTATAAATATATTGCGAGCCATCGTTTTGGTATGAATGGCATATTGATTGATGATGTTTATCAGATAAGACCCCCTAGGCTAATTCAAGGCATAAGAAAATATCTAAAATATTTAGGAATAAATATCTTTGAAAATGAAAATATTGAAGAGAAAAATATTAACAATGCAAGAAAGTTTTTCAGCAATGGAAAAGAAATACCAGGAGATAGCTTTATTATTACTGCAGGAGCTTGGTCAGCGCAATTAACAAAAAAGTTAGAGGGAAAAATCTTTCCAGTACGTGGACAAATGTTGCAATATGAAAAATCTAAATTATTACTAGAAAATATTATTTATAAAGATGGAACTTATGTTTTACAGAGAAAAGACGGGGTTATTGTCGCAGGTAGTACATTAGAAAATGTAGGTTTCAATGATGAGTTGTCATTAGATGATTATGAGACCCTGAAAAATCGTGTTGAAAAAATTATTCCACAGTTATCAAAAATAAAAATACAGAAGCATTGGTGTGGTTTTAGACCGGGGAGTGAATTAAATATTCCAATTATTCTTAAAGATAGTCAGCAAGGGAATATTTTTTACAATTGCGGGCACTTCAGATATGGGGTGTCGATGGCTCCAGCTTCTGCAAAAAAGGTGATTAGTCTGATTTAATAAAGTCTCTTTTTCCTCCTTTCTTGGAAACAAGTTCTATTTCAGAAATTTGCATTTGATGTGTTACTGCTTTGCACATATCGTATATTGTAATGAGAGCAGTTGTCACAGAATAAATAGCTTCCATTTCGACCCCAGTGTTGCCTTGGGTTTTAATAAATGATGTTGCTTGAATAAATTTTTGTGAATCATTAATTTCAAAATTAATACTTGCAGAACTGATGTTGATGTTATGGCACAACGGAATTGCATTACTCGTAGATTTTGCAGCTTGAATACCTGCAATTTGAGCAATTGTTAGAACATCGCCTTTTTTGTTTTTTCCAGTAGAGATAATCTCTAAAATTTCATTAGTGATATAAATTTTTCCAGTAGCACTAGCTTCTCTGAAGCTGGATTTTTTATCACTGACATCCACCATTTTCGCATTTCCATTTTTATCAATATGAGTTAGCATAAATTACCTTTAAAATATTTCTAAAAAAATTGTCGATCTTAAAAAAATTATTATTATTTTATTTTATCTTAATTAGTCCATTGCTCTCAAATGAACTTCCAGATCTTGGTGAGTATTCAGATTCTTTTTTGTCTGATTATCAAGAAAGTTTAATTGCAAGAGAGATTTTGTATCAAATTCATAATAGCCCAGATGTAGTCGAGGATGAAGAAATAAATGATTATTTAGGATATTTGGGTAATAGGTTGGTTGCTCATAGCGACAATCCTGAAAGAAGATTTAATTTTTTTGTAGTTAAGGACCCGTCAATAAATGCCTTTGCCATGTTAGGTGGCTTGATAGGTGTGCATACTGGATTATTAATTAGTGCTTCAAATGAGTCTGAAATAGCAAGTGTCCTTAGTCATGAGATTGCCCATGTTACTCAAAACCATTTGCAGCGAGTGATTGCTAAGCAGAATAGAGATCAATATAAAAGCTTGTTATTATTAGCGGTTGGGTTATTAGCAGCAAGATCAAATCCACAATTGGCGTCTGGAGCGATGATTTCATCACAAGCTATAAATGTCCAAAATTTTTTAAATTACACTCGAGAGCATGAGCAAGAGGCCGATAACGAAGGTGTAAAAATACTCTATAAAGCTGGTTACAATGTCGGTTCATCAATTGATTTTTTTCAGGTTTTGCAAAAAGGGTCTAGATTTAGCACAGCTGCGCCATCTTATTTAAGAACACACCCAATTACCACCGATCGAATTAATAGTATTTCCAATAGAATTAAAGACTACCCTTATCGATATTTTGATGAAAAAAGTAATTTTCATTTTGTAAGGGCAAAAACTAGAGCATTGTATGATAAAGATGCCTCAGAAAAAGTTTTTGAACAAAATATTAAGAATCAAACATATCTTAATAAGGAGGCTGAGCTATATGCGTTAGTTTGCATATTAGTTAAGCAAAATAAAATCGATGCAGCGAAAACTTTTTTTCAACAAATAAAAAATATAAAAAATCCTTTTATTGACACACTCAATATAGACATTTTAATTCAAGAGAAAAAATATGAGGAAGCAAGAGGTATTTTGGAGAGAAAGTTAAAAGATTATTCAAATTATAGAAGTTTTGTATATCGCCTGTCAGATATCTATATTAAGTTAAATTTAAATGAAAAAGCAAAAGAACTCCTTAAGCTTTATTTGAAAAAGTATGTTGGAGATCCAAGTTTATACAGACTATCTGCGATGGTATATAAAAATGAAAATCAAGATCTTCTATATCATGAAAATATGGGTGAATATTATTACTATAAATATGATCTTAAAGAAGCGATTAATCAATTTGGAATGGCAGTGAAAGTAAAGTCAGATAATGATTTTTATCGAAAGTCTAGAGTAGAAGCAAGATTGAAACAATTACAGACTGAAAGTCAGTTCTTAAATGAGCAACGAAAATAATTTGATAAGTAAAATTTATCAAAATAATAACAACAATTGATTATACATATTAAAAACTTGTTCATATAATTTCACCTGATAACTTATTTTAAGGAGAAATTAAGATGTCATCATTAATTAATACGCAAGTTAAACCATTTAAAGCACAAGCTTTTCATAATGGAAAATTTGTTGAAGTTACAGAAGAAAATCTTAAAGGAAAATGGAATGTTTTTGTTTTTTATCCAGCAGACTTTACTTTTGTTTGTCCAACTGAGCTAGGGGATGTAGCTGATCACTACGATGAGCTTCAAAAAATGGGTGTTGAAGTATATACCGTGTCTACAGATACTCATTTCACTCATAAAGCATGGCATGACGCATCAGATACTATTAAAAAAATTAAATTTCCTATGCTTGGTGATCCAACCGGCATGATCTCAAGAAATTTTGATGTAATGATTGAAGAAGAGGGACTAGCTCTTAGAGGAACATTTATTATTGATCCTGAAGGACATATTAAGACTGCTGAAATAAATGATCTAGGAATTGGTCGCTCAGCTGCTGATCTAGTGAGAAAAGTTCAGGCAGCTCAACATGTAGCAGCAAACCCAGGTCAAGTATGCCCAGCATCATGGAAACCAGGAGATGCAACACTTAAGCCATCATTAGATTTAGTAGGCAAAATCTAAAAAATCAATTACTTGTGGGTCATTTAGGCCCACAAGTTTTATTTAGGGTAAGAAATGTCTTTAGATCAAAATATTAAAAATCAATTACAGACCTATTTAACAAAAATAGAAACAGAGGTCGAAATTATTTACTTCAAAAATAATTCTGATAAATCATCTGAAATGATGGATTTATTAAATGAAGTAAACAGTATGACCGATAAAATAAAGCTCAAAGAAGGACAGGAGTTAGGGCATAGAACCCCAGCCTTTCAAATAAATAGACCAGCTGAAAAGACAGGTATCACCTTCGCAGGTGTACCGATGGGCCATGAATTTACTTCCTTTGTCTTAGCATTACTTCAGGTAGGCGGATACCCATTAAAAATTGAAGATGCTCTTATTGATCAAATAAAATCAATACAAGGTAAATTCAAATTTGAAACATACATTTCATTAGGCTGTCACAATTGCCCGGATGTTGTTCAGGCATTAAATGTAATGGCCCTGCTTAACCCTAATATTGAGCACACTATGATTGACGGAGGCGTTTACCAAGAGGAAGTTAATGAAAAAAAAATAATGTCTGTCCCAACAATTTTTTTGAATGATGAAGAGTTTGCGCAAGGTAGAATGGAATTAGAAGAGATTGTTCGCAAGATTGATTCAAGATCGGATCAAATAGCAAAAGAGAAATTATCTAATAAGGAAGAATTTGACGTTTTAGTTATTGGAGGCGGCCCGGCTGGTGCTTCGGCAGCAATATATGCTGCAAGAAAAGGAATTAAAACTGGAATTGTGGCTGAAAGATTTGGCGGACAAGTCATGGATACATTAGGAATTGAAAATTTTATATCAGTTAAGGCTACTGAAGGACCAAAATTGGTAGCTGCCTTGGAGGAGCATGTAAGAGAATATAATGTAGATATTATGAACTTACAAAAAGCAAAGAAAATACATCAAAAGCCAAATAAAAAATTAACAGTTGAATTAGAAAATGGAGCAGAAATCAATACTAAAACAATAATTATAGCAACTGGAGCGAGATGGCGTGAATTGGGTGTACCTGGAGAGAAGGAGTTTAAGGGTAAAGGTGTTGCTTATTGTCCGCACTGTGATGGACCATTATTTAAAGGCAAGCAAGTTGCTGTTATTGGAGGTGGTAACTCCGGAGTTGAAGCTGCAATAGATTTAGCAGGTATAGTTGGACATGTAACACTTGTCGAATTTATGCCATCTTTAAAAGCTGACCAAATTCTCCAAGATAGGTTATTTTCATTAAAAAATGTAACAGTAATTCTTAATTCAGAAACCAAAGAAATTATTGGCGATGATAAAGTAAAAGCTATGGTTATAAAAAATAGAGAAACTAATGATGAGGAAAAGATTGCTTTAGAAGGTGTATTCATTCAAATTGGACTAATTCCAAACACAGATTGGCTTAAAGAAGATATTAATTTAAGTAAATTTGGAGAAATTGAAATTAATGACCACGGACAAACTTCAGTACCTGGTGTATTTGCTGCCGGGGATGTCACTACGGTTCCTTATAAACAGATAATTATTGCTATGGGGGAAGGGTCAAGAGCGTCTCTAGGAGCGTTTGACTACCTAATTAGAAACTAGTTATTCCTGATAAGTTTTGATAAGTTCTTTTATAAGAGGAATGGTAATAGCTCTTTTAGTTTTGAGGGACCAATTATCTAAAGCTTCTAAAGTGTTTAATAAAGTATGCATATCTCTCTTCAGATGGGTGAGACAAAAATCTATAACTTTTTTATCAATTTTTAAACCTCGCTCTATGGATTGATTGTATATAACTAATTTCTTTTCTTCATCAGTTAGCTGAACAAGTCTCAAAACTAAACCCCATTGAATACGACTTCTGAGGTCCTCTCTGATATTGAGTTCTTTAGGGGAAAGGTTGCCTGTCATGATTAATTTTTTGTTATTAGATCTAACCTCATTAATCTTATTAAATAATTGAATTTGCTCTGATTCATTAAGAAATTGAATATCTTCTTGTAAGAGAATATTTTTATTTCGAAAAGATGAGAGTAAATGAGATTTGCCAGAACCCTCTTCTCCCCATAAATAAATATGACTTATGTCATTTAATTCGGAATCAAATATTTTAAGTTGAGTAACTGTTTCCTCATTTTTATCTGAATAGAAGTTATCAAAACTTTTTGGAGGGGGTTTTAATATATCTAGAGTTAATTGCTCCATGAAGAATACAAAATGTAAAATAAAATCGGATAGAATCCTATTATACGTAAATTACAAATTTAATTAAGGAAACATTGTGACCAAAAACAATAAAAGTATTAGTTATAAAGACTCAGGTGTAGATATTGTCGCTGGAGATAATTTAGTTGAAAAAATAAAACCAGCAGCAAAAAGAACTGCTAGACCAGAACTAATGGGAAGCTTGGGCGGCTTTGGTTCAATGTTTGAAGTACCTAAAAAATTTAAAAATCCAGTATTAGTTTCTGGGACTGATGGAGTAGGAACTAAATTAAAGCTAGCCATTGAATTAAATAGACATGACACAATCGGACAGGATTTGGTGGGAATGTGCGTTAATGACATCCTCGTTCAAGGCGCAGAACCATTATTTTTTTTAGACTATTATGCGTGTGGAAAATTATCAGTTGATCAAGCTTCAAGCGTTATCAACGGAATTGCATATGGATGTGAACTAGCTGGCTGCTCTCTTGTTGGAGGTGAAACAGCTGAAATGCCTGGCATGTATAAAGAAGGGGATTATGATCTAGCAGGATTTGCAGTAGGAGCTGTTGAGAAGAATTTGATTATTACTGGTGAAAAAATACGTGAGGGAAATAAACTTTTAGGAATTAGTTCAAGTGGCCCGCATTCAAATGGGTATTCGCTTATAAGAAAAATTCTAGAGGTTAATAATATTGGTTTAGGAGAAAAATTAAATAATACAAGTTTGGCTGATCATTTGATGGCCCCAACTAAAATATATGTAAAACATGTACTTGAGTTACTTCAAACTGTAACAATAAATGGAATGGCACATATCACAGGGGGTGGTATAACAGAAAATTTACCAAGAGTTTTTAATGAAAATCTAGCTGCTGAAATAAATATAGGTAGCTGGCATATCCCCGAGATATTTAAATGGATCAAAGAGCAAGCAAATATTGATAATGATGAACTTCTAAAGACATTTAATTCAGGTATTGGAATGATTTTGATTGTAAATGAAAATGATGTAAATCAAATTAAAGAGATATCAAAAAAATTTAATGAAAATATTGTAGAAATAGGCAAAGTTGTTAAAAGAAAAGACAATGAAAACCAAGTTATTTATATTTAGTATTTTATTTTTATCTTTAGGATGGACTAAAGAATTACCAAATAAAATTTATTTACAATATCAACTTAAATATGAAGACCAAAATCTTGGTCTTATTCAAGCAAATTATCAAAGTAAGAATAAAACATACGAATTAAATGCAGTTTCTGATTTTCAAGGCGCTATGAAGTTATTAGGAAATTATGAAATTAAAAGTTATGGACAACTAAATGGAAACCATCTACAGCCAAAAAAAATAGAAAGAATCAATTTAAAGAAAAATAAACAAGTGACAACTGAAATAGACTATTTAAATAAAAAAATAGTAATTGATAAAAAAAATAAAAAAAAAATTTATGAATTACAAGAAAATACACAAGATATTATGACGTATTTTTTTGAAATCAATGCTTATAAAAAATTGCCAGAAAAATTTATGTTTAATATTTTAGATAGTGACAACTATAATCAGTACGAATATCAATTTATAAAGAACGAAGAAGTTAAAATTCTGGATGAAATAATTAATACAAAAGTATATGTTGGAAGCATAAATCAAGCTGAAGAAAAGCATTATTTATGGATTTCGGATAGCAATTACCGGATACCTGTCAAAATAATAACTCAGACACCTATTGGAATATTAGTCGATCAAGTTTTAATCGATACATCATTGCAGCTTTAAAAAAATGAATAAACTAATTTCATTTTTATTCATCTCGATAATTTTGCATATCTTTTTTATTTATAACATCAATCAAAATCAACATGAAATTAAACTCGATAAAGAGATTGAGATTAATTTAGAAAATATAAACTCACAAAATTTATTAAATTACCAAAATCAAAAGAAAAAAATTAAAGAAATATATAAAAAACAATCTCAAATTATTAATAAAATTGAAAAAAAAGAAGAGGATATAAAAGAGGCAGAGCTTATTGAAAAAGAGGATATAAAAAAGGCAGAGCTTATTGAAAAAGAAAGACTTAATAATAAAATTTTTTATGGGGACCGAATAAAGAATATCAATATTACCTATTTAATTGAACAAGATTTAGGACCAACCAAAGGAAGTTTGTTAAATAGTCCATTAGAGAAAAATAAAAATATTTCAACTACTAGTAGTATTGGGATGAATCAAATCGAGTTTAGGATTGAAAATAATGAATATCAAATAGATAGTAATCTTGAAACAAATGGAGTAAGCATATTTTATCCATCGAAAATAATACAAAAAAGTAATGGATTTATTAATGAAAATGGATTGAATATGACAAATTATTATTATGAAACAGAAACTGAAAAACGCGAGGTAGTTTTTAAAAACAATGAAATTAACTTAGTTTATAAAAATAAAATAAAAAAATTTCAAAATTATGAAAACGAACAAATCCAGGACCAATTAAGTTTTTTATTTCAATTTATGTTTTTCGATGTTTATGAGAAAAACGAGCATATCATTACTAACGGAAAAAAATTAAAAAAATATAAATATGAAATATTAAATGAGGAAATGATAAGTATTGGCAATGAAAGCTATCAGACTTTACATGTAAGAAAATACAATACAGACAATCAGGATAAAGTAGAATTTTTTTTGGGCAAGGATAGTGGATACATTCCTCTAAAATTAGTTTATACAGAGAAAGATCAATCTAAAATAATATTAACAATGATCAAAACGAATACAATTTTTTATGAATAAATATCAGCTACTAAGATGTAATGAAGTTCTTCATCAATATATTTCTCAGAACAGCTCGGCAGATAACTTACTAAGATTTTATTTTAAGAATAATAAGAATCTTGGTAGTCAAGACAGAAGGGAAATCGCTGAGGTTTACTATGAAGTAATAAGAAATAAATTAATGTTGGAGAAAGTCTCAGAATCAAAAGATTCATTATCATTGATAATTTATCAACTGATAAAAGAAGAAAAATTAGCTGACAAAATTCTTGAAGAACTTAATTATAAAATTAGCTATTTAGATATAAAAAATAAACTTCAACAGATTGAATTAGAAAATTGGGAACTATTATCAATGCCAGAATGGATTTATAACTTACTGGTTGTGGAATATGGAAGTAAGGAAACCTTAGCAATCTTAACAGCAATGCTAGAAAAGCCACACTTAGATGCAAGAATAAATTTATTGAAAACAGATGATAGAGAGAAAATAATTTTGCAAATTGAAAAAAATGATCCAAGACTAAAAAATAAATTAAAAATCATGAAGCACAGCCCTTTGGGAATCAGATTTCCTCGCGGTTATCCCCTTCAAAATCAAGATGTATTTAAACAAGGATTATTAGAGGTTCAAGATGAAGGAAGTCAATTATTATGCTATTTACTCGATGTAAAACCAAAACAAATGATTGCAGATTTTTGTGCTGGAGCGGGAGGTAAAACACTACTCCTGGCAAGTTTGATGAAAAATTCTGGAAGGTTATATGCATTTGATATTAATCAAAAAAGACTTTTGAATATGAAAAAAAGGCTTGCAAGAGCAAATATATCAAATGTAATGACACATCTTATTGATAATGAGAATGATATAAAGGTCAAAAGACTGCATAATAAATTTGATCGTGTTTTTGTTGATGCACCATGTAGCGGACTTGGAACATTAAGAAGAAATCCAGATTTAAAATGGAAATATCGTAAGGAAGATATTGAAGAGATGCATCAGAAACAAATTAAAATTTTAACAGCAGCATCAAAGTTATTAAAAAAAGATGGGTTGTTACTTTACGCAACATGTAGCTTATTAAAAAAAGAAAACGAAGAGGTTGTGGAGAAATTTTTAGAAGAAAATAGGGGCTTTCAAATTGCTGATATCAATGATGTTTTATTTAAACTTAATTTAGAGTCAGATGGCGGTCAGTATTTTAAATTGCTATCTCATAAAAAAAATTCAGATAGTTTCTTTGGAGCATTGCTAAAAAGGGTAGGCAAATGAATTCATTAAATCGAAATATCTTAATTGCAACTACTCTAGCTTTGGTTTCTGGAATGTTAATGAATTATTTTGCAATGAATAATGAAACCAATTCATTTCTTATAGGATTTTTAGATCTAGTTGGTAATTTATTTATTCAATTATTAAAAATGATAATGATCCCTTTATTATTTTTTTCATTGACCACAAGTATTGCTGGATTGGGAACTGATAAAAATTCTCAAAAAATTTGGAAAAATGCTCTTTTATACTATTTAGCAACTATGTTGATTGCTATTTTATTTACAGTTTTAATATTTAATATTTTTCAACCAGGTAAAGATTCTGAAATAAGTTTTATAACGAGCAATACCCCCATATTTGAACACCCTCACAATGTTAGTATAAAAACAGTTATCTTAAGTTTTTTTGAAAATCCATTTTCAGCTTTGGCTAATAACAATATTCTGGCTATTATTCTTTCAGCAATTCTTATTGGTATTGCTTTAACATTTAAAAATAAAAAAACAGCAATAATAATTAGTTTTTTAGGGGGTTGCTACGATGTTGTGATGCAAATAACAATGATGGTAATGAAGCTAGCCCCAATAGGAATTTTTGGCTTGTTAACAACATTAATCATAAATCAAGAGCCATCAATATTTGCAAATTTATTTTATTTTATAATTGTTGTCTTGGGTGCGACGCTTTTTCATGGACTAGTCATTTTGCCTTCAATATTATTCTTTATTACAAAAATTAGACCTATAAATTTATGGATAAAATGTAAAGAAGTTTTTTTAACGGCATTTTCTACAAGCTCCAGTGCTGCAACACTCCCATTCACGATGCATGCATTAGAAAAGAACTTTAACATTAAAAAAAATATTTCTAAATTTGTTCTACCTTTGGGCGCAACTGTAAATATGGATGGCACTGCATTGTATGAAGCCGCAGCAGCTATGTTTGTTGCAAATCTTGTAGGGGTAGATTTAAGCATCATACAGCAAATAGTTCTCGTAATTCTTGCCATGTGTGCTTCAATAGGTGCTCCGGCTATTCCGAGTGCTGGTATGGTGACTTTGGCTTTAGTTTTAAGCACTTTAAATTTACCCGTTGAATATATCGCACTTCTTTTACCAATTGATAGATTGCTTGATACTTTCAGAACTACGGTTAATGTAGAAGGAGATATAATAGGGGCATTAATTGTTGATAAGTTGGCTAAGAGTTAAATCTCTTTAAATAATTAACTAACAACGAATAAGAAGTAGGAATCACAACTAAAGTTAATAAGGTTGAAGACAACATGCCTCCAATAACAGCTATGGCTAAAGGTCCATTCTGTTCTGCGCCAGCCCCAAATCCAAATGTAGCAGGAAGTAGCGCTAGAATAAGCGTTAATGATGTCATGAGAACTGGGCGCAATCGAGTTGGACATGCTTCAATTAGCGCGTCATCTATTGCTTTTCCTTTTTCAACAAGTTGATTCGTCATATCTACAAGTAGGATCGAATTTTTTGCAACTAACCCAATTAACAGCACAAGACCTATCATGGAGTAAATATTGAGACTATTATTGGTTACCCAAAGTAAAAAAATGCCTCCAATGATCGCTAATGGCTGTGCCAGCATAACAATAATTGGCTGAATAAAAGAGTTAAATAAACTAGAAAGCACCATATAAAGCAGAATCGTAGCGAGTGAAAAAATAAATAAAATGTTATTAAAAGTTTTTGCAAATTCTTTTGCTTGCCCCGAGTATTTAATTGCATATTCACTGGGGAGAATTTTTTTGCTTATATCATTAATAATTTTAATTGCCGATCCAAGGGGTATGTCAGGATTCGAGTAAAAAGTAGCAGAATATTGCAGGTCTTCTCTGGTAATCGTTGCAGGCCCCAAAACTTCATTAAACTTAGCAAAATTATCGATTCTTACTAGTTCGTTTGTTTTTGTTCTGACGTAAATTTTATTAAGATCTTGTATGTTTTCAAAAGATCCATCACGGGCCTTAAGTCTAATTTCATAGCGTTGTCCATCTCCTGGTTCGTCATTATACTTAGCTACATTAAGCCCATTGCTAAGCACCGATATACTATCTGCAATTTGTGAGGCTGAAACTCCAAAAGTTGCAGCTTTATCGCGATCAATTTGAAGAACCATTTGTGGGAGGTTCAATTGAAGATCAAGATCAACATTTCCAAGCTCTGGGTTTTTATTTAACTCGTTTAGCAGTTTTTCAGCATAGTTTGCTACATTGTCAATCCCGGGGCCAATAATCGCAAACTGTAATTTTTCAGCTCTTTGCCCACTAGCAATAGAGACAGCAGATGGAAATGCTCTAACGCCACTTACTCTTGCTAAATCAGTTTTAAGCTCTTTCATGATTTCCGGTTGTGATAATTTTCGTTCAGATTTTTCTTTTAGTCTAATACTAATATATCCACGATTTACCTGTCCTTCGCTTCCTAAGCCTACAGAAGAAAAGACACTAGCAATATTTTCTTGATAATTAGAAATGACCTTTTCAATTTCTGTTAATTTACTAACGGTGTAATCCATATTAGATCCTAAGGGAGTTTTAAATGTCACTGTAAATCGCCCATCATCTGTTTCTGGAACAAATTCTTTTTCAACAAGTTTAAAGAAAATAAAAGATGTCATGACAATAGCAATAGAAATAAAAATAACTTTCCATCGATGTCCAAGGACCCATATCAATATCTTTTTATAGATGATCTCAAGCTGGTCAAGAAATTTAAATATTCTTTTAAAAAATTTAAGATCAGTTTCAGATTTACTCATATAGCGAGAACATAACATTGGAGTCAGTGTTAAAGAAACTAATAAAGAAACAAGAATACCGACAGTTACCACAACAGCAAAAGATTCAAAAAACCTACCAATAATGCCGTCCATATAAATAACTGGAGCAAAAATACTAACCAGTGCAAGTGATGATGCGATAACTGCAAAAACAACCTCTTTACTGCCATTGATAGCAGCTAAATATTTGTCTGGATCAATAGATTGATGTCTATGAATATTTTCTAAAACAACAATGGCATCATCAACCACTACTCCAATAAGCAGAATTAGAGCGAGCAAAGTCATACTATTAAAGGTATAACCATAAAAATACATTACCCCAATAGCCCCAAACAATGAAACAGGAATAGCTAAAGCAATTATAAGTGTTGAGCGAAATGATTTTATAAATATTAGAACAATAAAAGCAGCAAGCAGAGTTCCCTCAATGATATGATCAAGAAGAGACCTTACCATTTCCTTGATAAATATCGAGTCATCAGTGGAAATTTCAATATTGAGACCCGGGGGTAGGTTTGGTCTTAATTCAGTTTCTATTTTTTCTTTGACTCGATCAATTATTTCTACGGTATTTGAGTTTGCAACTTTTACAATGCCAAGCCCAATTGTAGGTTCAAAATTATATCGGGCATTTTGTCTAAAATCAGTTAAGCCATCTTCAATGGTTGAGATATCATTTAGTTTAATAATTGTTTTCTCACGGTGTCCAACAACAAGATTTCGTAATTCATCAACTTTATGAAATTCAAGGTCAAGCTTGAACATTTTTTCAGATTCAGAGCGAACAAGGAATCCACCGGGTAACTGAATATGTTCTTTCTTAAAGGCTTCTATGAGATCGCCCGCAGTTATCTTATAAGCTGTCATTTTTTCAACATCAAGGTTGACTCTGATAGTTCTATCTCTTCGCCCCCCGAGTCTAACTTCTCCCACCCCATCAATTGTTTCGATCTTTTTCTTTAAAATATTTGTTGCATAAAGATTTAATTGTTGGATTGTTCTGTCCCCAGTAAGAGCCAACCACATAACCGGACTAGCGTTAGTTTCAACTTTTGTAATTCTAGGTGGCACAATTTCATCAGGCAGTCTTCGTGTAATTTGACTCACCTTCGATTGAATTTCGTTGAAAGCAACTTCGATATCTTTATCAAGATTAAAGGTAATTGTTACGACAGAAACGCCAGGCGAGGAAGACGACTTTATCGATTCTATTCCTGTGACAGTATTTACCGAACTTTCTATGATATTAGTAATACTTGAATCAATAATTTCTGGATTTGCCCCTTCCAGAGTTGTGGTAACAGAAAGGACAGGAAATTCAATCATTGGGAATCGATCAATTCCAATTTTTTGATAACTAATATAACCAAATAAGACAAAGATGAGTGAAATCATCCATGCAAAAACATGTCTGCGAATAGAAATTTCAGGAAGGGTCATTTTATTTTAACCTGGGCTTGGTCACTTAGATAACCTGCCCCATCAACAATTATTTTTTCCCCAGCTTCAAGCCCTTCTAAAATTTGAATTTTTCCATCCTGTGTTATCCCTTTTTGAATTAAATTTTGCTTAGCTTTTCCGTTTTGATATAGATAGACAACAGAACCAATAGGTCTTAAAACTACGCTTTGCTCTGGAACACTAACAGATTTAGTAGACGAAAAAACTATAGTTCCAATCACGCTTGCTCCAGCCTGCCAACCAGGTTTATTTTGAATATCTGCGATCACATCTAAAGATCGACTATCAGCGACTATAAGGGGCTTGATGCTACTGACTTTAGTCTCGAATATTTCAGGTGATGTTGGGGTTGATAAAATTATTTTGGCACCAATTTTAATTTGATTTGCCAAGCGCTCAGGAAAGGGAATATGCGCCCTTAATTTCTGATTGCTAATGATTTGGTACATAGGGTCTCCAATTTTTACAAAGTCTCCCATTGAAATAATTTGTTTCTCGACCACACCATTGACTGGTGCAAAAATTTTTGTGCGTGAATAGTTTAAGTTTGCAATATCGAGCCGGGCTTTTGCCGAGGAGAGTTCTTCTTCTGTTTCTTTAATTCCTACTTCAATTGATTCTAAAGCATTTGGTGAAATAAAATTTTGATCAACTAATTTTAAATTTCTATCGTAGTTTATTTTTTGATTGTTTAGCCTAGCTTCTAGTTTTTTTACATCTGCTTTTGCAAGATTTAGCTGATAGGAGTTGTCTCGGTTGTCAACTTCAGCTAATAAATCTCCTTTTTTTACAATTGTTCCGCTTTTTGCATGAATTTTGATAACCTTTCCAGTAACTTCACTAGAGATAGTTGGGTCAATAATACCCTCAATAGAGCCAACAGCACTTTCAGTATTATTAAAGGTCATTAGCTCTGATTCTGCTAGGGATACATAAAGGGATCGATCTTGTTTATCTTCTTTTTTGTCTTTATCAGAATTTCCACAGCCAATAAGCAATAAGGGTATGAGTAAAAATAAAAATTTAATTTTCATCTAATTCTTGTCCAATTAAAAAAAGGTCCTGGATCAGTCTTTCTTCCCGGTGAAATTTCGCAGTGTCCTGCAATGTCCTCAATATTATATGTTTTTTTAAGAGCTTTAATTAAATAATTCAGAGAAGTATATTGTGGCTCATCAAAGTTAACTTTGTCTGAACCAACAAGTTCGATCCCAATAGAAAAATCGTTACAATTTTTTTGATCTTTCCAAGTGGATTCTCCTGCATGCCAAGCACGGTCAAGACAAGAAACAAACTGTAATAATTGTCCGTCTCTCTTAATTAAAAAATGTGCAGAAACCTTTAGATCTTTTATTTGGTTAAAATAGGGATGTGCATTGAAATCAAGTCTATTTTGAAAAAAATTTTCAACGTTTTTATTATTAAAATCATCTGGAGGCAAACTGATGGAGTGAATCACAGCCAGAGAAATATCGATATCAAGAGGCCGTGAATTAAAATTAGGGGATTCTATCTTAATGGCTTGTTTACACCAGCCATTTTCAGAAATTTCTAGATTATTAATGGTCATAAATTATAATCAATTATAATTTAACAATCAATTTTGAGAAAATATTTAGATGATATATTTTAATTTAGTAATCATGCTGATATTAATTTTAATAGCAGCAGAAGTATTCTCAAATGCATTAGAGCATTTAGGGGAAAGATTAAAGCTCTCCGAAGGAGTGACGGGTTCAATATTTGCTGCAGTTGGAACGGCTATGCCCGAAACCCTGATTCCATTGATAGCTATTTTAGGTTATCAATCTACCCATGGATCTGCACATGAAATAGGCATGGGAGGGATATTAGGCGCCCCTCTGATGTTAAGCACGCTTGCCTTTTTCATCTTAAGCCTTTCTGTTTTAAAAAAAAGGGGGTTTGAGGGCCAAATAAAAGCAGAGAAGTCTGGAATGTTACGAGATTTAGATTTCTTTTTGATGGCATATTTTATTGCGGCTCTTGCAATGTTTGTTCCGCATCATAATCAAACTATAAGAATAGTATTTGGATTCTCAATGGTGATGATATATTTCATTTACTTATTAAGGACTATCCAAGCTTCTTCAGGGATGGTCAGTTTAGGGCATGTAACGAAAGCAGATAACTCACTTTTAATTTCAAAAATTGGGCTTCCTGTTAATTTATTTTTTATTTTATTGCAAGTTGCAATTGGATTGACGATTGAAATCATGGCTGCAAAAGGTTTTATTTATTGTATTGATCAAGTGTCTCAAATTTTTGGATTATCAGTTTTAGTTTTTTCAGTTTTAATAATTCCAATTGCTACTGAATTACCAGAGAAGGTAAATAGTGTAATTTGGATTAGAAGAAATAAAGATACACTTGCTGTAGGAAATTTAACTGGAGCAATGGTTTTTCAAGGGACTTTGCTTCCCGCTATAGGAGTAATTTTGACTCCCTGGGAGTTTCGGAGAGAAATCTGGATAGTTATTTTTATAACTTTATTGGCAGCCTTATGGTTAAGATTTCTGGTTGCAAAAAGAGAGCTAAAAATTTGGCACCTATTTTTAAATGGTTCCATGTATTTTATTTATATATTTGTAATGCTTAAATGAAAATAAATCTAAAGATTTTTCTGAGTTTAATATATGAAGGTATTCTCTTGATTGCTATTGCTTTTGCAGTGGTTTTTATTTTAACTGTTTTTTTTGAATCGATTTTATCTCACAGCTGGACTAAAATATTTTTACAATTATTAATTTGGATTATATGGGGAATGTATTTTATTTTTAGCTGGTATCGGTTTAATCAAACGTTAGCTATGAAAGCATGGAAACTTCAACTTATTTTCAAGAATAAAAGCCTGTCTTTTTTGATTAAAAGATATTTTTTAGTAACTTTTTTTTGGCTGTTCTTTCCTATTAATTTTCTGACGATCTTTTCAAAAAAAAAAAAATTTTTGCATGACTTTTTTTTAGATGAAGTATCTATTGTCTCTCAACTTTAAAAAAGATGACCAACCCCACCGACAAAATCATTAAAGATGGAATGATTGCTGTAATGATAGGATTCCAATCATTAATTATGCCAATATGCCTAAATAAAGAATTTGAAATTTGATAGACTATACCAAAAGCAATACCTAAAAACATTTTTAGATATTTACCTCCAGACCTTTCTTGAAAAAATCCAAATGGAATTGCAAAAAGTATCATAATTATTGGCATGACAGGTTGAATAATTTTTTCCCATAGAGAAACTTCATATCTTGAAGTTTTTTGATTATTTTTATCCAGAAAGTTAATAAAATCTTTAAGGTCAAATAAGGACATCTTGTCTGGAGATATTAATAGAACATTCATCATTTCCGGTTTAATCATTGATTTCCAATTACCAGTATCGTAAGTTATCACTTTGAAATTTTCATTACTAATTAAACTTTGTTTAATATTTTTTAA
>JAYNJX010000009.1:0-50416 GCA_038110565.1 Nitrosomonadales bacterium | reverse complement strand
GCTAAGAAAAAACCAGCGGCTAAGAAAAAATAATTCCTTCCAGCATAAATAAAAAAACCGGGCCTAGGCTTGGTTTTTTTATTTATAATTTATCTCTATATGCATATAGAGAACTATGTAAAACTTAAAAAACAAATTCAATTATTCTCTCAAGAACTCAATATCCCTGAGCCCTTGCTAGTTGTCGTTACAAAAAAACAAACCATTAATAAAATTATTGATTTGATCAATTTAGGCCACAAAAGCTTTGGAGAGAATTATCTCCAAGAGGGTTTAGAAAAGATTAATAAGATTAATAATTCAGAAATTGATTGGCATTTTATAGGCCCTATTCAAAGCAACAAAACAAAATTAATTACAGAAAACTTTAACTGGATCCATAGTATCGATAGAATAAAAACATATAATCGAATAAAAGATGAAGCTTTAATTCAAAATAAAAAAATTAATTTCTTAATTCAAGTAAATACTAGCAACGAAGATTCGAAAAGCGGTATCCAGCCAGAAAAACTTGATGAATTTATTTTAACAATGGATAGAAATAAAAATATGCTTTTTAGGGGTATTATGTCTATTCCATCCAATACCTCAGATGCTAATATACTTAAACAAGAATTTAATTTAATGAATAAACTTTTCAATAAACTGAAACAAAATTTTCCAGAAGTTGATACGCTATCAATGGGCATGTCTCAAGATTTCCAATTAGCAATTAAATCAGGTGCAACTATGCTTAGAATTGGTACAAAAATATTTGGGGAAAGAACTTGATATGAAAATTACTTTTATTGGTGGTGGTAATATGGCACAAGCAATTATATCTGGTTTATTAGCCTCTAAAAATACTTATGATCTTGAGGTAATTGAACCAAACAACCAAACCGCAGAGTTAATTAGAAATAATTTAAAAATTCATGTGCAGGCAGACTCAAAAGATATAAGTTCAGATATTTTTATATTAGCCACAAAACCAAAAGATATAGAGCCAGCATGCAAAGATTTAAATGATAAAAAATCTTTATATATTTCTATCGCTGCTGGAATTAGTACGAAAAAATTATCACGATATCTCAAAGGAGCAGAGAAAATTGTTAGGGTAATGCCAAACCTATGTGCCTTTCAAGCCAAAAGTATGAACGCTATTTATGCTTCAAGATTAATAAGAGCGAGTTGTGAAAAAGAAGTCGATAATATATTTGAGTCAATAGGATTGAATTTATGGATGCAGGAAGAAAGTCATATTAATTTGGCTACCGCAATCTCTGGAAGTGGTCCAGCATATATATTTTTATTTATAAATGAATTAATTAACTCAGCAATAAAAATTGGTATACCGAAGGCAGAAGCTAAAATACTTATTCAACAAACATTAGAAGGGTCTGTTTCTCTAGCAAATAAAAATATTGATAATTTGAACGAATTAATTAAGAATGTATCCTCTAAGGGAGGAACTACCGAGGCAGCAATTAACTCTCTCCATGAGGATCAATTTGGAAAAATAATTTTTTCTGCAATCTCTAAGGCAGCTAATCGTGCCTGGGAGCTTGATCAATAATTTTTTTTATTATTCGAAAAACATCAGCAGATGGAAGCCCAATAACATTATCATACGATCCATTAATTTTTTTAACCCATCTTCTTGCAAAACCCTGTATTGCATAAGCACCAGATTTATCATGCCACTCTTTTGTTTTTAGATATTCTTCTAAAGAATTGGGGTCAATTCGCCCGAAAAAAACTTTAGTTGTTTTAATTTTGAAAAATTTTTTCTTTTTAAAAATTATTTGAAAAGCAGTTTTTACATAATGGCATGAATTAGAAAAATCTAACAATATACTCTTTGCTTCATTTTTATTTTTAGGCTTAAGAAAAATTTTATTATTTTTGACAACGATAGTATCGGCAGCTATAAGAATTTGGTCATTATTCATTTGACCCATCTTTAAAAGTGCTTTATTTGCCTTGGCTGAAACAATCCTTTCTAAATAGTCTTTAACGGACTCGCCTTTCCTAATAGACTCATTGATATCTGATGGTAAAATAGAAACATTAAAACCTAAATTAATTAATAATTCTTTTCTCCTGGGAGATTTAGAAGCGAGATAAATTTTCATACTTTATGTTTAAACCAGAAATAACTGTTGCAAATATTATAATCAAAGACTCAAAATATTTAATAGTAGAGGAAGAAACTGAATATGGCATTCAACTTAATCAGCCAGCTGGGCATTTAGAAAAAGAAGAATCGTTAATAACAGCTGTTATTAGAGAAACATTTGAGGAGACAAAATATATAGTTGAACCATTGTCACTTATTAATATTTATCAATGGGTCAGTCAAAAAGGAACTCCCATAATTAGATTTACATTTGAGTCTGAAGTTCTAAACTATGATGAAAATGCAAAGTTAGATAAAGGTATAATTCGAAGCCTTTGGATGAGTGAAAAAGAATTAAAAAAAAATAAGAAAATATTAAGAAGTCCATTGATATTAAAATCAATAGAAGACTTCCAATCTAATAACAAATATCCTCTGTCAATTTTAAAAAATTATGAGTAAAAATATAATAGTTGGTCTCTCTGGAGGGGTTGATTCAGCAGTCACTGCTCTTATTTTAAAGAATCAGGGATTTAATGTGACTGGTGTATTTATGAAGAACTGGGAAGCTGATGACGATGATGAATATTGTTCCAGTAAACAAGATTTAATTGACGCAATCAGTGTTGCTGAGAAAATAGGTATTGATATTGAGATAGTTAATTTTGCAAAAGAATATAAAGAAAAAGTTTTTAATATTTTTTTATCTGGGATCGATAAAGGAATCACACCAAACCCAGATATATTATGTAACTCAGAAATCAAATTTGAAGCGTTTCTAAATCATGCATTAAAAATGGGTGCTGATTTTATTGCGACAGGTCATTACGCAAACGTAACTGAAAAAGATGGATTATTTTATTTAAAAAAAGGTCATGATCTATCAAAAGACCAAAGCTACTTCTTATGTCGGTTAAATCAAAAACAACTTTCTAAATCTATGTTTCCACTAGGTAATCTTTTAAAAAAAGAAGTACGAAAAATTGCTAAAGAAAAAAATTTACATAACTTTGACCGGAAAGATTCAACAGGAATTTGTTTTATTGGGGAAAGACCTTTTGCAGAATTTATATCCCAATTTATTAAAAAGAATCCTGGTAAAATTATTACAACTGATGGTCAAATTGTTGGCAATCATGAAGGACTTAATTTTTATACAATTGGACAAAGACAAGGTTTAAGAATTGGAGGCATGAAATCTGGAAATGGCAAGCCTTGGTTTGTAGCTAAAAAAGATTTAACTACAAACCAACTAGTTGTAGCACAAGGGCATGAACACCCTCTTCTCAAATCTAATGGTCTTATTGCAACTGATATGCATTGGATTCTTGACGAAGAGTACCCTGTAAAAAGGGTAATTGGTGCTAAAACTAGATATCGTCAACCTGATGCCGCCTGCCAAATAAACTCGATAAACAATAAAAACATTGAAATATTATTTGGTCAAAAACAGTGGGCCATAGCACCAGGGCAATCAGTTGTTTTATATGACAGCAACACTTGTCTTGGAGGTGCTTTTATCGAGAAAGCAATTTAACTAATAACCCTTTGGAGCTGTAAGACTAAAACTTTTTCTGCAGTTGATTCTATTCAAAAAAGCTTGAATATTTCTAAATTTTAACTGAAGAATATCTTTTCTAATCAATAATAAATAATTAATTGCGACTCCAAAAAAAATTGAATCATAATTAAAATTACCCTCATATTGATCTAAATACTCATCTATTTTAGTTAAGGAATTGATAATTTTATCTTCATTCTTTTTTATAAGCATCGGCATTTGTTTTTCTATTGGTCGTCTCTCTTCAAGAAGAATATTTACTGCACAGTCACATAATCCATCAGCAAAAGATTCTAGCTGTTTAAAGAGAAATTTTTCTTTTGTTTCAAATTTTTTAAGAGAAATACTATCTAAATATTCAAAAATAACAGTTGAATCAAAAAGAACCTTATCATCGACTTCCAATATTGGAACCTTTGCCAAAGGGGTAAGTGATTTGAAATGCTCACTTGGCTGTTTCAAATCAATTTCAATTAAATTTAAATTGATATGATTTTCGATTGCAAGCACCCTTAATTTTCTTGCATAAGGGCTATTTGACGAATAATATAAATTCATATGAAAACTTTTTTTAGAAAAATAAACAAAAGCAAATTTTTAAAACAAATTAACTATCATGTTAAAGCATCTTTAAAAGAAGATATAGGTTCCGGTGACTTAAGCAGTATCTTAATAAAAAATAATATTAATGGTGAGGCAATAATACTTTCTAAAGAAAAAGCAATCTTCTGCGGAAAACCCTGGATAGATGAAATCATAAAAATATACAATAAATATTGTTCAATAGATTGGTTCGTTCAAGATGGGGATCTTATTAAGCCAGGTCAATTAATATGTAAAATTAATGGGAAGTATTCTTTATTATTGTCTATTGAACGGACGTGTTTAAACTACATCCAGCTGCTATCAGGGACGTCTACATTTACAAAAAAAATCTGTGACATTGTTAATTCAAATGGATTAATTTTTGATACACGCAAGACAATACCAGGACTGAGAATAGCTCAAAAGTACGCAGTAAAAATTGGTGGGGGCAACAACCAGCGTCATGGTCTTTATGACGAAATACTAATTAAAGAAAATCACATCAAAGCCAACAACAGTCTTGAGGAGTTATTAAAAAAACTAAAAGATAAAAAACTCATAAAAAAAATACAAGTTGAAGTTGAAAATAATGAGCAACTTCAGATTTGCCTTGATTTTGGTATTAAAAATATCCTCCTAGACAACTTTACAATTCAAGCAATCAAAGAGGCTGTAAAAATTAATAAAGGACGTGGAATATTAGAAATTTCTGGCAATATCAATGAAAAAAATATAAAGCAAATATCAAAACTTGGGGTCGACAGGATTTCAGTAGGTGCATTAACAAAAAATATAAAATCAATTGATTTTTCCATGTTAATTCAACAGGTTAAGCCACAAAATACTTGACCAAACCTGTTAAAATAAGGTATTTTACTTGTTTATAAAATTTTCTATTAAATGACAACAGAAAAAATAACTGGGGCGGAAATTGTCATTCGCTCTCTTCATGAAGAAAATGTAGATTTTGTATTTGGGTACCCTGGGGGTGCGGTACTTAATATTTATGATGCTATATTTCAACAAAAAAAATTTAGACACGTTCTTGTAAGACATGAACAAGCTGCAGTCCATGCTGCTGATGCTTTTTCAAGAGCTACCGGAAAAACTGGGGTTGCATTAGTTACCTCAGGTCCTGGTGCTACTAACGCAGTAACTGGAATTGCAACCGCTTACATGGATTCTATTCCAATGGTCATCATTACTGGACAGGTTCCAACATTTGCAATTGGAGAAGATGCTTTCCAAGAGTGTGATACTGTTGGCATTACCCGGCCTTGCGTGAAACATAATTTTCTTGTTAAAAAAATTGAAGATATCGCTTCAACAATTAAAAAAGCATTTTATATTGCCAGCACAGGCAGGCCCGGTCCTGTTGTAGTTGACATTCCAAAAGATATTACTGCTGAAAAAGCAGTTTTTAATTATCCAAAAAATATTGAGTTAAGATCTTATAATCCAGTAACTAAAGGTCATCAAGGACAAATTACAAAAGCGCTTGAATTACTAATTCAAGCAAAAAAACCCATGGTTTATTCTGGAGGTGGCGCAGTTCTTGGAGATGCTTCTGAAAGTTTAACTAAGCTCGTAAACATGTTAAATATTCCTATTACAAGCACACTAATGGGTCTTGGTGGATTTCCGGCATCTAACCCACTATTTTTAGGTATGCTGGGTATGCACGGTACATATGAAGCGAACATGGCAATGCAAGATTGTGACGTTCTAATTGCAGTTGGGGCTAGGTTTGATGATCGAGTTATTGGAAACCCTGACCACTTTTTATCAAAACCAAGAAAAATTATCCACATTGATATTGATCCAGCTTCTATTTCTAAGCGTGTCAAAATAGATATCCCAATTGTTGGGCATGTAAAGTCTGTGCTTGATGACATGATAAAGCAACTTGGTAGTATAAAGATTGATAAAAGAAATACCGACCAACAAAATTGGCTTGATGAAATTCAAGGCTGGAAAAAACGAGATTGTTTAAAATATAAAAATAGTAAAGAAGTTATCAAGCCCCAGTTTGTTCTAGAAGAACTTCATAAAATAACTAATGGCGATGCGTTTGTTACCAGTGATGTTGGCCAACATCAAATGTGGGCAGCGCAATTTTATAAATTTGAAAAACCAAGAAGATGGATTAATTCTGGTGGCTTAGGAACAATGGGCGTAGGATTACCTTATGCAATGGGAGCTCAATTGGCACATCCAGACTCACAAGTAGTTTGTGTTACTGGTGAAGCATCAATTCAAATGTGTATTCAAGAGCTATCTACATGCAAACAATTTCATTTGCCTTTAAAAATTGTTAATTTAAATAATCGCTACATGGGGATGGTTCGCCAATGGCAAGAGTTTTTCTATGGAAATAGATACGCCGAATCTTACATGGATGCTTTACCAGATTTTGTAAAGCTAGCTGAATCCTATGGACATGTTGGCATACAGGTAAAAAATCCAAGCGATGTTGTTAGTGCATTAAAAGAAGCATTTAATGAAAAAAATAAAGAAAATCTTGTTTTCTTGGACTTCTTAACAGATCAAACAGAAAATGTTTACCCGATGGTTCCAAATGGAAAAGGTCTCTCAGAAATGATTTTATCGGAAGATTTATAAATATGAGGCACATTATTTCACTCCTAATGGAAAATGAATCAGGGGCACTTTCTAGAGTATCTGGCTTGTTTTCTGCAAGAGGCTACAATATTGAGTCTCTAACAGTAGCTCCGACTGAAGACGATACCCTCTCCAGAATGACTATTGTCACATCAGGTTCTGCTGAAATTATTGAACAAATTATAAAACAACTAAATAAGCTTATTGATGTTGTTAAAGTTTTAGATCTTAACGATGGCAGACATATCGAAAGAGAATTGATGCTTGTAAAAGTAAAAGCAAATCATCAATTTAGAGATGAAATGAAAAGATTAAGCGATATTTTTAGAGGCAGAATAATTGATGTCTCAGATGATACTTTTACCATTGAAATCACTGGATCTTCCTCTAAGCTTGATGCTTATCTAGACAGTTTAGACAAATCAGCAATTATTGAAACAGTCAGAACAGGTGCCTCAGGAATAGGAAGAGGTGATAGAATACTGAAAATTTAAAAATAGGATACAAATAATGAAAGTTTATTACGATCAGGATGCAGATTTAAATATTATAAAAAAATTGAATGTAACTATCGTGGGTTATGGCTCACAAGGTCATGCACATGCAGCAAACCTAAAAGATTCAGGGGTGAATGTAACTATTGCATTAAGAAAAGATGGTGCTTCATGGGCTAAAGCAGTAAATGCTGGACATCAAGTCAAGGAAGTTTCAGAAGCAGTAAAAAATGCTGATTTAGTAATGGTTTTAATACCTGATGAAACAATGGCAAAAATATATCAAAATCAAATTGAACCTAACCTTAAAGAAAATGCTGTGTTAGCTTTTGCACATGGATTTAATATTCACTATAAGTTTATTAAACCAAAAAGTAATATGGATGTGATTATGATTGCTCCAAAAGGCCCAGGTCATACTGTACGATCAGAATTTCTCAAAGGTGGGGGCGTACCAACACTTATTGCGGTATTCCAAGATGGAAGTGGAAATGCAAAAAATATTGCACTTTCTTATGCTATGGCTAACGGAGGCACAAAGGGTGGAGTGATAGAAACTAACTTTAAAGAAGAAACAGAAACTGACCTATTTGGTGAGCAAGCTGTTCTCTGCGGCGGAGCGGTGGAATTAGTCAAAGCTGGTTTTGATACACTTGTTGAGGCTGGTTATGCTCCTGAAATGGCTTACTTTGAATGTCTCCATGAGCTTAAACTGATTGTTGACCTAATGTACGAAGGTGGAATAGCTAATATGAATTATTCAATTTCCAATAATGCTGAATATGGTGAATACGTTACAGGTAAAGAAGTTATTAATGACGAATCCAGAAAAGCAATGAAAAAAGCTTTAGAAAATATCCAAAATGGATCGTATGCAAAACGATTTGTTGAAGAGGGAAATGATGGGTATCCTGAAATGACTCTTCATCGAAAAGAAAATGCTGAACATCAAATTGAGCAAGTTGGTTCTAAATTGAGAGAAATGATGCCTTGGATATCAAAAAATAAATTAGTTGATCAAACAAAGAATTAATGAATCAATATCCAATAATCGCTCGAGAGGGATGGCTATTTATAGCTATCTCTCTTTTAGCTGTTTTTTTAAGCTATTTTTACAATATCACTAGCTTATCTTTATTTTTTGGTATTTTATTGCTATTTAAAATACAGTTTTTTAGAGACCCTATAAGAAAAATTAATTCAAAAGCTAATGAAGTTGTTTCCGCTGCTGACGGCAGAGTAATTTCGGTAGAAGAAGCCGATGATCCATACAATAAAAGACGTGCGATAAAAATAAGTGTCTTTATGAACGTATTTAATGTTCATTCTAATAAAGCTCCTATATCAGGGCAAATTATTAATAAAGTATATATGCCTGGTAAATTTATTAATGCAGATTTTGATAAAGCTTCAAAAGAAAATGAGCAGTGTGCTATTACTATTCAAAATTCTAGAAAACAATTAGTTACTTCAGTTCAAATTGCCGGCTTGATAGCTAGAAGAATACTTTGCTATGTAGGTGAAGGTCAAAAAATTAATGTAGGTGATCGATATGGCTTTATTCGGTTTGGCTCTCGCGTAGATCACTACATTCCTCTTAAAAGCAAAATAAAAGTTAAACTAGGACAAAAAGTAAAAAATACATCAACTATTTTAGCTTTATTACCTTAAGCACTTTCCAGAAATGGCCACAGTTCATTCAGGGCTTTTTCATACACTTCCCTTTTAAATGGCACTACTTCATCAAGCGTTGCCCAAAAATCCTGCCATAGCCATTCATCGAATTCAGGTTTATTTGAATTACTCAAATTGATAGAACCATCATTTCCAGTGAATTTAAGCAGAAACCATATTTGTTTCTGTCCTTTGTATTTATTTCTCCAGAATTTACTCAAAAACTTTTCTGGCACATCATACTTCAGCCAATTAGCAGTTTTTGCAATAATTTTTATATCATCTTTCATTAAGCCAACTTCTTCATCAAGCTCTCTATACAATGCATCTTCAGGTGTCTCATGAGCATTAATGCCTCCTTGTGGGAACTGCCATGATTTTTCATTTATTCTCTTAGCCCATAAAACTTTCTTTTCATTATTAAAAATAATAAAAGCTACATTAGGGCGATATCCTTCTTGATCAATCATTTTTTTATTAATATTTGATAATATTTTTATATTTTGTCAAAGTTATGGAATATGTCCAAATTTATTTTTACTTTATTGATACTTTTACTTATATCATGCCAACAGGGCCCCTCTTTAGCAATTATTACTAATCAAGGTGAGGATACTATTTCAATAGTCAATTTAAATAATGAACGAGAAATTAAAAAAATTAGTTCACAAAAAGAGCCTTTAGCAGTATTAATTAATCCAAAATCAAACATTGCATATATTGGAAATGTCAAATCAAACTCAATATCTATCTTAGATCTAAATAAAAAAGAAATTATTGAGAATATATCTCTTGATTTTTCCCCCCTTGGAATCGCTGCAGATTTAAATTTTATAAATTTATATATAACCTCCTGGTATGAAAATAAAGTTTATAAAGTAGACTTAATAAATAAAAAAATAAAGAAAATTATTGAAGTCGAAAATACACCGTCTGGAATTGTCTACAATAAAATTCATGATTTGTTCATAATTGCAAATCGTGATAAAAATTCGATTCAATTAATTAATAATGATTTAGTTATTAAAACAATAAAAGTTGGTATCCACCCTTTTGGAGTTGAAACTTGGGGTGACTTTATATATGTGACGAATGTTTATGATGACACTATTACCGAAATAAATTTAATTACGTTTAATGAAAGAACGTTTAAAGTAGGCAGTCACCCATATAATAGTAAACGCTTCGAAAACATGTTATTCGTGACCAATACACAAGATGCATCTGTATCAGTAATAAACCTTGATACGATGACTAAAATAAAAATCCTCAAAACTTCAGAAGTTCCAGAAAATATTGATATCGATCCCGTTTTAAAAAAAATTGTGGTGACAAGTTGGGCTGAAAATGAAATAAACATATTTAATTTAAATAATTTTATGCACTTAAAAACAATTAAAACAGGAAAAGAAAGTCGCTCTTTTGGTCAATTTATTATGTATAAATAATGACAAAAAAGCACTAAAACGATAAGATGATTGTTTTTTTTGACCAAAAAGGATTTATCAATGAAAAGATTTTTAATATTTTTAACACTTTTTTTAAGTTTTAGTGTTTTTTCACATGGCCCTTCCCCACAAAAAGTTCAAAAAGAAATCACCATTAACGCTTCTCCAGAAAAAGTTTGGGCTGTTGTTAAAGATTTTGACCATGCAAACACTTGGCTGCCATTTGTAAAAGAAATAAAAGTAGATACAAAAGGTGAGGATAAATTTAGAACACTCGTTTTAAATAAGGGTGGCAAGATTTTAGAAAAACTTAAAGGAATTGATAATGAATCCATGAAAATCAAGTATGAAATTGTTGAAGGAGACATTCCAGTTGCTGACTTTAATGCTTATATCACCGTTACAAAGGGAGCTTCAGCAAACGAATCAAAAGTACAATGGACAGGTAGATTTTATAGAGTTTACAAATTAAATCCTCCGATTCCAGAAGGCCAAGATGATGAATCTGCAGTTAAAGCTATTACGGAGGCTTTTGATGCAGGTCTTCCAGCGCTAAAAAAACTTCTTGAAAGTAAATAGCATTATTAATAATGCTTTGCATAAATACCCACTCTGCTCCTAAAGGCCTAATTTTTTGGCTTCATGGTCTTGGAGCAGACTGTAATGACTTTAGCTTTTTTTTTAAAAATGATTTATTTAAAAATTACGAAATAATTCTTCCAAATGCCCCACTTCGCAACATATCCATAAATAATGGTTTAAAAATGCGTGGATGGTTTGATTTAAAGTCTCTAAGCTTTAATGATTTAAATTTTGATGAAATTAAAGAATCTGCAGATAACATTGCGATGCTCTTGCGTCAGTCTAAAAAACCAATTCATAGGAAAGTAATAATAGGTGGTTTTTCACAAGGTGCTGCAATAGCTTTATACTCTGCAGTTAATTCAATCCCAGATATAGATGGAGTTGTCTCTTTTTCAGGTTTTTATCCACAAACATCAAATAAAACATCAAATGTTAATTGTCCCATCCTGATTGCTCACGGATATGATGACGAGATAATAAACTATGACTTTGCAATTGATAGTTATAAGTATATTTCTTCCCCGAAAGCGACAATCAAAAGTTACAATATCGGTCATAGTGTCTGCGATCAACAAGCATTAGACCTATTTAATTTTTTGGAATCAATATGAGTAAAAATGAAAAAAAATTTGATGATATCCTCAATGAGCTAGAGAAAATAGTCGAATCAATGAGTAATGAGGAAATTAAGCTAGAGGATGCCATAGAATCATATGAGCAAGGGGTGAAGCTTTTAAAGCAAGCACAGGCAAGTTTAAAAATCTTTGAGAATAAAATTAAAATCCTAAACGATAAAAATAATTTGGAAGATTTTGATCCAAATGAGCAATAAAAAATTTCTAACGGATTTTAATAAATTTATAAAATCGATAGTTAAAAAAGGTTCAGTTGTTAATAATGCATCAATTTATGCACTTCAATCAGGTGGTAAACGTTTTCGCCCATTATTAATTTATAACGTTTGTTCATATTTAGGAATTCCAAGAAATAATAGTATTCGTATATCTGCTGCTATTGAGTGTATCCATAGCTATTCTTTAATTCATGATGACTTGCCATGTATGGATAATGACAGTCTAAGAAGAGGAAAACCAACATGTCATATTAAATATAATGAAGCACAAGCATTGCTTGCAGGAGACGGGCTTCAAACTTTAGCATTTGAGCTTCTTTCAGATCAAAAATTTAAGTTAAATGATAAAGTCAAAATTTCAATGATTAATTTATTATCGAAACTTATCGGTTTAGAAGGTATGGTTTTAGGTCAGTCGCTTGATATTGAATATGAAGTAAAAAAAGGAAGTTATAAAGTGCTCAAAAATATTCATATGAATAAAACCGGTAAATTAATTAGTGCCTGCTTTGAACTCCCTTTGTTAGCAGTTGATGTTACAAAATCTGTGAAGCTAAAATTACAATTACTAGGAAAATCTTTAGGAATTCTTTATCAAATGATTGATGATTATATGGATGATCAATCAAACTTGAAAAGTTTAGGTAAAAAAACTGGCAAGGATAGAGAAAAAAATAAAACGACATATTTAACTTTTTTAGGTAAAGATAAAACCAAGATACTAATAAAAAAAGAATATTCAAAAATTATAGAGCTCACAGAAAAACTGAATCTAAATTCATCATTCAAATTATTACTCAAAGAAATATATTCAAGATATGAATATTAATTTGTTAGATAAAATTAATTCTCCAGACGACTTAAAAAAATTGAAAAAGTCTGAGATACCTATTCTGGCAGATGAGATACGAAACTTTTTAATTAGACTTGTTCATAAGAACGGAGGGCATCTTGCATCAAATCTTGGAGTTGTTGAGCTAACCCTGGCTTTACATTTTGTTTTTAATTCTCCTGAAGATAAATTTGTTTGGGACGTAGGTCATCAAACTTATACGCATAAATTATTAACTGGAAGAAAAAAAGAACTACACACTCTAAGACAATTTAAAGGAATTTCAGGATTTCCTAAAATAAGTGAAAGTATCCATGACGTTTTTGGAACGGGACATTCAAGTACTTCAATTTCTGCAGCACTGGGTATGTCAGAAGCTATGCGAAAAAATAAATCTAAAAATAAAGCTATTGCAATAATTGGAGATGGCGCAATGACTGCAGGGATGGCATTTGAAGGTCTTAATAATGCTGGTAACTCAAAAAGTAATATATTAGTAATATTGAATGATAACGATATGTCCATATCAAACAATGTTGGAGCACTAAATAATTATTTAACTCGATTGTTAAGTGGCAAAGTTTATTCTGAGTTAAAAAGTACTGGAAAAAAAATACTTGGAGGTATGCCTAGCATACTAAAATTGGCAAGAAAAACTGAAGAACATGTTAAGGGTATGATAACACCAGGAACATTATTTGAAGAATTTGGATTTAATTACCTTGGCCCAATAGATGGTCATAATATTAACCTTCTGATAGATACTTTAAAAAATATTAAAAATTTAAATGGACCACAATTTTTACATATTGTTACCAAAAAGGGTTTTGGATACAAGCCAGCAGAAAAAGATCCAAACAAATTTCATGGTATATCGAATTTAGAAACTACAAAAAAAAATAAAACTTTTACTGAATCTTTTGAAGATTGGATTTTAAAAACTGCAGCAAAAGATAAAAAACTTTGTGCAATTACCCCTGCAATGTCAGATGGCAGCGGTCTTTCAAAATTTTCAAAAAAATATTCAAACCAATTCTATGACGTAGGTATTGCCGAACAACATGCAGTTACATTTGCATGTGGTTTGTCTCTTGCAGGTTTAAAACCTGTTGTGGCAATATATTCAACTTTTCTCCAAAGAGCTTATGATCAAGTCATTCATGATGCAGCAATACAGAAAATTTCTATAGTTTTTGCAGTTGACCGTGCTGGAATTGTAGGTGCAGACGGTTCAACACACACAGGAAATTTTGATATTTCATTTATACGTTGCATTCCGAATACAATTATTATGTGTCCTATCAACGAATTTGAAATGCATCAAATGCTTGATTTAGCATATAGTACAAATGGGCTTCTTAGCTTTGTTCGTTATCCCAGGGGATCATTACCAATTAATAAACTCTCAAATACAAAAGTCTTATTAGGCAAAAGTCAGCTGATATTTAAATCTAAGAAACAGGAAGTGGCAATCTTTGCATTTGGAAATATAGCTAATCAAATTTACGAACTATGTAAATTAGAAAATTTCACTCTAATCAATATGAGATTTGTAAAACCAATTGATGTAAATACAGTAATTAACACTGCTAAAAAATTTAAAATTTTAGTGACAATCGAAGATAATGCTATTTCTGGTGGCGCTGGCTCATCAGTTAATGAATTATTAGCACAAAAAAAAATAATTAAACCCATCCTTAATATTGGATATGGAGACTTTTTTCCAGAACATGGCTCCCAAGATGAAATCAATCAAACATACGGATTGGATAATGATTCAATTATTAGTAAAATTAAGAACTTTTTAACTAAAAAAATAGTCTAGAATATAGATATGAATACAATTGATAAATCTATTGAAGATGTTCAAAACTCTCCAGATAAGAGACACCTTGATATTGATAAAGTCGGTATAAAATCAATAAAACATCCTGTCATTGTCAAAGACAAGTCAGGAGGGGAGCAAAGCACTATTGCAAATTTTGATATGTATGTACACCTACCCCACAATTTCAAAGGCACTCATATGTCTCGATTTGTTGAAATTCTCAATCAAAATGAACGAACTATAAGTGTAAAAACTTTCGAAAAAATGCTAAGAGACATGCTCGATAGACTTGAATCAAAGGCTGGCGATGTTGAAATGAGTTTTCCATATTTTATCAATAAGGCTGCTCCCATTTCAAAAGTTAAAAGTTTATTAGACTACGAAGTAACATTTATTGGTCAAATTATGAATAATCAATTTATCAATAAGGTAAAAGTTGTTGTCCCCGTCACTAGCTTATGTCCCTGCTCAAAAAAAATATCTGATTATGGTGCCCACAACCAAAGATCACATGTGACCATAACTGCTCAATTAAAAGAATTTATATGGATTGAGGACCTTATTAAAATCGTTGAAGAGAACGCTTCTTCTGAATTATATGGCTTACTTAAAAGGCCAGATGAAAAATATGTTACTGAAAAAGCTTATGATAATCCAAAATTTGTTGAAGATATGGTTAGAGATATTGCCGCAGTCCTTAAAAAAGAAAAGAGAATTAAAAGTTTTATTGTAGAATCAGAAAATTTTGAATCCATTCATAATCACTCAGCCTACGCAATGATTATTAGTGAATAATTAGAAAATCTATCTAAACAAACTTATTTTATTTAAATTTACATTTCTCATCCCAAAAGCAATAACAAAAAAACCCACTAAAGGAAAAATTGCTGAAAGACTAAATGCATAACTTGCTCCATAATGCTGTATCAAAAATCCACCACCTAAACCACCAATAGTTCCACCCAAACCATATGTTATGCTGTTATAAATGGCCTGACCTTTTGCATGATTTTTTCCAGTAAAAAAATGGTTAATAAATTCAATAGAGGCAATATGAAAGCTTCCAAAAGTAATTGCATGTAATGTTTGTGCAAAAATAATTAAAAAAATCCATTCAGGAAATTGTCCAATTATAAAAAAACGCACAACTCCAACTAATAAACTCAGAATTAAGATTTGCTTTAAATTTAAAAATTTAAGAATTTTTGGCATTTTAAAAAAAATAACAATTTCACACATAACTCCAAGCGTCCACAAAAAACCTATAAAACTATTCGAGTAATCATGTTCATTTAAATAGATTGAATAAAAGTTATAGAGCAGTCCATGAGATGTCACCATGCAAGCGCAACCAATCAAAAGTGATATTACTTCTGGTTGAATTAAAATTTTTCTAATTGAAGTATTCGGTAAATTTTTTGTAATGTATTTTTTTTCTGGGATTGTAAAACTAAGAGTAAAAATAATGATCTGTGCAATCAATAGTCCATAAACCAAAAAACTAATTCCTACAATATCAAAAAGATATCCAAAAAATAAGCTTGCCACTATGAAGCCAAATGAACCCCAGGCTCTTATTTTTGAATAATGGCCATCTGTTGTTGCCAAGTGGGACAATGTTAATGATTCAACAAGTGGCAATGTAGAACTTGTGAAAATGCTCATCGCCATCATAATAAAAAATATTTTAATAAATGAGTCTGACCAAAAAATCCCCAAGAAACCTATAAATCCAAGAAAAGAGGTCAATTTAATCCAAATAATTCTTTTCTCAGTATGGTCAGCAATCCACCCCCAAATATTTGGAGAAACAATTCTACTTAATTGAAATAGCGATAATAAGATTCCGATCTGAACCGGATTAAATAACTTATACTCAAGATATAAACCCCAGTATGGAACAAACAATCCCACAAAAAAATAATAAAAAAAGTAAAAGCGAGATAAATTTGAATGAAGGCCGTGAGACAATTATTTTCTTTTAACAGAATGATTTTGTGCTTTATCTCTTAAAACATGATCCATTAAAACTAAAGCAAGCATAGCCTCAACAATCGGCACCGCCCTAATGGCAACACAAGGATCATGCCTCCCTTTAGTTTTCATTAAAACAGCTTTGTTATATTTATTGATTGATTTTCTATTTTGAGGAATGCTTGAAGTTGGCTTGAATGCAACATTTACTAATATATCCTGTCCTGTGGAAATTCCACCAAGAATGCCACCTGCATTATTAGTCAAATATCCTTTAGGTGTAATCTCATCAGAATGCTCAGAGCCTTTTTGCTCTATAGATTTAAATCCGGCTCCAATTTCAACACCCTTGACCGCATTAATACTCATTAATGCATGGGCAATATCTGCGTCTAGTCTGTCAAATATAGGCTCACCATAACCAGAAGACATATTTTTTATACGAGCATGAATCTTAGCTCCTATTGAATCCTTCTCCGATCTTATCTGATCTAAAAGTGATTCTAACTCAGGAATTATTTTTCTATTTGCAGCAAAAAAATGATTTTTATTGACATAAGACCAATCAGTAATTGGGACTATAAGAGATCCTAGCTGGGACAAACAAGCTTCTATTTCAACTTTAAGATTATTTTTTAACCATTTCTTCGCTATGGCACCTGCAGCAACTCTTATAGCAGTTTCCCGGGCACTTGACCTTCCTCCGCCCCTATAATCCCTAATACCATATTTTTCTTGATATGTTTTATCTGCATGGCCTGGACGAAATGTATCCTTAATATCTTGGTAATCTTTTGATCTTTGATCACTATTGTAAATAATTAAACCTATCGGCGTTCCAGTAGTTTTTCCTTCAAAAACACCAGATAAAATTCTTACCTGATCTGGTTCTTTTCTTTGTGTTACATATTTAGAAGTACCCGGCTTTCTTCGATCAAGATCAATTTGAAGATCTTTTTCTGAAAGCTCAAGGCCCGGAGGACAGCCATCAACTATTCCACCTATTGCTTCTCCGTGAGATTCTCCAAATGTTGTTAATGAAAAATTTAAACCAATTGTATTACCTGACATACTTTTTCCTAAATCTTTATGAACCCAATTATATCATTTTATTAATTTTAAAATCCTCAATTACACTGTAATTACCTGGCTCTAAACCATTTAATGAAAAATTTCCGATCTGTACCCTTATTAATCTTAATGTGGGAAAATTAACTGCAGCAGTCATTCGTCTAATTTGTCTATTTTTTCCCTCACTAATGATTATTTCTATCCATGATGTTGGGATTTCTTTTCTAAATCGAACTGGCTTTTCTCTTGCCCATAAATTAGGCTCATCAATTTTTTTTACTTCAGCAGGTTCTGTTTTGTAATCTTTTATGCGAACACCTTGCCTCAATAAATCGATTGCATCATTATTCACATCGCCATCAAGCTGCACCCAATATTTTTTCTGTAATTTAAATTTTGGCGAACTTATTTTGTTTTGCAGGGCGCCATTGTCAGTTAATATAATTAACCCCTCGCTATCTGCATCTAGTCTGCCCGCTGGGTAAACATTAGGAATATTGATATAATCCTTCAAAGTTTTAAATTTCTCATGATGGGAAAATTGAGATATAACTCCGTAAGGCTTATTAAATAAAATTAACATAGATTTAAAGATTATTAAACATGACAAATAAAATTATTATTCCATCATCTGGCGAACTAATACAGACTAACTCTGATAACTCGTTAGAAATTCCAAATAATCCCATTATCCCATTTATTGAAGGAGATGGAATTGGAGTAGATATTACACCAGTCATGATAGAGGTAGTTAATCAAGTTATAAAAAAAGCTTACGGAGAAACAAAAAAAATAAACTGGGTTGAAGTTTATGCAGGTGAAAAAGCCGTATCAATCTATGGAAATAATAATTATTTGCCAGAAGAAACACTAGAAGCATTAAATAAGTTTGTTATTTCAATCAAAGGTCCTTTAGCGACTCCTGTTAGCGGGGGTATTCGCTCACTCAACGTCGCCATGAGACAAAAGCTTGATCTCTTTGTTTGTCTAAGACCAATTGTTTATTACAACGGGGTTCCTAGCCCCTTAAAACATCCAGAAAAAACCAATATGGTTATTTTTAGAGAAAATACTGAGGATATTTACGCAGGTATTGAATGGCCTGCCAATTCTAGAGAATCTTCCAAATTGATTGATTTTATTGGCAGTCTTGGAGTAAAAGACAAAATAAGATTTCCTTCATCTTCCGCTATTGGTATAAAGCCTGTTTCTATTGAAGGTTCAAAAAGATTGATCCGTAAAGCCATTCAATTTGCAATAGATAATCATAAAAAATCTGTTACCTTGGTTCATAAAGGTAATATTATGAAATTTACTGAAGGTGGTTTCAAAACATGGGGATATGAGCTTGCTCAGGAAGAATTTAATGCAAAATTCAATGATAAAAAACAATTATTAATTGGAGACATCGAGATTAAAGACAGTATTGCTGATGCCTTTTTACAAGAAATTCTTTTAAGACCCGAAAGACATGATGTAGTTGCAACTCTGAATTTAAATGGGGACTACATCTCAGATGCTCTTGCAGCACAAGTAGGGGGAATTGGTATTTCTCCAGGAGCAAACTTATCCGATACAACAATTATTTTTGAAGCTACACACGGTACGGCTCCAGATATAGCCGGCAAAAACATAGCGAATCCAAGTTCAATAATATTGTCAGCACAAATGATGTTGACCCATCTAAGATGGCTTGATGCTGCAGAGATTTTAGATAATACGTTTAGAAAAACTTTAGAGGAGAAAAAGGTTACAGCCGATTTTGCAACTTTTATGGGCACGCAACCTTTATCAACTATTGAATTTGGAAAAGCCCTAATTAAAAATATTAATTAGGCTCTCTCAATATTTGAAGCTTGTTTTCCTTTTGGTCCGTCAGTCACTTCAAACTTAACGCGTTGTCCTTCTTTTAAACTTTTGTAACCATCACCGGTTATAGAAGAGAAATGAGCAAATAAATCTTCAGATCCATCATCTGGTGTGATAAAACCAAAACCCTTTGCATTATTGAACCACTTAACTGTTCCTTCAGCCATAAAAACTATTCCTTAAAAACGGGAGGCACCCCAAAAGTTTGTATCAAGTAAGGGATATTTATCGAAAAACATCTAAAATCTCGAACGCAAACACCTTTAACGTGCAAAAATACGCACTTTTATAGTTAAAGTCAAGGATCTATTATAAATTTTTTACAAATTCATCGTATGGAATGGCTCCCGGAACAACCATACCACTCTCAAAAATAATAGTTGGCGTAGATGAAATCCCTATGCTTTTAGCCAATTTTTGAACTTCTTTGATTGGAGAATCACACTCCCCTTCATTGTTGGGTAACTTTCCAGACTCCATAAACGCAACCCAACTTTTTGCCCTGTCAGCATCGCACCATATTTGCAATGATTTTTTTTCAGCATCTGGATGAATTGCTAAAGGAAATGGGAAAATATAAATAGTTGTATTGTCAATTTTTAGCAATGATTCTTTTTCTAATTTTCTACAAAACGGGCAATCCAAATCAGAAAAAACTGCAACCTTATGCTTACCCTGCCCTTTTACAATTTTTATAGCCTTATCTAAAGGTAATTTAGAAAAATCAACTTTAGTTAATTCCATCAATCTCTCCTCAGTGATACTTTTTTTTGTTTTTGGATTAATTAATTGGCCATCAGCAATTAGAAAAGAGAAGTTTTCATCCGTATAAATGATTTGTCCTCCCAAAAAAACTTCATACAACCCATTAAATTTTGTTTTTGTTATATTTTTAACTTTTAATTCAGGATACTGCTTCTCAATCAGATTTTTTAAATTAGCTTCATCAGCATAAAGATTTGAACTTATAACTAAATATAAAATGAATAAAAATCTGATCAACTCACGCTCCTTAAAATTATTTTTTTTAAGATGTTTATGTTATTAAAAAAAAGCAAAGTTTTTTCTCTAAAAAGATTAATGCCATCTTTATCCCTCATAGCAAACCAATCAATAACTTTTGTTAGTTTACCAATAAAACTAACTTCCAATTCCCTATTCAATTTAAACTCTTTAATTACTCTTTCTGTATCAAAAATATTTTTTGTATTTATCCTTAATTTTGGTCCTAAAATCTCAATCAGTACCATAACATCCTTAAGAGATAAATTTAAACCTTGCCCTGCCAATGGGTGTATTTGATGGGCAGCGCTCCCAAGAGAAATAATATTTTTATTTTGATTAGGTTCATTGATCATATGATGAAGTGGAAAACTAACTCTTTTATCAATCATTTGAATTGATTTTGATTGAATTTTAAGAATATTAGATATTTCATTAATAAACGCTTTAGTTGAGAGCTTGCTAATATAATTAAATAAGTCTTTCTGACAACTCCATACTATAGAAAATTCATTATCAGCATGGGGTAAGAATGCAAAAATACTATCTTTTAAGAAAAATTGCTTAGCCATATTATAAGTTGGATTTGTTGTCGAAAAACTTGCCGTAATTGCTACCTCATCATAATTATGAGTTATTTCATGAATACCAAGCAATGTATTAAATTTTGGATCACAATTAATCAATAAGTCATATTCATAAGAATCTTTACCGCAGGTAATTATTTGATTCTTTTGATCAATCAGAAATTGATCTTTTTCTCTAATATTTTTAATGTTTGATAGTTTTTTTTGTTCAAAAAAATCGTAAATATCATGATTTTTTATCATATGAAATAGATGTTTATAAGATCCATCACTACTAGAAATATCGAAAAATTTTTTTTCTTTACTATAAAGTTTTATAGAATTTACTGGATAAAATTTTACAAAATTTTCATTAAAAAAATTTTCAAACCATACAAAAAATGATGGCCGAATCGCTAGATATTGAGCGTTATTGTTTTCTTTTGTTTGAAATTTAAAACCATCGTAAGTAATTGATTCTTGTTCAAAGAAATATCTCAATAAATTTGAAGGTATATTTTCACCTAAGATTACAATTTTAGTCATTTTTTCCAAAACTCATCTTATGAGTAAAAATACCTTTTAAAATAGAAGCATTATCTAACTGAAATAAACCAAAACTTCTTAACTTTGAGAAACCAAAAACATTGCTTCCAAAAAGATTGACTATATTTTTTGTAAATTTCATCACACGATTAATTTCAATTTCTCTTTTATTTGAATATTCTTTTAGAAAGTTTATATCTAGTACATAATTTTTTTCTTTCGCCAATTTTTGAAATGCATCTATATCACGGACACTCAAATTAAAGCCCTGACCAGCTACTGGATGCAAGATATGTGCTGCATTTCCTAAAACAACTATATTTTGTTCATAAAATTTTTTAAGTCTTTTCTGCTTTAATGGGAATAGAAACTTTTCATCAATCTCAAGCACATTTCCCAATCTCTCTCCAAATTCTTTTCTAATTTCATTTTTAAATTCAAGATTATTCAAGTCAAACAACTCCTCGATATAGGATTTACTGCCAGTCCAAATTAAAGCGGAATGATTCATATTATCAATCGGTAATAAAGCCATAGGCCCGGTTTTTAAAAATCGTTCGTATGCAAAGTTATTGTGTTTATACTCGGTGCTAATAACAGAAACAATTCCGTAAATATCTTCAAAATCTTTGTTTTCTTCATATTTGAAATCTGAATTTAGAATGTTTTCACCACCATCAGAGATTATTAGGAATTCATAATTTATCTTTTCATCTTCAATCAATGTTAACACTTGTTTTTTTGTATCGATCTTACTGATATTTTTCTTATGAAAAAAATTTATATTTTTTTTTGTTTTAATTATTTCTAATAGCACTTTCGATAAAACGCCATAATTAACAACATACCCTAAGGCAATATTATCCTCATTGCTTATTACTGTTCTTCCAAATGAGTTTTTTTGTGATGTATGTATCTTTGCTATTGGAATAAAATTCTGATCTAACTCAGCATCAATACCAACTTTCTTTAATATTTCTATTGAACTAAGTGATAAGGCCAATGATCTTTTTGTAGAAATAAGCTCATTTGTTGTTTTTTTTTCGAAAACATTAATACTGATCGGGTCTTGCCCTAATAATAAAGCTGTTAAGAGACCTACCGGACCGCCTCCTAAAATTACAATCTCATCAATCGCTGCCAATAATATTTTCCAATTCTTTGATTTCTTTTGGGCACTGCCTTGTTAAAACTTCTGGATTTGAGTTATTGATTAAAACATCATCCTCAATTCGAATCCCAATCCCCCTAAAATGTAAGGGAACTTTAGATTTTTTCGAGAAATATAATCCTGGCTCAATGGTAATAATGTTTCCATTTTCAAGTTTTACAGGCTGTTGATTTTTAGAATAGTAGTCGCCAACATCATGAACATCCAAGCCCATCCAATGGGAAGTACGGTGCATATAAAATTGTTCATATTCTTTTTTTTCAATTATTGAATCAATTGAATTTTTTAAAATACCCAAATCTTTTAAGCCCTCTGCGAGTATTTTAATTGCAACATTATGTGGCTCATTAAAAGACTGATTTTTTCTAGCCGCTTCAATAGCTTTTTTTTGTGCCTCGAGAACAACCTCGTAAACAGCTTTTTGTTCTGGAGAAAATTTACCACTAATTGGATAAGTTCTAGTGATATCAGAAGCATAATTTTCATACTCACAACCTGCGTCAATCAAAATTAAATCTCCAGTCTTAAGTGGTTTATTATTTTCATTGTAATGTAAAGTACAAGCATTTGATCCAGAAGCCACAATAGAAGGATATGCAACATTTGAGGCGCCTCTTTGAGAAAATCCATATAGCAACTCGGACTCAATATGATACTCATTCAATCCAGGTCGAACTTTTTTCATGGCCTGCACATGCGATTCCGCTGAAATCTGACATGCCTTTCGTATAATTGAAATTTCTTCTGTCTTTTTTATTAATCTTAACGGATCTAAATATTTGTTAAGAACTTTAATTTGCTCTGGCAAAATACCTCCATGCCTTCTACTTTTTTGTATTTTTTTAAAAACCTGGGTAATTTGCAAGAGCAGCGACTCTTGCTCCTCAAGACAAAATACTTGTTTTTGATCGCCTAAAGCTTGAGTCAAATATTTATCAAAACTATTAATACCAAATGCATCATCGAATAAAAAAATCTCTTTTGCTTTTTTTGGCCCATAAAGATAGCCTTCCCAAGTTTCTTTAAGTGGATTTTTTTCTTTAACAAAAATCACAGACCTAAATGGTTTAGCAAAAATTAACACTATCGCCTCTGGCTCATTGAATCCTGTAAGGTAATAAAAGTAACTATTTTCGCGGAATTTATAGTGAACATCGTTATTGCGAATAGATTCTGACCCGTTTGAGATTATAGCTACGCCTTCGCGCATCGATTTAGCAAGTTGTTTTCTTCTGGTTAGGTAAATATTATTATTAAAATTCATTTGCTAGTTTCAACCTCTCTGGAGTGCCTACATCCATCCATAATCCTTTGTGTAAAAATCCACATAGTTTTTTTTCGTTAATATTTTGATCTAAGACTGGTTTTAGTGCTAAACGTTCTTGTGTTAAAAATTTCTCAAATAATTTTTTTTTATAAAGTCCTATTCCGCTGAAAGTAAATTCTGAGCCGTGAACGACTAGATTATTTTGTAAAGAAAAATCTCCTTTTTCTTTAAAACACGGATTCTCAACCAAAACAAGCAAACCTGAGTAATCTTTAACATCACTATTAATTAACTTTTTATAATCAAAGTCCGTATATATATCAGCATTAGTCACTATAAAAGGGCTCTCTGCATCAAAAAATTCTAAAACTTTTAAAATGCCCCCAGCAGTCTCTAAAGCATCTTTTTCATATGATGTTTTAATATCAATATTAAAATTCTTATTTTGCTTTAAATATTCTTTTATCTGTTCACTTTTGTATGACAAATTAATCATTAATTCTTTTACGCCACTCTTTTTAAGAGACTTGATTTGTCTCTCAAGCAGAGTTTCAGCGCCAATCTTTAAAAGAGGTTTGGGCGAATTTTTTGTTAAATGCAGCATACGTTTGCCTCTTCCGGCAGCTAAAATCATTGCCTTCATGCTTCTTTCACCTCAATTAAATCGGCAAAGTATTTTAATTCAGGATAATTGCCAATCATCGCTAGTAAATATTTTTCCACCAAAGGAATATCTTTTAAATATTTATGTTTTGCATCCCTGATCGCCAGCCTTGAGAATATACCTAAAATTTTAAGATGCCTTTGAATCGCCATCCATTCAAAATCAATAAAGAATAAATCAAAATCTTTAATATCATCAAATTCTGACCTTAACTTTTGCCAATAACGTATCAATTGATCCAGAACAAAATTTTCGTCTAACTCAACATAAGCATCTTTCAAAAGCGATACAAGATCATAAGTAATTGGACCATAAACAGCATCTTGAAAGTCAATAACTCCTAAATTACCCTCTTGGCTCAATAGTAAGTTTCTAGAATGAAAATCTCGATGCACAAATACTTTTTTTTGATTGAGGTTTTTTTCAATTATTTTGCTATACAGAGCGTTCAGCATTTTGAGATCAAATGAAATTTTCTTGTTTTGCGATAAGTACCAATCATGAAATAAACTCAATTCAGCTAATAATTTTGAGCCATCATAAGCTTCTAAAGCAAGATCATTTATATTTTTTTGCATCTTAAAGAGTTCATCTAATGCTAATTCATAGAGGCTAAAATTATGAGATACCAAAAAAACATCCATAAAAGAGTCCTTACCAAGATCAGTCATTAGGATGAATCCCTCTTTATAAGAGATCCCTCTGATTTCCGGTACATTAATATCCTTATCCCGCAAAAACTGGCATATAGATACAAAATTTTTTATGCACTCCTGTTCTGGAGGTGCATCCATTAAGACCATGGGGGGTAAAAGGTCATTTAAAAAAATACGAAAATATCGCCTAAAACTTGCGTCATCAGCAATTTTTTCAATTTTAAATTCTTTAAGTAATTGATTTTTAAGGAAATTTTTAATTTGTGCGTCTCTATTGCTCATTGTTTTTTATACATTAATACTTTAATTATTGAGTAAACCATACATGAAAAATTTTTCATAAATAATTGATTTAATTTGGTTTTATCTTAAAAATCAATTAGAATAGATCCCCCAAATTTTAAAATTTGGTTTTTTACATTTTATATGAAATTAAAAAAGTTACTTAAACTAATAATCTACATTACTGGGTTCGTATTCATATTTCCAGTCTTAGGGATTGATAATCTTCAATCGGGTGATACCGTGATTGAAGGCGAAACGCTTGAAAATATGCTCGATCAGCGCATCAAGGCATCCGGCAATGCTTTGCTCCAAAAAGGAAACAAAACAATTAGAGCAAACACGATCACATTTGATCAAAATTCGAATACCTTACAAGCACAAGGCAATGTTGTTATTGAATCCGGTAAAACTGAAATTAAGGGTGATATGCTGGATCTTTCAGTCGATGACACTATTGGCAATATACCAAATGCAACTTTTACAACTGACAGCACGAATAAATCAAAAATTAACCAATCAATTAAAGGCACTACTAAAAATCTTTTTTTAGAAGGGGAGAATAAAATCAAACTTAATAACGCAGCCATTACTACTTGTGAGGTCGGTAAAAATGATTGGTTTATTAAAGGATCTGAAATCAATATCAACAATAAATCCAAGTCGGTTGAAGCTAAAAATGCTCGCATGGAATTTAAGGGAGTCCCCCTGCTCTATTCTCCTTATATGGATTTTTCTTTTAATAACCAAAGGAAATCCGGTTGGCTCTCTCCAACTTGGGGCACAACCACCAAGAGTGGCTTTCAATTTAGAGCACCCTATTATTTTAATATTTCACCCAATCAAGACGCGACGTTAACCCCACGATATTTAGGTAAACGCGGACTCCAAATTGGTGGGGAATATCGCTATATGGAAGATAACTATCAAGGTATAACGAATGTAGAGTTTTTAAATAATGATTATATGACTAATACTGAAAGGTATTTAATCAACCTAAAACATCAACAACAATTTTCAGAAAATTTATCTGGCTCTTTAAGGATTGAAAAAGTTTCTGACAACGATTACTTCACAGACATGTCAACTCTGATTTCATCGACATCCAGAGTTGTTTTACCTCAAGAAATTAGTCTCAATTACAATAACTCTGGCTGGAATGGAAATCTTTTGGTTCAAAAATTTCAATCTCTAACCACCAGCTCACCCTATGAAAAATTGCCAAGTTTAACCTTAAGCAGAAATGATGAATTTAAAAATTTTAATACAACCACATATTTTAATCTCACAGAGTTTGATGCTAACAATAGCCATAATAGATACATAGAAAATTATGGTTATTTCAATGCAGGAGACATGAAACCAACGGGGTCTCGATTTATTTACAACCAAAGTATTGAAACTGCTTTTGAAAATTCATATAGTTATATCAAGCCAAAAGCGACCGTTAACTTTAGAAGTTATGAAACGAATCATAGTGATAGAACCCAATCAGAGCAAATAACCATACCTACTTTTTCCATTGATAGTGGTCTTTATTTTGACAGTAAACAACAGGAACTATTTAACCAAAAATTTACCCAAACAATAGAACCCAGATTGTTTTACTCATATACTCCGTATCAAAATCAATCCATGCTGCCTGTATACGATACCCGACTAATGGATTTAAATATATACAACATATTTTCAGAAAATCAATTTATTGGCTACGATAGAATTCTAGACTCAAATCAAGTAACTGCAGGTCTCACTTCACGTTTTATTAGTGATAAAAACGTTGAAAATTTATCATTAACTGTCGCTCAACGTTTTTATTTTTCAGACAGAAATGTTTTAAATGATCCAATCTATTCTGTAGGTGGTGAAAACTTAAAAAGGGCTTCAAGCGATTTCTTGTTTGGCGCAAATGCGAGGATCTATGATCACTTAAACTTTAAGGCTTTAACTCAATATAACCCTGAACAAAACTCAACCAAAAGGGTTCAGTATGGCTTCAAATATAATCCCGGTGAAGGTAAAGTTTTAAGGTTTGATTACAGGTTTTTAGAGAATGCGGCAACAGATACCTCGAGAATAAAAAACATAAACCTTGCTGGTCAATGGCCCTTAGGCAATGGCTATTACGCTGTTGGACGATATAATTTTGATCTTTTAGAATCAAAACCGATCGAAACTTTAGGGGGATTAGAATACGATGCCGGCTGTTGGACCTCCAGGGTTGTTCTGCATCGTTTATCTCTAATTACAGATGAAGGTGACCCAAACTACACCTTATGGTTTCAGTTAGAGCTCGGCGGCTTAGGTTCAATTGGATCCGGTAAGGCGCGTAAATTAGATCAAGTTTTAATGAGGAATGTGCCTGGAGCTGGCTGGGCAAATTCATTTAGCGATGAAACAAGAAGAGAAAATTTTGATTAATAGAAAATTAACGGCTATATTTACCCTTTTCTTTTTTATCGCCTCTCTATCAATTTCAATCAATATTTCCGCATATCAAGATCTTGATAGAATCATCGCGATTGTTGAGGACAATCCCATTACATACACAGAGTTAGAGAATGGGGTTAGTAAGGCAAAACTTTATTTTAAAAAAAATAATATTCCAGAGCCTGATGATACTGTTGTTGAAAAAAAGGTGCTTGATGAGTTAATTGAAAAGAAATTAATAATTCTCTACGCGAAAGATTACGGTATCAAAGTAGACCAGAAAGAAACAGATTCTGTTGTAGAAAATATCCTCAAACAGAATCAAATTTCTCAAAAAGAATTTGAAGAAGATTTAATCAAACAAGGCTCTAATTATTTTAAGTTTGTTGAAGATCTTAAATATGAAATACTCCTCAATAAAGTAAAAACAAAAGCAATTTCTTCAAATATAAGAATTTCTGACCATGAGATAGAGGCTCACCAAAAAAAACTTGAAAAAATCACTCCAGATATCTTCTATATCTCTCATATTCTCATAAAATTTCCAAGCGACCCAAGTCCGGAAAAAATAATAGAAACAGAACAGCGCGCTGAAAAAATTTACAAAAAATTAGCAGGTAAATCTTTTTCACAAATTGCTTTTGAGAACTCAGATTCAGATGACGCTAAAAATGGTGGTAATCTTGGACCAAGAAAAAAAGAGGACTTACCTGAAATATTTCTAGACAAAATTAATAATTTAAAGGCAGGGGAATATACAAAACCTTTCAAATCACCAAATGGTTTTCATATACTTAAACTTGATCGACTTGATTCGCTCAAAAATTCAACTGAAAATAAAACCCTTACTACTAAATATCATTTAAAACAGATCGTACTTAAACCAAATGAATTAAAATCAGAGGCTGATATCAAAAAGGATTTGATGAAATTAAAAGATAAGATCTTAAATGGCCAAGATATTAGCGAATTAGCCAAGAAATATTCTGAAGACAATTCTTCAATTAATGGCGGAGATATTGGCTGGATTGAAAAAGGTCTTAATCAAAAATTTGATGAAGAAATTACAAAATTAAAAATTCATGATATATCTGACCCCATTCAAACTGACATTGGTTGGCATATTATTCAACTAGTTGATATAAAAGAAGAACAAAGAGAAGCAAGCAATATACTGAATAAAATAAAAATGGATTTAATTAACGAAAGAACAGCTTATCTTTTTGAAGACTGGATAGAACAATTAAAAAGCCAGTCATTTATTGAGATAAGGGCTAATGATTAATAAAATTCCGCATATTGTAATCACAGCAGGTGATCCCAATGGAATTGGGTATGACCTTCTTCTCAAGCTTGCCTATAAAAACTTTGCATGCAACATAACGGTACTGGCATGCAAAAATACACTCCTGAAAAGAGCAAGAAAATCAAAAACAATAATTTACCTGGAAAAAAAATTAAGGAAACATCAAGGCAATGGTTCTTTGTTTATAAATGATTATCAAGATTTAGAAAATCAACAAAAACCAATTGAACTTCTTACCATAAATGATGCTATTTTAGGTTGTGTGACATCTCAGTATAACGCTCTGGTTACACTTCCAGTTAATAAAGAAAAACTCAGTGATAAACTAAAATTTTCAGGACATACTGAATATCTAGCAAAAAAACTTAATGTCAAAAATCCAATTATGGGATTTTATGAAAATGATATTATTGCCTGCTTAAATAGCACACATGTGAGTTTAAAAAAAGCGATTCAAATGGTCAAAAAAGAAAGAATTTATAAGAATATATGTCTCATTAATACTGAACTCAAAAAAAGATTTGGAATTAAAAACCCAAAAATTTTAATAACCGGGCTCAACCCACATGCCAGTGAAAATGGTCAATTTGGCAATGAAGAAAAAAAAGAAATTATTCCTGCAATTAATCAACTTATCAAAGAGAAAATTAATGTTTTTGGTCCACACCCAGGTGATACTGCTTTTATAAAAAAAAATAGAGATCAATTTGACTGTATTTATTATATGTATCATGACCAAGCCTTATCTGCCTTTAAATCGTTATATTTTGACTCAGGTGTTAATGTCACATTCGGGCTACCAATTATTCGGACATCGGTAGATCATGGAACCTCAGAAGATCTCGTAGGACAAAAATCAAAAATAAACCCATTAAGCTTTTTTAATGCAATTAAATTAGCTATAAAACTATGCAAAAAAAAATAATTGCTAAAAAGAAGTACGGCCAAAATTTCCTCACCAACAAAAACATACTTACCGAAATCATTGAACATATTAATTTCAATCCTCAATATAATTTTTTAGAAATTGGTCCTGGTTATGGTGCGTTAACAGAAAAATTGATTCAGAAAACAAATAAACTGACGTTAGTTGAAATTGATGAAGATTGCATTTTTATGCTAAAAAAAATAATTGTAAATGAAACAGAAATTATTCATAAGGATATCTTATCGATCGAGGAGAGCAATTTAATTAAATACGATGTCATTATTGGCAACCTACCCTACTATATTTCAACTGAAATAATTTTTAAATTTCTTAAAATATTCAACGTCAAGGAAATGTATTTTATGCTCCAGAAGGAAGTTGGGGAGCGTTTATTAGCAAGCCCGGGGAAATCTAATAACTCTATCTTAACCAATCTTGTGAAATTTTATTTTGATAGCGAAGTCGTTTGTAATGTTTCAGCTGAATGTTTTAATCCAGTTCCAAAAGTTAATTCTATTTTTATAAAACTAAAAAGGCACTCCAGATATATAAATAGTATTGAGTACGATAAATTTAAACTTCTTGTTAAAAGTGCATTTCAATTCAAAAGAAAGAATCTTAAAAATAATCTAAAAGATATTTTACCTAATTTTGATTTTGAAAAATTACAAATAAATTCAAGTGATCGAGCAGAAGACCTGACAATTGAAAATTTTATTGAATTATCTCGTCAAATATAAAAAAATTGCCTCAGCTTGATATAATTATTCGTTTATTTAAGATTTAGGACTAACATGAAATTAATACTTCTCGGAGCCCCTGGTGCAGGCAAAGGTACCCAAGCAAATTATTTGAAAGAAGAATTTCAAATACCCCAAATTTCAACTGGCGATATGTTGAGAGCTGCCGTTAAAGATAAAACAGAGCTAGGCATTAAAGCTAAGGAATTTATGGATTCAGGGCAATTAGTGCCTGATGAATTAATTATTGATCTTGTTAAAGACAGAATCTTGAAAGAGGATTGCAAGAATGGGTTTATGTTAGATGGCTTTCCACGAACAATCAGACAGGCGGAAGCAATGATTGAAGCTGGTGTTGAAATTGATTTTGTTTTAGAAATAAATGTACCTGATGACGTGATTATCGAAAGACTCTCAGGAAGAAGAGTCCACCCTGAATCCGGAAGATCATATCATGTTATATTCAACCCCCCAAAAATTGATGGGATTGACGATATCAGCGGTGAAACTTTAATTATTAGAGATGACGATAAACCTGAAACTGTCAAAAAGAGATTGAAAGCTTATCATGAGCAAACAAAACCGTTGTCTGGTTTTTATCAAAAGCTCGCTGCAGAAGGAAACTTAACTTTTACTTCAATTGATGGTACTGAGAGCGTTGACAATATTAACTATAAATTGAATAAAATTTTCCGCAAATAATATAAATGTACCCAGAATATAATTTCCAAGATATAGAAAAAAAATCCCAGGAATTTTGGGAATCATCTTCTTTATTTGATGCAAAAAAAGATGAAAGTAAACAAAAATACTATGTTCTCAGTATGTTTCCATATCCAAGCGGAAAGTTGCATATGGGGCATGTAAGAAACTATACGATTGGTGATGTGATTAGTCGCTTTAAAAGACTAAATGGTTTTAACGTCATGCAGCCAATGGGTTGGGATGCGTTTGGTTTACCAGCTGAAAATGCAGCTTTACAAAATGAAACTTTGCCAGACAAATGGACCTATTCGAATATATCAGCAATGAAAAAACAGTTAAAGTCTTTAGGTCTTTCTGTAGATTGGAAAAGAGAATTGGCTACCTGTGACCCCTCATACTATAAGTGGGAACAGTGGTTATTCATTCAGCTATATAAAAAAGGTTTAATTTACAAAAAAACATCTTACGTCAATTGGGATCCAGTTGATCAAACAGTTTTAGCAAATGAGCAAGTAATTGATGGTAAGGGTTGGCGTTCTGGTGCAGAGGTAGAGCAAAAAGAAATTCCTCAATTCTTTTTCAAAATAACAGCTTATGCTGATGAGTTATTAAACGAAATTGATAACTTAAATGATTGGCCCAACCAGGTTAGAACTATGCAAAAAAACTGGATTGGAAAAAGTACTGGATACAAATTATCTTTTGCACTTAAAGGTCATGATGACATTAAAGTCTATACGACCAGACTAGATACGCTATTTGGGGTTACCTTTATAGCCATATCTCCAGATCACAATTTATCTAAATCACTCGCACAGAAGAATACGCAAATAAAAGTCTTCTTAGATGAAGTAAAAAAAATTGGCGTTTCAGAATCTGAAAATGCAAAAACAGAAAAAAAAGGTATTTTTACTGGATTTTATGCCTCGCACCCTATAACAAAAAAAGATATTCCCATTTGGATCAGCAATTACGTTCTTAGTACTTATGGAGAGGGTGCTGTAATGGCAGTTCCCGCTCATGATGAACGCGATTATGAATTTGCAATAAAGTATAATTTAGAAGTTATCAAGGTTATAGAGAGCAATGAAAAGCTCTATACCGGTAAAGGTTTTTTAATCAATTCCCCTGGCTATAATGGCCAAGAATCAGATGTCGCAATCAAACAAATAGGTCATTATTTAGAATCTAATAATCTTGGTGCTCAAGAAACTCAATTTAGATTACGTGACTGGGGGATTTCTAGACAACGATACTGGGGCTGTCCAATCCCAATTATCTATTGCAATAATTGCGGAGAGGTAACTGAAAAAGAAGAAAACTTACCTGTTGAATTACCTCAAAAGAAAAATTTTAATAAAGATAATCAATCCCTTAAGAATGAGAAAGATTTTGTAAACTGCTACTGTCCTTATTGCAATGGACCTGCAAAAAGAGAGACAGATACAATGGATACTTTTGTTGAGTCATCATGGTATTTTGCAAGATATGCCTCATACAACTCTAATACATCAATGCTGAATGATGATGTTAACTACTGGCTACCTGTTGATCATTATATTGGCGGTATTGAGCATGCAATCCTTCATCTGCTTTATGCAAGATTTTTTTCTAAACTATTGAGAGACTTAGGTCTTTTAAAAACGAACGAGCCATTTAAAAAACTTCTAACACAAGGTATGGTTCTTAAAGATGGATCAAAAATGTCTAAATCAAAAGGCAATACAGTAGATCCTGAAACAATTATTAATCAATATGGTGCCGATACTGCAAGACTTTTTATAATGTTTGCAGCACCTGCAGAACAAAGTCTTGAGTGGTCAGATCAAGGCATTGAGGGCTCTCACCGTTTTTTAAAAAGACTTTATAAGATTACTCATGATGTTTTTGAGCACAAAACTAATAAAAATCAGACCTTATCGGATGAATTTTCAAGCACTAATATTGAGTTTAATTTTATTCTTAATAAAACAATACAAAAAGTAACAGATGATATCGAGAGAAGGTCAAGCTTTAACACTGCTATATCAACAATCATGGAATGCTTAAACTATTTTTATAAAATGGATATAGTAAAAGATTATCAAGAACTTAACCATGGTTTAAATACTCTCTTAATCCTACTTTCACCATTCGTGCCCCACATTACTGAATACCTATTCAAACATCTCAATAATGATAAAGATATTAACTCCCAGTCGTGGCCAATCATTAATCAAAAAGCATTGTCATTAGATACGCTAGAGATTGTTGTTCAAGTAAATGGAAAAGTTAGGGCCAACATATCAATAGAAGCTACCCTTAGCGAAGATGACATTAAATCAAAAGCACTAAGTAATGAAAATGTATTGAAATTCATCGAAGATGAAAAAAACATAAAAAAAATCATTTATGTCAAAAATAAGCTTATTAATATCGTAAAATAATACACAATGAAAAAAATAATTGTACCAATCATTTTAATTCTTAGCTTTCTTCTAAACAGCTGTGGATTCCATCTTCGTGGACCAATAAAATTAGATATTAGCTCTTTTGATATCATCGGTGCAGACGCAATGACAGATAAAAAAATATCACAAAGAATAAAAACTGATAGCATTTCACGCGATAAAAATAATCCAGATTTGATTATAGAGTTCTTAAATATTAACGATAACAAAAGAATTCTCTCGCTTACTGGGCGAGGTCAAGTCGCAGAATATGAATTAATTAAACAAGTTGAATATAGAATAAAAACTAAAGGGATATGGAGTGAAAATAAAAGACTAGAGATTGCTAGGGAGTACTCATATGATCCAGCCCTGTATGCTGCTGCAGCTGAAGAAGAACGAATTCTAAAAGAAACAATGCAAGAGCAATTAATAAATACCATTTTAACTGAGGTAAGCAATATTCAATAATGAGTGTATTTAAAATTTACGATATCGATAAAGTAAATTTTAATAACAGCATTTTCTATCTAACCACCTCACATCCATCCTTATCCTTAATTTTATTAAATAAAATAAAAAAAAAATTAAATATTGAGGGAAGCAAACCGATCTATTTACCTTATGATGAAACCTTCAGTAGTAATATTCAAAACTACATACATCCGGGATTATTCAATGAAACAGAAATTATTCAAATCTCCAATGTTGATAAAAAGAATTTTAAGAATATTTTTCAAACTCTAAAAACTTCAACAAGTTCTAATGTATTTATTATGATTAATGAACAAAAACATAATGATATTAGTGAGGAAATGATCGTAATAGATTGTGAATTAAAACCATATGAGATGACTAAATTAGTTATGTTTTATGAAGAAAACTATAATCTATCTTTAACTAACCATCAAAGAGATTTGATTTTAATAAACTCTCACAATAATATTAATTACATTAGTAATTTATTTTTACAACTAAGTCTCAATGATAACGCACTTGAAAACATAATGAATCAATCTAACTTAAATGGCTTTGATATAATCAGAAAATTATCGAGCAATGATAATATCAAACCCGCTTTTGTAAGATACAAAGAGCAATCAGATGATCCAATAATGCTTCTTAGTCAAATTTTCTGGTTTGTTAAGGCGCTTTTAAGGTATAAAATGAAACCTAATATTAATCTTGCAGAACTTAAAATTTTTGGAGATATGCAAAGTTTAATTAGGTCATTTGCAGCAAAAGTAACACTTACTGACCTACAGAGTATTGAGAGAAGACTTCATGAGATTGATAAGATTAATAAAGGAATTGGTTTTACTGATAACCCATGGAATATGACTGAAAAAATACTACTTTTTTTACAACAAAGACTGCAAAATGCAAAATAAATACCTTAAAGAACTGTTAACAAATGCTAAAAACTCATCTAAAAATTTAGCAACAATATCTACTAGAGCTAAAAACAACTTTTTAAATTTTCTGGCTGAAAATTTAAAAAAAAATCAAAATATCATCATTAAAGAGAATAAAAAAGATATTCAGTCTGCTAAGAAAAATAAATTAGATGCGGCATTTATCGACAGATTATCGATGAATGTGAAGACGATTGATAGCATGATTCAGGGTATCAAAAACATCATTGCCCTTGATGACCCTATAGGCAAAATTCGAGATATCTCAACAAGACCTAATGGATTAAAAATCGGTAAAATGCGAGTCCCATTAGGTGTAATTTTAATGATATATGAATCCCGACCAAATGTGACGATTGATGCTGCTGCTCTCGCAATAAAGTCTAACAATTCAATAATCCTCAGAGGAGGTTCAGAGTCTATCAATTCTAATCTTGCCCTTGAAAAAATTTTAAAGAAATCACTAAGCCAATCTAAAATCAATAGTGATTCCATTCAAATAGTTAAAGATACCAGTAGAGATATTGTTACAAACCTTATAAAACAAAATGAATTTATTGATGTCATTATTCCCAGGGGTGGAAAAGGACTTATAAAAAATATTGCGGAAAATGCTAGAATTCCCGTAATAAAACATCTTGATGGAAATTGCCATATATATATTGATAAAGATGCTGATATAAATATGGCGCTATCCATAACGGTAAATTCAAAAACTCAACGTTTTGGTACATGCAATACACTAGAATCTTTAGTTGTTCACAAAGAAATTGCTAAAAAATTATTACCACAGCTTCAAAAAAAACTTGATCAACATAAGGTTGAAATAAGAGGTTGCAGTGAAACATTAAAAATTCTTAAAAATATAACTAAAGCTAATGCAGATGATTTTTACGAAGAATACTTAGCCCCAATTCTCTCAGTAAAAGTTATTTCTGACACTAATTTAGCTATTGAGTTTATCAATAAACATTCATCTGGACATACTGAGGCAATCATTTCCAATAATCATCAAAATTGTATGGAGTTTTTAAACCGAATTGATTCATCAAGTGTAATGATTAATGCATCAACAAGATTTGCTGATGGTTTTGAGTATGGACTTGGTGCGGAGATAGGAATCTCAACAGATAAATTTCATGCCAGAGGGCCAGTTGGTCTAGAAGGTCTTACTTCTGAAAAATATATTGTCTTTGGACAGGGTCAGATTCGTTCTTGAGTAATATTGTCGCAGTTTATGGTGGTGCTTTTGATCCATTTCATAAAGGTCATCAGTATGTTATGCAGGAAGTTAAAAGTATTGGTCTAAAAAAAATAATAATTGTCCCAACCGGATCTCCTGTTTTCGAAAAAGAACTTATTGATTCCTCACATAGAATCAATTTAATTAAAGCAACAGCTATTGGTGACTATGTTATTGAAGATTTTGAATTAAAAAAGACAACTCCTTCTTACACATTCAACACCATTCAACACTTAAAAAAAAAATATAAAAATTTAGTTATTGTAATTGGGGAAGATAATCTTTTTAATATTAAAAAATGGTATCGACTAGAAGACTTATTAAATATAACTAGCTTTTTAGTAATAGGTCGTCATTCATCTATTATGAATATTGAAAAATTCGCATCAGATGAAAATTTGAAATTAAACTTTAATACTGCGGAAATAACAAATGGAAAAAAAGGTATTTTTTATTATCATGTCGGCAAAAAGTATAATATCTCCTCCTCTGAGATTAGACAATTTTTAAAATTAAATCATACAATTGAAACTAAAAAGCATCTGACAGAGGAAGCTTTAGCTTATATTAAGAGGTATAATTTATACCAATAGGCTATTAAAGTTCAATCTTTGAAGTTGAATTAAATTTATATAACCCTAAAAATTTGAAGTCCATATATTTTTTTAGATATTCAATATTTTCTTCAAATCCGAGCATATCCGGATTAATCTGATTTGCGACCCAGCCCCTCACTTTGACTTTTGTTTGTTTAAGTATATTTGAAATGAGCATGGCATCATTCAGACACCCAAGTTTTATTCCGACAACGATAACAATAGGAATATCAAGCATTTTTATCAAATCTAGATTACTTAGATTATCATCAACAGGACTCAGAATGCCGCCTGCACCTTCAAAAAAAATGTAATCTGGATTATTTCCATAAAGCTCATTAGCGTATTTAATAAATTTATTGACATCAAAATGCAGTCCTGCTTGCATGAAACCAATGTGTGGTGAAATTGGTTGCTGAAAATGGTATAAATTTAATTGTTGGTAACTTAAATTCATATTCTGCAGTTTCATCAGCTCTGTAATATCATCATTTAAACCAATATCATTTAAACCTGCTGCAATTGGTTTTGCTCCAATTACGCGATAATTTTTTGCATATTGGTTTAGCAAGCATTTTGTTACATATGTCTTACCTATATCAGTACCTGTTCCTGTAATAAAGAATTTTTTCATTATATAAATTTAATCTGTTTTTCTTCGACACCCAGTGCATTAGTATTTAATTTCCAAGCATGTCCAAATACGGCTGAATAACTAAGTCTATTTTTATTATTAACTTTATATAAATCTAAATGTTTTAAAAGATCATTTAGATAGCTTTTGCCATACAAAGATTCTTTACTGCGATCGGATTTGGTTATGCCGAGTTTTTTTATATCTTTTAAAAGATCAAGTGAAGATTGATAATCTATTGAGTATTCATCAGACAGCAATACAGGGTCACGGAAATTATTTCTTTGCAAAAAGTATACATAATCCTCAGCGGTATTAAGTTTGTTCACTATATTTTTATTAAATCCACTTAATTCCTTAAATGTGCCTTCAATAAATGCACTAAAAATTAATAATCCACCATCTTTTAATATTATATTGATCATTGCAAATAATTTTTGTAGATTTTCTGACCATTGGAATGAGCTGGTGCTAATAACTAAATCAAAACTATTCTCAGAAAAAGGAAGTTGATCAAAATCGCAACAGACTTGATAAGTTTTCTTATGATCAAATATTTTTTGTAAAATATTTTTTTTCACATTACCTTCCCTTAACATTTCTAAAGAAAAATCAAGATTCACGATTATTGCATTGGGGTATTTTTTTTGGATAATTTTAGAACATCGACCAGTTCCAGAACCAATATCAAGTATATATTTTGGATCTATTTTTATAAAGCTAAGTTGATCTACCAAATCATCAATGATTCTATTTTGTACAACAGCATTTTTTTCATATGTCATCGCTGCCTTATTGAAATCATTAATTTTTTTTTCTTTATTCATATGTTTCTTCAATAAAATTTTTGCATAATTCAGTATGTGATAAAAATGGAATATGGCCAGCTTTGTCTATTATTAGACTTTTTTCGATAGCATATTGATCCAACATATAGTACTGACTTTCAACCGGGACAATATAATCTTCTTTACCCGCAATTAAATAAGTTTTAAATCTTGATAATATTTCAAATATTTCTCTTAAATCGTCTTCCATCATTAATTCTAGGTGCTTATGAAGTATGTCTAGATTTAATTTTTGCTCGCCCACATTTTTAATAAGTTTTTCTATTGCTCCTTTTGAGTGTTCACTGTTATAAGTTTGTAAAGCAATAAATTTTCTTATTGTTTTATTTGGATTTTTCGATAATTCATTGCTAAATTTTAAAAAAATATTCTCATCCACTCCACAATGCCATTGTTTTTCATTTATAAACTTTGGTGTGCTTGAAACTAAAAAAATTTTATTATTTTCATTTAATTTAATTTGATTTAATATTTTCACAGCCACCTGCCCGCCAAACGACCAGCCCAAAATATCAAACTCCTCAATTTTATTTTTTTCGATTAATTCTATTATCATTTCTATATTCATATCTGAACAATCTGAATTTAAACCCATTCCGGGAAGATCAATCATTATGCATTCATGCTTACGCTTATTAAGACTATCTATTAATGGAAAAAAAATATTAGAATTCATTCCCCATCCGTGGATAAATAAAAAAGGCCTTCCTGATCCTATTTTTTTATATTTGATCATCTAAAAGTATTCGTAATTCTTGTTGCAGTCTTTTTATTTCTTCTTTTTTATGATTTGCTCGAATTATTATTCTGAGTCTTGACTTACTGAGAGGAACCGTTGGAGTCCTGATGACTGGCACTATTATTTTTTTTTCTTTTAAAGCACTATGTATTTTCAATAGTTTTTTAATGTCATTAATAATTATTCCTTGTATTGGACTTTCAGAATTCATTAATAAACTTTTATTAAAAAATTTATTTCTAAAATACCTTATATTTTCTTTTAGTTTTTCCCTTTTTTTTTGAGCTTTTAATATTTCATTAGTATTATTGAGCAATATTGATGCAGCAAACTGAGGCATGTTAGTTGAATAGATATATTCTTTTGACTTTTGTATGAGTATGTTTTTAATTTCTTTGGAACAAGATAGAACAGATCCATAAAATCCCCCTGCCTTGCCAAAAGTCGTTAAGCTAATCATTCTTTTTTTCTGATTATTTGGTATTTTTTTTTTATATTGAGAAAGCAGTCCTTCCCCTTTATTTCCACAAATTCCAAAACTATGGGCTTCATCAATGTAAAGATAAGTATTGTATTTTTTTGACAATTTAATCAAATTATCTATATCTGCAAAATCCCCATCCATACTAAATAATGCATCCGTTACGATCATTTTAGTTTTTGATTTTGATGCTTTCTGTAACTTAGTCTCCAGTATTTTTAAATCTAGGTGAGGATATCTAATCAGTTTTGCCCCGCCAATTCGGACTCCTTCATACATAGATGCATGACAGCTTTTATCCATATAAATTTCAACATTCTCATTCGCAATCGTTTTAAAGAATGTCAGATTTGCAATAAAACCGCTTGTAAATAAAAGACCGGTTTCCAAACCAACCATTTTGCTTATTTTATCTTCAATATCTTCATGAACTTGATAGTGACCATAAACCAATGCGGATGCGCCACTTCCCAGTCCAAGGTTAGCAACTGCTTTTTTTGCATAACTTATTAATTTTTTATTTGATCTAAAACCCAAATAATCATTTTCAGAAAAATTTAAATAGGCCTTATTAAATTGATTTCTTGCTCGATATAGATTTTGTTTTTTTAAAAGAGATAATTCAGTTTTAATCTGATCTATCATTATTGAATTAAAAACTTTTAAGATTGAGTCTTGAGAAAAGCTCCTGATCTTTCTGCGCTGATGGGTTTTCAGTGGTCAATAATTGATCCCCATAGAAAATTGAATTTGCCCCAGCAAAAAAAGCTAATGCTTGTATTCCATCAGACATGCTCTCCCTACCCGCTGATAATCTGACAACGCTTTTTGGCAACACAATTCTGGTCACAGCAATTGTTCTAATAAAATCAAAATGGTCAATTTCTTTAGTCCCAAATAAAGGTGTGCCAGCAACCTGGGTTAATAGATTTATGGGGACACTTTCAGGTTGTGGCGTTAGACTTGCTAGCTGATAAATTAAACCCGCCCTCTCTTCTATCGTTTCACCCATCCCTATAATTCCTCCGGAGCATACATGAATACCAGCATCCCTGACATTATCAAGGGTGTCCAAACGATCTTGATAAGTTCGGGTTGAAATGATCTCCCCATAAAATTCTGGGGAAGTGTCTAGATTATGATTATAGTAATCAAGCCCAACATCTTTGAGCTGCTTAGTTTGTTCTTTATCGAGCATCCCTAGCGTAACGCATGATTCCATTCCAATTTTTTTAACTTCTTTAATCATGTCTTTCACTAAATCTAAATCACTTTGCTTTGGACTTCTCCAGGCTGCTCCCATACAAAACCTACTTGCCCCAGATGCTTTTGCATTTTTTGCTGCCTTGATGACTTCTTTTAAATCCAGTATTTTTTCATTTTCAACATCAGTATCGTGAATTGATGATTGTGGACAATATCCGCAATCTTCCGAACAACCCCCTGTTTTAATTGACAGCAAAGTGCTTAACTGAACCTTATTTGGGTCAAAGTTTTCTCGATGTATGGTGTGAGCCTCGAAAATTAAATCATTAAAGGGTTTGCTAAACAATTCTAAAATTTGAAAAAATAAGGGGTCTGAATTATTTAATTGATTTTTTTTTGGATAAAGTTTAATTTTTTGTTCCATAATACATAGGTTTATTGTTTTACTAAATTATATATTATATTTATTGTTAACTAAAAAATTAAATAAGATTAACTTTTGATTAAAAATTATACAAATGTTTAATATTGTTCTTTTTGAGCCAGAAATTCCACCAAATACAGGCAATATTATGAGATTATGCGCCAACTCAGGGGCTAAACTCCACCTCATAGAACCCTTAGGATTCAAAATTACCCAGAAAGAAATGCGAAGGGCCGGTTTAGATTACATTTCTGAAAAAAACTATACTATTTATAAAAATTTTGATTTATTTATGAATAATATCAGTTCCACATCAAAACTTTATGGAATTTCCACAAAAGCAAAAAATAATTACGTATCGGTTGAATTTAATAAGGATGATTATTTTATATTTGGCCCTGAAACAAGAGGGTTACCAGAGTCTATAAGAATGTCTATAGGGCAAGAAAATTTATTGAGAATACCAATGCTTGCAGAAAGCAGAAGTATTAATCTTGCAAATTCTGTATCGATTATTCTTTATGAAGCTTGGAGGCAAAATAACTTCAAAAATGGAAGCTAGTGTTCAGACCTTAAATTTCGATCAAGTAAATTTTTAACAGCATCATAAGCCGATATTTTATTATCAAGAACTAAAGCCACTTCATTTGTAATCGGCATATCAACATTCATAATCTTAGCCCGATTCACTACCTCGCGCGTCGCGTAAACACCTTCTGCAACATGTCCTAAAGACTCAAGAATCTGATCAAGATTGTTGCCTTTTGCCAACCTCAAGCCCACTTCTCTATTTCTAGAATAATCTCCGGTACAAGTTAGGAAGAGATCACCAATGCCAGCCAAGCCTGAAAATGTTTCTAATTTAGCTCCTAAAGCCACTCCAAACCTTGATATTTCACTAATGCCTCTGGTAATGAGGGCTGCTCTGGCATTATTGCCAAAGCCCATACCATCAGATATCCCAGCAGCGATAGCGATAATATTTTTTAGACTACCTCCTACCGAAGCACCAATTACATCCTGGTTGGTATAAATTCTCATATTGTTATGATGAAAGAAACGGGGGAACTCAATTAAAATTGAATCATCTTCTGAAGCAAGAGTAACCGCGGTTGGAAGCTCACGCACTAATTCAGCAGCAAAACTTGGTCCCGATAAAACACCAAATTTGCTATTGGGTAAAATTTCTTTAAAAATTTCGTATGGTAATAGTGAAGAGTTTTGTTCAAGTCCTTTATTTGCCCAAATTACAGGAATCTTAATGTCATTATTTTTCAGGTCATTTAATACAGCTCGAAACCCAGATGTTGGAATTGCGGATAAAATATAATTTGCATGGCTAACAGCTTCAAAAAAATTGTCTGAAACTTCTAGTCGGTCTGGAAAAGTAAAATCTCCAAGATAGAGGGGATTAGATCGGGCCTTCTTCATCCCGGAAATATGTCCAGCATTTCTTGCCCATAAAGTGACGTCAAATTGCTTTGCCGCATGAATCGCCAAAGCAGTCCCCCATGCCCCTGCACCAAGGACACAAATCTTCATTAATTAGAACCCCAAAAAGATGTCGTCTCAACATAGCCCTCTAAATCCGCAGCTTTTGAATAAACTTTAATCCATCCTTGTGGAGCGCTATCATCAACTAGATCTAAAACAACATTGTTAGAAACTTTACCTAAAATTGCGCTTGTTGTATTGGGTTGTTGATAGAAAGAGATATCTTCAGACTTTGCTAAAACGGTTCTTTTTTTTGATAAATCTTCTGCCTTGATCCAACTAATTTTACCCTCGTGGTCTTTAACTTTTTTCCACTCTTTAAGACTCACCAAAACATCAACGGGATATCCTTCTGTGGCAATAAAAATTTTCTTAGTTGAATCAGAAGGGGCTTCATGGAAAGCTGCCTGCTTTGAAGCAACAGACATAAATTCTGCCGCAGCAATAGTGATATTAAAGTATAAATAAATTGCAAAAAAAGCATTCGCAATTAATTTCTTTTTAAGCATTTTGTTTATTTGCTTGCTCTTGCTGTTGCTTCTGCTGGATATATAAATTTTCAAAGTTAATTGGATTCAATAGTACCGGCTGAAAACCTGCTTTTGTTGTCATATCCGAAATCGCTTCTCTGGCATAAGGAAATAAAATATTAGGACATGTGATCGCCAAAACCATTTCCAAACCTTCAGGCGGCATATTATTAATCTGAAAAATTCCAGATTGAGTCACCTCAACTAAGAATGCAGTTTTATCTTCTTGTTTAGACGTTACAGTAACTTGTAATGAAACATCATAAAACCCTTCCGCAAGTGGCTTTGCTGAGTTATTAAGCTCAATTCCGATTTGTGGCGCTTCACGCAAGGTAAATATCTCAGGAGCATTTGGAACCTCAATTGATGCATCTTTAATATAAAGTTTCTCAATCGCAAAACCAGGCTGCATCGCATTACTGGGATCTGTTTTTTTTGTTTTCTTTGATTCAGCTTTTTTAACAACTTTCTTTTTTTTATCTTCTGCCATATCTTTTCCTAAATATTTAATACTTTTAAATCTAGACGTATTCTACACGCTAAAGCCGGTATTTAATAGAATTGCCTAGCCTTCTAATAATTTATTCAAACCTCCAGATTGGTCTAAATTTTTTAAATCATCAAAGCCGCCAATATGTCTATCATTAATAAATATTTGCGGAACTGTTCTTCTTCCGGTCATTTGCATCATTTTCTCTTTGTCTTGAATTGAGGAATCTATATATATTTTTTCAATTGCATTTACCCCTCTTGTTTTAAGTAAATTTTCTGCACTCACGCAGTAAGGACAAAATTGACTTGTGTACATTAATACTTTCATAAATTATTTGTTTATTAACTAAATTTAATTTAATTATTGGGTCATTTTTATTGATTTCAAGCCATTATTCATTAATTACCAAATTAAAGTAATGTATAATTTTTGCAATATGATAAATCAAAAACAAACGCTAACATTGCTTATTTTAGATGGCTTTGGCCACTCAAATGACGAGGAGTTCAATGCTATAGCGCTTGCAAAAACTCCTAATTTAGATGAATTAAAGAAAACTGCAGCAAATGGTCTAATTAACGCTTCAGAAAATTATGTTGGTCTGCCAAAAGGGCAAATGGGTAATTCTGAGGTAGGACATATCAATATTGGTGCTGGTAGAATCGTCTTCCAAGATATTGAAAGAATTAATAACTCAATCAATAAAAAAGAATTGAATGAAAATAAAGAACTGAAGCAGTCATTCCAAAAATTAAAGGCTAGTAATGGCAATCTTCATCTTATGGGTCTTTTATCAGATGGAGGTGTGCATAGTCACATTAATCATCTCAAAGCTTTAATATCAATTTCGAAAGAAAATAATATCAACCCGATAATTCATATTATTTTAGATGGAAGAGATACTCCCCCAAAAAGTGCAGAAAAATATATTCATGATCTAGAGAAATTTATTATCGATCAGCAGTGGGGCCAAATAAAATCAGTTCAAGGTAGATTTTTTGCGATGGACAGAGATAATCGATGGGAAAGGATTGAGCAATCTTATGTAATGCTAACAGAAGGGGTCGCTAATTTTTATGTCAACTCAGCCCAAGAAGCTCTCAGCAATGCATACAGCAGAAATGAAACTGATGAGTTTGTTCAGCCAACAATCATTCATAATGAAAAAAAACCATTAATTAAAAATAACGATATGGTTATTTTTACAAATTTCAGATCAGATCGGGCAAGGCAAATTAGCAAAGCATTATTAAAAAAAGATTTTGATGGGTTTAAAAGAAATGTTGTTCTTGACCATCTTGACTACTTCACAATGACTAACTACGACTCATCACTCACTGAAGCAAAAGTCATCTTTTCTGCTGAGCAAGTAAATAATACCTTTGGTGAATATATTGCAAAATTAGGCTTAACTCAATTAAGGATTGCAGAAACTGAAAAATATCCTCATGTTACATTTTTCTTCAACGGAGGTATCGAAAGTAAGTTTAAAAATGAAGAGAGAATTTTAATACCCTCACCCAAAGTAAAAACATATGATCTGCAGCCAGAAATGAGCGTATACGAAGTCACAAAACAGCTAGTCAATGCAATAAGCAGTTCTCGATATGATGTTATTATTTGCAATTTTGCTAATGGTGATATGGTCGGTCATACAGGTGATCTTCAAGCAACAATAAAAGCCATTGAGGCCATGGATAAATGTATTGGAGAAATAGTTAAAATAACAAAAGAAACTAATGGACATCTTATCGTAACCGCTGACCATGGAAATGCTGAATTAATGATGGATGAGATAAATAATCAAGTTCACACGCAGCACACTACAAACTTAGTTCCTTTTATCTATTATGGAAAAGATAATGCAAAAATTACTAAAGTAGGTAAATTATCAGATATTGCGCCCACCATGCTTTTTATCTTAAAAAAAAATCAACCAGCCGAGATGACTGGTGAAAATCTAATTCAATTTAATTAAACGCGATGAATCTAAGAATAAAATTTATTTTCTTATCATTACTTTTATTATCAAAATTATGTCTAGCAGATTTGAAAGAGAACGAAAAAAATCTTAACGATGTACAACAAGAGATAAAAAAATTAGAAAAACAATTATTAGAACAAGAGACTAACAAAAAAAATGTAACGCAAGACTTAAAAACACAAGAAAAAAAAATAAGCCAAACGAAGAAAGAAATTATTTCTATAGAAAATAAATTATCCAAACACAAAAATAAACTAAGTAATCTTCAAAATGAAGAAGATAAAATATCAAAAGAAATATCAATACAAAAAGAGAGTCTAGTTAAATATTTAATTAATCTTCATAAAAATGGCGAGGCTTCTTATCTTGAATTAATATTAAGTGGCGACAATCCAAATAAAATTTCTAGAGAATATAAATTACTTTCTTATTTTACAAACTCTCAATTAGAACAAATCAAATTACTCCAAGAGAATCAACAGAAACTCTTAGAAACTCAATCGGCAATAAAAAATACAATTGGTAAAGTGGAGGATCTTAAAAATACCAAATCTATTACAGCCAAACAACTTGAGCTTGAGAAAGCAGAAAAAAAAGATGTTCTTAACCAAATAAACTTATCTATTAAAGATAACAAAACAAAAAAAAATAAACTGATTGAAGATGAAAGAAAATTAACTGCCATTATTGATGAACTCTTAAAAAAATCTGATGAAGAAATCAAAGCTAAAAAAACAGCTAAAAAAGATCTAAATAAAGATGAAAAAGTTATGCCTTTTGCTGGAAAAGGATTTGCTTCTCTAAAAGGAAAATTATCTTCTCCTGTTCAGGGAACGATTCAGTATCAGTTCGGTGCTAAAAGAAAAGATACAGGGGTAACCTGGAAAGGTTTATTTTACAAAACAAATGAGGGTAAGGAAGTGAAAGCCATAGCTGATGGCAAGGTTGCATACGCAGACTGGCTAAGAGGATTTGGTAATTTGATCATTTTAGATCACGGAGAAGGTTATATGAGTCTATATGGCTATAATGAATCCGTTTTACCGAATGTGAATGATATTGTAAAAATGGGTGATCAAATAGCAACCTCAGGTGATACTGGAGGACTAGGGTTAACAGGCTTGTATTTTGAATTACGTAAAAACAGCGTCCCTTTTGATCCAGCCAAGTGGATTAAATAGCTTTACTCTCCAATAACATGTAAGGCCACTTTTCGCTGATGTGCATGATAGCGATGCTCAAATAGGAATATCCCTTGCCATTGACCTATTTGTAGACGATTTTCATAAATTGGGATTGAAAGGTGGGTCTGAGTTAAAGCTGTTCTGATATGAGCCGGCATATCATCCTCTCCTTCGGTTGTATGTATAAAATCAGAATCGCCATCACGAACTAACTTTGAAAAAAAAGTTTCTAAATCGACCAATACATCTGAGTCATAATTTTCATTAATTAAAAGACTTGCTGAAGTATGTTGAATATATATTGTCAACAAGCCCTCTTTAATTGCTTGATCTTTTAACCAGTCTCTAATATCGGGGGTAATATCATAAAACCCTCTTCCATTAGTTTTTTTTAAATGCTCACCAAAAGCTTGCCTCATAACTAAACTGTAAAGGTAAATTTATTTTTTTCAAAATCAATTTTTAATTGCTGCTTTACTAATTTACCTCCTAAGATTTCTTTTGAAAGTGGGTTTTCAATTTCATTTTGTATTGCTCTTTTTAAAGGTCTGGCTCCATAAATAGGATCAAACCCCGCTTTTGCAATTTCAGCAATCGCCTTATCAGTAAAAGTTGCCTGAATATCAATATTAGCTAATTTTTGAATCAAGCCCTCTAATTGAATTTTAGCAATTGACTGAATATTTTCGTCACTCAAACTATGGAAAACAATCACATCATCAATACGATTGATAAATTCTGGCCTGAAATGATTCTTAACTTCTCCCATTACAGCTAATTTAATAATCTGATAATCATCCTGATTCATTTTTTGAATTAAATCAGAACCAAGATTTGAAGTCATAATAATGACTGTATTCTTGAAATCAACAGTTTTACCTTTACCATCTGTTAACCGACCTTCATCAAGGACCTGCAATAAGATATTAAATACATCAGGATGTGCTTTTTCAATTTCATCAAGCAATAAAACACTATAGGGCTTTCTTCTTACCGCCTCGGTCAGATATCCACCCTCTTCATAGCCAACATATCCTGGAGGTGCACCAATCAGGCGAGCTACGGAATGTTTTTCCATATACTCTGACATATCTATTCGAATTAAATGACTTTCGCTATCAAATAAAAAATTTGCTAATGATTTACAAAGTTCGGTTTTTCCAACACCGGTAGGACCAAGAAATAAAAAAGAGCCATAAGGTTTGTTAGCATCACTCAAACCAGAGCGTGATCTTCTTATTGAATCTGAAACGGAACGTACTGCTTCATCTTGTCCAACAACGCGTGCATGCAATACCGTTTCCATATTAATTAACTTTTCTCTCTCGCCTTGCATCATTTTTGCTACCGGAATACCAGTTGACCTAGAAACAATTTCTGCAATTTCATCAGCACCAACTTCTGTTCTTAACATTTTATGAGTCGTTTTCTTTTTATTTTCAGAAAGTGCGGCCTGTTTGAGCTGTTCTTCAAGGCTTGGTATTTCCCCATACTGTATTTCAGAAACCTTTTGCCAATTCCCTTTTCTTTTTTCATCCTCCATTTGAATTTTTAATGACTCTAATTTTTCTTTGATAGATTTTGAACCAAGTAAAACAGATTTTTCAGACTTCCAAATTGACTCTAAATCAGTAAATTCTTTTTCTAATTTTTCAATCTCATTTTCTAGGTTTTGAAGTCTGACTTTAGAAGCATCGTCTTTATCTTTTTTTACCGCTTCTCGTTCAATTTTTAATTGAATTAATCTACGTTCTAACTTATCAAGTTGTTCAGGTTTTGAATCAATTTCCATTTTAATTCTTGAAGCGGCTTCATCAATCAGGTCTATTGCTTTATCCGGTAGAAACCGATCCGTAATATATCTATTCGACAATTCAGCAGCAGCTACAATTGCTGGATCTGTAATTTCAACATTATGATGAAGCTCGTATTTTTCTTGCAAGCCTCTTAATATTGCAATCGTTGATTCAACATTAGGCTCCTCAACCAATACTTTTTGGAATCTTCTCTCCAGTGCTGCATCCTTTTCGATATACATTCGATATTCGTTTAATGTCGTTGCTCCCACACAATGCAACTCTCCTCTTGCTAGAGCTGGTTTTAGCATATTTCCAGCATCCATTGCACCCTCAGTTTTACCAGCTCCGACCATGGTATGTATCTCATCAATAAACATAATCGTTTGACCATTGTCTTGTGACACTTCTTTTAAAACGGCTTTTAATCGTTCTTCAAAATCCCCACGATATTTGGCACCCGCCAATAAGGCAGCCATATCAAGTGATAAGACTTTTTTATTTTTTAATGTATCAGGAACTTCTCCATTAATAATTCTTTGTGCTAAGCCTTCTATAATTGCGGTTTTACCTACACCGGGCTCACCAATTAACACTGGATTGTTTTTTGTTCTTCTTTGCAAAACTTGAATCGTGCGTCGGATCTCATCATCACGACCTATAACAGGGTCTAGCTTTCCAATTCTCGCTTGTTCAGTTAAGTCGATCGTATATTTTTTTAATGCTTGTCGATTACTTTCTGCATCAGCAGAATTTATAGTTTCATTTTTTCGAGATTCCATAATGACCTTTTGTAAATTTTCAAAATTTAATCCGTTTTGAATTAAAAGCTCTTTCAAGCCAGATTTGTCTTGTTTTAAAGATAAGAGAAATATTTCAGAAGCAATAAAATCATCTTTAAGCTCATTAGCTTTTTTTTCAGTGATATTTAAAAGTTGATTAAGTTGTGAAGATATATGTATATCTCCATGGCTATTCTCAACCGTCGGAAATTTGTCAAGAAAACCATCTAATGTCGATTTAAAATTAGGGCTCAGTCCCGCTAATGCTAAAAGCTGTTGAGCGTCTGAAAGATCAGGCTTTAATAACGCTTTCAACAAATGCGCTGACTCAATTGAGCTATGATTGTTGATATTCGCAATTGACTGCGCTTCCGCAAATGC
>JAYNJX010000008.1:0-54058 GCA_038110565.1 Nitrosomonadales bacterium | reverse complement strand
TCATCTCCACTTACCTCTGATATAACTTCAGTCCCATGACACAAAGTATGCCATATTCTGAAAACTTCTAATGGTGGTATTCCATACCGTCTATCAAACCTATTAATATTAATAACAAAATCTGATGAAGAGATAAAATAGTCTCTATATGTTCCCCATTCGTTATCAATAATATTAACTTTTACTTTTTCACTTATTAAATTAATTATTTCCTTTCGTCTTGGGGAAAAATTCCCAAAAAATAAACCCTCATTAACTTTATCGAAATTTGGAAACATAAAATCAAAATAACCAAATTTAAATTTTAACTTGTCCAAGGAATCTACAATAGATAAATTAAAATCAGAATAGTCAATTACAGGATAATTATTGATTAGAGATAAATAATTGATCCATTTATTTGATGAAATTATATCTGCATCAATTAAATTTAAATCTAAATTGATTGGTTCTGAGTTAAAAAAAATAATTTTTTTATTTTTCTCAAATTGGATATTCTCAATGGTTTCAAGTATTCTATGAAACCCAAAAATTATATTTATATGAGAATCTAAAATTTTGTTTTTTTGTATTACTACATCATGACCTAAATTTTTTAAAGTCTTTAATAATGCAAAAAAGAATTCATTATATACAGGCGGGGACGTAATAAATTTATTATTAATAAATCTATCAAATTCTACAAGTGCTATTTTTTTCATTAATAACCAAACCTTTCGAAATCGATGGTATAAATTTTAGTTAGCTTGCTAAGTGATACAGATGATAAATTTGTAATTTTCTTGATTGATTCCAAATGTCAAAATATTTTTTCATAAAAATTAATATACTTTAATATACTTTTTTTTCAAGAGAGAAATTCTGTTAATGAGATTTTAACCTATTGATTTTAAATAAATTAATGGTGGTGATGGAGAGACTTGAACTCTCGACCTCAGGATTATGAATCCTGCGCTCTAACCAGCTGAGCTACATCACCAAAAAGAAGATGCATTATATTTTTTAATGGCTTTGGTGTCAAAAATTTAAACGTTAAATTTAAAGTGAATTACATCACCATCTTTAACGATGTAATCTTTGCCTTCAAGTTTTTGTTTTCCTGCCTCTTTTGATTTTTGCTCACCACCTAAAGTTACGTAATCATCATACGAAATAACTTCAGCCTTAATAAAACCTCTTTCAAAATCTGTATGGATTACTCCTGCTGCTTCTGGAGCTAAAGCCCCTTTTTTTATTGTCCAGGCACGTACCTCCTTAACCCCAGCAGTAAAATATGTTTGTAGCTTTAGTAGGTTATAAGTTTCTCTTATCACTCTATTTAACCCAGGTTCATCGAGATTCATCTCAGATAGAAAAATTAATTTCTCATCATCATTTAATTCTGAAATTTCTGATTCAATTTTTGCACAAATTTCTATACATAAAGAATTATTTTTTGATGCATAATCCTTCACTTTTTCTAAATAGGGATTATTTTGAAAACCTTTTTCATTAAGGTTAGCGATATAGATAACTGATTTTTCAGTAATAAAACATAAATGCTTTATTAAGTTGCTTTCATCTTTTGTTAATCCAATATCTTTAATTAGTAACCCATTGTTAAGGGAGTTTTCAATTTTTGAGAGAAGCTCGGTTAATTTAATCGATTCTTTATCTCCAGACTTAGCTTTCTTTTTTTCTTTTTCAAGAGACTTTCCTAAAGTTTCTAAATCCGCGAGAATGAGTTCGGTGTTGATCGTTTCGATATCAGCAATTGGATCAACTTTTCCTGATACATGGGTAATATTATCATCATCAAAACAACGTACTACATGCAAAATAGCTTGTGTTTCTCTTATATTTGCAAGAAACTTATTGCCTAAGCCTTCACCTTTTGAAGCTCCTGCTACTAGTCCTGCGATATCCACTAATTCAACGATTGCTGGCTGAACTTTTTCTGGCTTTACAATTTTTGAAAGTTCATTAAGTCGATAATCTGGAACTTCTACAATGGCAGAGTTTGGCTCAATTGTACAAAAAGGGTAGTTCGCAGCCTCAATTCCTGAGTTTGTTATTGCATTAAAAAGGGTAGATTTACCAACATTTGGTAATCCAATGATTCCACATTTCATTATTTATTTCCTGTATGTAAATTTAACATTGCAGTTTCAAAGTTTCCATGAATAAAATGAGAGAAATTTTGATAACAGCTAATTAAAGTATTATTAATTAGGTCATTGTCTTGTTTGCTCGGTTTCTTGAGCACATAACTATTCACTTGAGTTTTATCACCCGGATGACCGATGCCAATTCTAATTCTCCAAAAATTATTTGTGCCTAAGTGTTTAATGATACTTTTTAAGCCATTATGACCCCCGTGACCACCCCCAAGTTTTAATTTAACTTTTCCGGGAAGTAGGTCTAAATCATCATGAATAACCATAATTTCTTCTGGCTTTATTTTAAAGTAGTTTGCCGTTGCTTGAACCGCTATGCCACTTTCATTCATATATGTAGAGGGGTTTAGTAATATAACCTGATCAAGTTCAGGTAGTTTTTTTACAAATCCATGCAGTTTAGTGTTTTTTTCAAAAGATAATTTTAGATTTTGTAGAATCAGTTCATTAAAGGAAAAACCAATGTTGTGTCGCGTTAGTGAGTATTCCTCACCAATATTGCCCAATCCTACAAATAATTTTATACCGGTCATAAAGTAAAACACCCTTCATGTAGAAGGGTGTTTTTATTATATTTTTTTAAGACTGTTGGTTTAGCCATTATCGTCAGAAGTTTTTTTGTCTTCTTCTTTATTTTCTTCTTTAGCCTCTTCACCTGCTGTTGCAGCTGCTTCTATTGGCTCCTCTTCCTTAACTTTTGGTTTTACTATAGATGTTACAGCGGCATCATTACCATGAGTTAGCGTTGTTAATTCAATCCCCTCTGGTAATTTAATCTCGGATAAATGAATGGAATGGCCTAATCCAAGATCTGTTAAATCAACCTCAATAAATTGTGGAAGGTCTTTGGGTAAACAAGCAATGTCAACTTCAGTAATGATATGAGTGATGACACCTCCGTCTAATTTTACGCCCTTAGCAATATCTTCATTAATAAAATGGAATGGTACTTTAACGTGAATTTTTTCATTTTCATTGATGCGTTGAAAATCTACATGCAATAATGTGCTTTTGACTGGCTCGAGTTGATAATCTCTTAAAAGAACAGATTCTTTTTTGCCATCTAAATCAAGAGATAAAATTGATGCATGAAATGCTTCTTTCTTGAATTTTAAACTCAAATCTTTTCCATCAAGAGTAATTGAGACCGCGTCTTTTTTATTCCCGTAAACAATTCCGGGAATGCTACCATTTTTACGAAGACGGCGGCTCGCACCCGTACCTTTCGTGTCTCTTACATTTGCTTTAATTTCTATTTTCATTTTTAACTCCAAATAAAATTTAAGTTCGCGACCAAACTTAAACTAATCTATAAATAATGTACTTACTGAGTCTTCATGGCTAATGCGCTTGATTGTCTCAGCGAGTAATTCTGCAACAGATATTTGCCTAATCTTTTTGGATGATTTGGAAAAATCTGAGAGCGTAATTGTATCAGTTACCACGATTTCATCAAGCTCTGATTGATTGATGTTTTCTACTGCAGAGCCAGATAGGATTGGATGGGTAATGTAAGCTAGCACCTTTGTTGCCCCTTTTTCTTTTAAAGCTCTTGCAGCTTTTGTTAAGGTATCGGCAGTATCAACAATGTCATCAACGATGACGCACGCTCTCCCTTTGACATCCCCAATAATATTCATCACCTCAGAGACATTTGGTTTAGGTCTTCTTTTATCAATAATTGCTAAATCAGCACTAAGAATTTTGGACCAAGCTCGTGCCCTTACAACTCCGCCCACATCAGGAGAAACAACAACAAGCTCTTCTTTGGTTTTATTTGTTAAATCTTTTAACAATACCGGGGTTGCATAAATATTATCAACTGGGATATCAAAAAAACCTTGTATTTGATCAGAGTGTAAGTCCATAGTCAAAACCCTGTTCACCCCAACACTGGTGAGCATATTCGCAACGACTTTAGCTGTAATTGCAACTCTCGCTGATCTTGGTCTTCGATCTTGTCTGGAATAGCCTAGATATGGGATAGCTGCTGTGATTCTTGCAGCAGATGATCTTCTCAAGGCGTCAGCTATGACCATTATTTCCATTAGATTATCGTTTGTTGGGGTGCTGGTTGATTGAAGAATGAAAACATCTTTACCTCTAACATTTTCCAAAAGCTCAACCATGGTTTCACCATCGCTAAATTTACCAACGCTAGATTTACCAATTTTTATATTCAAGTGTTTGGCTACTTTTTCAGCCAAGCCAGGATTAGCATTTCCTGTAAACACCATTAAGCTGTGATTATCCAAAGTTTTCTCCAACTAAATATAAATAATGGCAGGGGAGGAAGGATTCGAACCTTCGCATGCAGGGATCAAAACCCTGAGCCTTAACCAGCTTGGCGACTCCCCTAAATAAAATGGTCGTAAATTGGATTTTTAATTAATCCTTTTACTTTGAAACTTTTCGCATTTTTAATTAGTTTTAATGCATCAAGATCTAAATTATTTAAAATGTCCTTTTGCATCTCTATAAAAAAACAGGAACCAGTCCCAGTCAGTCTTGGTTGACCTAGTTTTTTTAAAAAATTCATTTGTAGAGCAATATCAGGAAATTTGCTCAAAATCACATTTTCTAAATCATTATAATTATAAGGCATTTTATAATGATCAATATTTTGTGAACCCGTAATTTTCAAGGGTTTTGTCTCTTTTGTCAATTTAAATTCCTGAAAAATTTCTTGAGTACTTATTTTGATTCCTGGATAGATTAACAGAAAGTATTTTTCAGGAAGGCTGAGGGGGGTAATTTTTTCACCTATACCTTCAACTAACGCATTTGATTGCCCTAAAAAAAAGGGCACATCTGCACCTAAAGATTTACCAAGATTAATTAATGTGTTGTGATTAATGCTTAGATTTAATGTGTGATTAATTGCCAATAATGTTAAAGCTGCATTTGAACTTCCACCTCCTAGGCCACCGCCTTCTGGAATATTTTTTTCAACAACAATTTCAACTTTGAATTGATCTGGCAAAAGACTTTGCGCTGCTCTTAAAATAAGGTCATCTTCGGCTTTGCAGTCGATTGTTGGATTGTGGACAATTATTTCTTTTTTTGTTGTGCTTTTTGTAAATTTGAATGTTAAAACATCATAAAGATCAATAAACTGGAATATGCTTTGGAGCTCATGATAATGATCTTTCCTTTTTTTTAGAATTTTTAAAAAAAGGTTTAACTTTGCGGGTGATTTAAGTGTTATCGGTTGATCAAGTCTCATTCTTTATTGGAATCCAAGGTAGAAAAGGTTCATTTCATGCTCATCGAACTTAATTTTAATTTCTTCTGGAAGCGCAATATTTTCATTTAATTTAAATTTATTAATAGATATTAGATAGTCCTTATTATTAATTTGAATCTTTTTGTTGATATTTTTATATTCAGAGAATGAAATTTTTATCAAATCATCTAATAAACCTTTTTTTTTCATTAATTCATTTAAAGTTGTTTTGTTATATTCTTGGTTATTAAGTGAATTGATTTCAATATGACCATCATCAAAAATTTTTACTTTCGCTAGAATAGAGTTCAGTGGCGTTAATATTATTAGATTTGTGATATTGTTTTTTTGTGAAATCTTTAAAGAGCCAGAATAACCTTTTTCGTTGAAATAATAGGTAAATTTACCGGTTATATTTTTTGGGTAGATATTCGAGTAGGTTTGAGAAAACTCCTCAGAGGTGAATGTTTGATTGTCCTCTATTTTTATTGATTGACAGCCAAACAATAAAAGAAATAAAAAATACGGAAAAAATTTATTGAGTAACTCTTTGGGCAGTTTCAATAAGGATTTCGTTATCAGGGTATCTTGCAAGGGATTCCTTTAAAATTTTATTTGCTTCTTGCATTTTACCCTGAGCCCATAAAATTTCAGAAAAATGTGCTGCAATTTCGGGATCTTGTTGAATTTTGAAAGCTTTTTGCACAAATTCATAGGCGATATCAAAATTTTTCAATCTATAATGAACCCATGCCATACTATCCAGAATGTAGTGGTTATTAGGTTCAATAGATAAAGCAATTTCTACGTATTTTTTTGCATCTTCTAAATTAATATTTCTTTCGGCATATGAATATCCCAAGGCATTATAGGCAATAGCATAATTGGGTTTCATGCTGATTGCTTTTTTAAGCGAACGCTCCATAGTGTCAAAGTTTTTTAACTTTTCGTTGAGTAGTGCTAAGTCAAAATAGAATTCGGCGGAATCTTTAAAGTTTATTTCCTCCTTATTCATTAACTCTATGGCTTTAAGGTATTCCTTATTAGCAAATAAGAAAGATGTTTTGAGTTGGAGAAATTTAAGCTTTTCTTCTCTATCCATATTCTGAAATTTTTCCATAAAGGAAAACGCTCTCTCTAAACCATAATATTTATTAATAATTTGTGCTTGATATATTTTTGCATCCATAAAACCAGGCCCATGATCAATTTTTTCAAGCCATGAAATTGCTATTTCAGGCAGACTTTTTTGGTCTTGGATTTGAGCCATATACATATATATTTGAAAAGGGTTTGCATAGCCTTTTTCTAAACTCTTATGAAAGTATTTGTCTGCTAAACTTAAATCTTCAGCTTCAAGCGCTAGCAAAGCTAGCGTAAAATGATTGTCTGCAGTTGCAACAGGGCTTTTAGATAAAATTTCAAAGTGTTTTTTTGCATTTTTTAAATCTTTATTTTGAAGATAGGTTTTTGCTAACTCTAAACGTATATCATTTGATTTTGAATTGTTCTTGAGAAAGTTTATATAGACTGCAATTGCTGCTTCCAAACTATCAAGCTTAGCGACGTTGCCTTCAAAAAAAGCTAAGGTTTCCCAGTTTGGATTTAAAGTTTTCATTTTTTTAATTTCTTCAGCCAAAATATCTTTTTGGTTTGCCAAGAGTGCAGCATGTGCAACTAAAAAATGTGCTTCAATTAGACTGGAATATGGTTTTGCGATATCAATAGAAAATCGCAGAGCATTCGTCTTATTCTCTATATTTTTAACAATATTATTTAGGTATAGGAAGCTATCACCTTTTGATTTATCAATATCTAATATTTTTTTAACAACTGGCCGAGCTTTGGCGAGATTTCCCGATGAAATAAGAACTTCTGCTAATATTTTTTGTGCCTCAATAGAATTTGGATTTATTTGTGTCCACACATCTGCAGAATCTAGGGCAAGTCTTCCATTTTTAGTTAAAGCGGCTATTTGAGTTGAAAATTGAGCAAAGACTTCTTCTTTGGTTAGTTTTGCAAGATCAAGATACAAATGACCTGCCGTTGGTAAATCATTATTTTGAGCAGATATTTCAGCAACTAAAAGCTTATAAACAAATTCGGCATTTGTTTCACTTATTTTTGCAGGCAGGTTAACATTAAAAGAATCTTCTGAATCCTCAGCGAATACAATTTGGCTGAAAAGTAAAAAAATGATTGATATAAGGTAATTTTTTTTCTTTTGCATAGTCCTAGACTCTAAATGTAGCTTTAATGAATTCATATACAAATGACCAGTTAAATCTAATATAATTCATCTTTGATTAAAAAATATTTTTATTGTTATATTAATTTCATAATAAACTTTTTTTAAAAAGTCTGTCAAAAAAATTAATCAATAAAAACTTAATATCTAGAAGTAGTAAAACTTATGTCACAAAAAACAATTGAAGCTAAAAAGCTAAAGCGAATCTTTGGAGAAAATATCGCGGTAAATGATGTTAGCTTTGATTTGCATAAGGGTGAAGTACTTGGTTTTTTAGGCCCAAATGGCGCTGGTAAATCTACAACAATGCGTATGATTACTGGGAATTTAGCACCCACTGATGGCACTGCAAAAATTTGTGGTGTTGATATTATTGAAGAACCCAAGCGTGCAAAAGAAAATATTGGCTATTTACCAGAAATGAGGCCTTTGTATAAAGAATTTACGGTGAATGAATATTTACGCATTGCGGCTGAATTTCATAATGTTGCTTCAAAATCAATTAATCATGCTATTGAGGTTGCAAAAGAGAAATGTGGATTGACGCACATGAGCAATCGATTGATAGAAAATTTATCTAATGGCTATCAACAACGAGTCGGCATTGCACAGGCAATCATTCATAACCCCCAAATTGTAATCTTAGATGAGCCTACTGTAGGGTTAGATCCAATTCAAATAAGAGAAATTAGAAGCCTAATAAAAGAAATTGGAAAAGAACATAGCGTTATACTCTCAACTCATATACTTCCAGAAGTAGAAATTGTCTGTGATCGTGTGCAAATTATCGACAAGGGTAATCTGGTTTTTCATGGCTCTATTGAGGATCTAAAAAAACAGAGAAGAGGCAATAAAATTCAAGTTGGTATGCGAAATACACCATCACTTTTGACGCTAAAAAAATATTTTGATGTTACAAAAATTGATCATGGTCAAGATGGGCTCAAAATAGTCCATTTTAAAAATATAAATTTTTCTCTGGAGGAGTTTGTTGTTGCCGCAGTTAAACATAAGTGGGGTTTATTTCATATAGCTCCACATATAACCAGCTTAGAGGATACATTTGTACAACTAACTAAAAACGAAAAAGTAAAATGATTTATAGAATTGCAAAAAAAGAATTAAAAAGTTTCTTTGTAACCCCAATGGGTTGGATTATTTTGGCATTAATTACTTGTGCTTTTGGTTGGAATTATTTTATAGGCGTTAACAACTATTTCGAAGTGATGGCAGGTGCAATTAGGCCTGCTGAAAGAGTAGGGGTAACAATTTACGTTGGACAAACTGTGTATGGAGCAGCATCTTTTTTAATGCTCTTTTCTGTACCAATGCTTTCAATGCGTCTTATTAGTGAAGAAAGAAAACAACAAACATTGCCCTTTTTGTTTACTTCTCCAATATCAATTACAGAAATCGTTCTAGGTAAATTTTTTGGGTTAGTTTTATTTTTATCTATAATGGTTTTATATGTTTTTTTGATGCTTACCACTTTAAATATTTGGGCAGATATTGATTTTGGTTATTTATTTGCTAACTCATTCGGATTATTGCTTTTGGTTGCAAGCTTTGCTGCCATTGGAATTTATTTTTCAAGTTTAACAAGTCAGCCCATTATTGCTGCAATTTTGAGTTTTATTTTTGCGGTAACTCTTTTTATTTTGGAAAGATATTTTGCGAGCCAACCGAATCATTGGTTTTCATACATATCACTCATGAAACACTTTCAAGCTTTCTCAAGAGGTGTGATTAGCTCAAAAGATATTATTTTCTTTATGCTTTTTATATCGACGTTTATTGTTTTAACAATCAGAAGGTTAGACTCTGATCGGTTGTCTGGATAAGTATGAAATTCAAAATTAAAACACAGTTAAAAATACAAAATTGGATTTTCGTCATTGTCTTCATATTATTTATTATCGCGTTAGGGTATTTAGCAAATAAATTTGAATATTCAAAAGATATTACACAATCCAATAGAAATACCCTAACCGAAGGTAGTAAAGCAGTTTTATTGGCAATGGATGATGAAATTAAATTGACAGTATTTGCTACTAAAGATGATGCAAACAAAGGAGACCTATTTAGACAAGGTATTATCAATTTTATAGATCGATATCAAAGAGTTAAACCAGATATTTCAATTCGATTTGTTAGCCCTGTTGAGGAGCCAAAATTAGCCCAGGATATGGGAATACGTGTGGATGGAGAGGTAGTAGTTGAGTACAAGAAAAAAACAGAACATATTACCCCACCTTTTGCAGAGCAGGATCTTACGAATTTATTAGTTCGCTTAACTAGCGTAAATGAAAAACCGATTATTTATCTTGATGGTCATGGTGAAAAAAATCCACTGGGTACAAAGAATACAGATATTGGAGAATTTGGTAAGCAGTTAGAGAGTAAAGGTTTTAAATTTACTAATCCGGACTTAACAGTTTTGCCTGAGGTTCCTAAAGAGGGTTCAATGTTACTGATTGCTAGCCCACAAAAAAATATCTCTGACCTAGAAACAAAAAAAATCTTAAAATACGTAGAGACTGGTGGAAATGTTTTGTGGCTAATCGATAATGCAGATTATAAAAATTTGGAGGAATTAGCAAAATATTTAAATTTAAATATTTCTAAAAGTAAGGTTTTTGATCCATCATCAAAAGACTATGGTGATAATATTGATTTATCATTTTCGGCAAGATATGGGGATCATCCAATAACTAAGAATTTTATGCTGCGCACCCTGTTTTCAAATGCTCATGAATTGAAAGCGAAAGATAGTTATGAATTAGGTTGGGAAGTAACGGAAATAATAGATGTTGCAGCAGCAGGATGGCTTGAAAATGGTAAAGAAAGACCACCGGTATTTAATAAAGCTATTGATAAAGAAGGTCCAATTAATATTGCCATTGCTCTAAAAAGAAAATTTGGTGATGTAGGGCAAAGAATTGTTGTTGTGGCAACCTCTGAATTTGTTTCTAATGCATTTGTAACCTCTGGGGGTAATTTAGATTTAGGAATTAATATGGTGAATTGGCTCAGTGGTAATGATAAATTAATCAATATTCAACCAATGCCCTTGAAAGATGTAAATGTGCGTATTCCTGAGGATACATTTTCATTTGTTATTGCATGGATAATCTTTCATGCAGTTCAATACTTTATTCCTATTGCATTATTTTTTGGTGGAATCTTCTTGTGGCTTAGACGCAGAAAAAGGTAGCAAAAGATGCTTAAAAAATGGCTGTTGTTAATCTTTCTTTTTTTAATAGTTGTATCGATCGCAATATTTGCTTTTTTATCAGACAATAAGAAAAATACCTTTGATGGTTACGAGGTTTCAAATTATAGACTTTCTGATTTTGAAGAAGTAATAGTCGACTTCCCATCAAAGGCTGCAACTTCATTTAAAAAAATTAATAATTATTGGTACCAAACAAAACCATTCCAAACAAGAGCAGATCAAAAATCAGTACTTAAACTGTTATCAATATTTGCAGCAAAATCAAATGAAAAGTTAGATTCACTTCAATTGGAAAAATATGGATTAGATAAGCCGGTTATGAAAATAACCTTTATAAAGCAAAATGATAGAAAAGTATTTACTTTTGGTTCTTATAATCCAGTAACAGAGCAACAGTATGTCTTATTTGAAAATAATATTTTTATTTTAGATGGGGTCTATTCGGAAATAGCTAGCTATGCCCCTGTTGAGTTGATTGATAAAAAGCCTCTGGCAACTTTTGAAAAAATAAAAAGATATGATTTCTCAAGGTTAGAGCAATGGCAAGAAAATTTTTTACAACTCGTTAATAATGATGACCAGTGGAGCGCTGAGGGGAAAAAAATTAATTTTGATTCAAGCAACTTAATGGAATGGTTTCTTGAAACATGGAATTCAACTATGGCTAAATCGGTTGAACCATATAAGTTTGATGCTCGAATAGGCTATAAAAGTTTTGATATTTTTTTAGAAGATAATAAAAAAATAACATTTTATAGAATACAAGAGTCACCAGAAATGTTGCTTTACCGTAATGATGAGGGCTTGCTATATCATTTTCCTCAAGACATTGGATTTACGATGCTAAACCCAACCATAGAACATAAAGAGTAATAGTCCTTATGCCGGAGTTACCAGAGGTTCAGACGACTGTTGATGGGCTTCAATCAATAGTAGGCACCACAGTTGAATCAATCAATATTATAAATCCGAATTTACGCTGGCCGATTCAAAAAAATAAATTTAATAAGTTAATTAATCTAAAACTTCATTCCATAAGCAGAAGAGCAAAATATATTGAATTAGATTTTGGACCTTATTGGTTGATTATTCATCTGGGTATGACTGGTCGATTATTTTTTTTGCAAGAGAAAGTAACATTATCTAAACATGATCATGTTTTGTTTAGTTTAAAAAAACCTTCTCAAGCATTAATATTTAATGATGTTAGACGATTCGGATCAATGCACTTGGTAGAAAAAAATAAATTAAATAAATTTTTTTTATATCAGAATCTTGGACCTGAACCGTTGTTTGATGATTTTAATACTGAATATCTATTTAAAGTAAGCCGTAACAAAAAAATCAGTGCTAAAAGCTTAATTATGAATTCAAAATATGTTGTTGGGGTAGGGAACATTTACGCAAATGAGGCGCTATTTTTGTCAAAAATAAAACCTTCTCGTATTGCTCAAAAACTTAAAAAATGGGAATGTGAGGAATTAGTAACAAATATTAAAAAAATTCTTAAGCTTGCCATTAAAAAAGGAGGTACAACAATTAAAGATTTTATGAATCCCAATCAGGGTAGCGGGTACTTTCAAATTAATTTAAGTGTTTATGGTAAGGAAAATTTACCTTGCCCTATTTGTGGCTCAAAAATTTTAAGAACAGTACAAAATCAGCGATCAAGTTTTTATTGCCCAATCTGTCAAATTTGAGTTTCTGCGGGTTAACAAAGAAACCAGTACCATTAAAAACATACTGACTAATAAGCCCATAAGTTGCGCGGGTACTAGAGAAAATTGACTAAAAAATTCAAAGAAAATCCATGTTGAAATGCCCCCTACAAGTGAAGCAAGTGCACCATGTTGATTTGCTTTGCTCCAAAAAATTCCAAATACTAAGGGGGTAAAGGCACCTGCCAATGTAATTTTGTATGCTGACTCAACCATACCAAATATAGTTAAATTTGATGAAAGGGCATACGCTAAAACTAACGTTGCAAATGCAACAACACAAATACGCATCACTTTAAATAGTTCTTTATCTGTCATACTGGGTTTAAACACTTTGACGACATTTTCAGCAAAGGTGACTGAGGGCGCTAACAAAGTAGCAGCAGAGCAGCTCATTATGGCTGACATTACTGCCCCAAAGAAAATAATTTGTTCAAATTTTGACATGTATTGCATGACAAACTTTGGTAGCACATGTTGAGCGTCAGTATGAACCATGTTTGCAAATAAATCTGGATTGATAATGGTCGCACTATAAGCAATAAACATGGGAACAAACGTGAATAAAAAATAAATTAATGCGCCTAGAATAGAGCCCCATAGAGCAATTTTCGCACTGTTGGCCGAAGTGACTCTTTGAAAAACATCTTGCTGAGGAATTGACCCGAGCATCATAGTCATACCGGTCGCAAAAAAACTGATCCATATCCATATATCTCCTTTGGGCCAGAAATCAAGTTTTTGGTTTTTGGCTGCATGCTCGATGACAGGTGTTATTCCGTCTGTTAGTAAAGAGGTTGTATATGCAATAAAAAGAAGACCACTAATGATAACAATCATTTGAATGAAGTCTAGGATTGCAACTGACAACATTCCACCCAGTGTGGTGTAAGTTAAAACAATTAACATTCCTATTACCATGCCAATTTCTTCACTGATGAGCCCATCGGTAATAATATTAAGGATAAGCCCAAGTGCTTTGATTTGCGCGGCTACCCAGCCTAGATACGATATTAGAATGGCAATAGAGGTGATGACTTCAATTTTTTTATCATATCTTCTATGATAATAATCACCTAAGGTTAATAAGTTCATCTTGTAGAGATATTTTGAAAATAAAAAACCAGCAATAATTAAGCAAAGACTGGAGCCAAAAGGATCAGCGACAATTCCGTTTAACCCTTCATCAACAAATGTTGCAGAAACACCAAAGATTGCTTCAGCGCCAAACCATGTTGCAAATACTGTCGCAATGACTACCGGAAGTGGCAAGTGCCTGCCAGCTACGGCATAATCTTTTGTATTTCGTACCCGGGTAGAAACAAAAAGACCAATTCCTACAGAGACAAGTACGTATATAAATACAAACCAAGCTAAACCCATTTTTACTATCTAGACATAAAAAAGCTAATGATAAGCAAAGATTGTAGTGCGATCAATATATATATGAAATACAAATATTTTTTATATCTGGTTTGTTTTTCTTGAAGGTCAGTAAAGCGAACCTTAAATTCTTGAATACTGTTTTTCAAATCAATGGATTGCTTAAGATTTTCAAGTTTGGCTGGAAGGTTAATCAGTAAATCTAAATATTTAGGTAGATTATTTTTTATATCTTTTAAATGCTTTTTATAACCAATTTGTTGAGATAGCCATTCTTCCAAAAAAGGTCGTGCTGTTTTCCATAAATCTAGTTCTGGATTAAGTTGCCTACCTAAGCCTTCAACATTTAATAATGTTTTTTGTAACATTGTTAATTGAGGCTGAATCTCCATATTAAATTGTCTTGAAGTTTGAAAAAGTCGAATTAATAGTTTTCCAAATGAAATATCTTTAAGAGGTTTATTAAATATGGGCTCACAAACTGATCTTATTGCATTCTCGAATTCATCTATTGACGTATCAGAAGGAACCCATTTTGAGTCTAAATGGGCTTGAGCAACACCTCTGTAGTCACGATTGAAAAAACAAACAAAGTTTTTTGCAAGATAATATTTATCAGAGTCATTTAAAGTACCCATGATACCAAAATCAAGGGCTACATATCGACCGTCTTTTGCTACCTGAATGTTACCTGGGTGCATATCCGCATGAAAAAAACCATCCCTAAATACTTGAGTAAAAAATATTTCAACGCCTAATTCGGATAATTTTTCTAAATTGATTTTGTTTTTGTTAAGGGATTTGATATCTGAAATTGGAATGCTATCCATAAATTCCATCACCATTACCTTTTCATGACAATAATCCCAAAAAACTTCAGGAACGATCAATTTTGTTTGGTCCTTAAAATTACTTGCCAGATGAGAGCAATTGCCAGCTTCAAGGAGAAGATTAAGTTCTGTTTTTGTATGTTTTTCAAATTCCCTTACAACTTCAGGAAGTTTTAATCTTTTCCCATCAGCCCAAAGTTTGGTAATAAAATTTGCGAGAAAATATAAAAGTTTAATGTCTGAATTTACTTTAACGTTTATATTTGGTCTTAGAATTTTTATAGCAACTTTTTTGCCATTGATTAATGTAGCTTGATGCACCTGGGCTACTGATGCACTTGCGATAGGATTGATTTCGATGTTGCTAAAAATATTATTAACCTCATCTTTATAAGCAGCTTTTAAAATTTTTTCAATTTCATTAAATTTAACGGGTGCAACTTTATCTTGCAGCTTAGCTAATTCATCTGCTATATCTTTGGGTAACAGATCTCTGCGGGTTGATAAAATTTGTCCAAATTTTATAAAAATGGGCCCTGATTTTTCTAAAACCAACCTAAAACGTTCACCACGATTTTGCTTAGAAAATATTCGAAATGGTTTGAATAGTATATGAATAAAGTAAATAAGTTTGTTATTTAAAAAAAACTCATCTAAGCCAAAATAAAGAGCTGTGAAAATGAATTTTATTATTTTAAAAAAGACGATCATTTTTTTAGTTGTGAAACTCTAGTAATAATTTTTTCCACATCTAAATTTATTTTATCAACGGCTTGATTAAATTTAGCAACTTGCCTCTCTTTAGCTAAAAGCATTTTTTCTTCTTGATAATATTCAATGATTGTTTCTTCAATATTTCTTTTTCTTTTGAGGGTTTTTTTAAAAATAGATTTCCCAGCTAATGTTAATAATCGAGCAGATTTATAACCGATAAGATCTGCTAGTTTGATTTCAGCATTAAAGTCTATTGTCTTTATATATTGATCAAAGGCTTTAGCTAGATCAATATCCCCTTCAATTTTTAATTTTTTTTGAGTAGGTTTGACTAATAAATTAAGTATAGCTTTTATTGTCATAGATAATGTTGTTGATACTTTTTCAACTGACTCTATGTTCTCCAGATGACCGAGTTCGTTTATTTTGAAGTAAACATTAAATAATCCATTTTCGATAGTGATAAGAATAGATTCACCTGCAAAAGTTTTTAGGGCAGAATTTTCCTGATTTTCAGCCAGCTTTTTTAAAAAAAAATTAATGACTTTTTGTTTCATGCTTTATATCCCTGATGGATGGAGACAACGCCACTAGTTAAGTTTTGATAGCTGCACATAATAAAGCCGGAGTCTTGCATTAATTGTTTTAATGAATCTTGATCAGGATGCATTTTGATAGATTCGGCAAGGTATTGATAACTAGCTTCGTCATTTGCAATGACTTTTCCAATTTTAGGAATAATTTTAAAAGAAAATAAATCATATATTTTCTCTAAGGGTTTCCAGATTTTTGAGAATTCCAAAATAACAATTTTTCCACCAGGCTTGAGAATATTTAAACATTCGCGTAATACCTTTTCTTTGTTAGTCATATTTCTTAAGCCGAAGCCAATTGTAATGATATCAAAGCTATTTTGAGAAAAAGGAATATATTCTGCATTCAATAAGACCGAAGGGATAATGAAACCATTGTCTATTATTTTTTTTTGCCCTTCTTTAATCATATTAAAATTTATATCACTATGGATTAAAGTTATTTTAGGATTTTTTCTTTTAAGTAAGATGCTAATATCGCCTGAACCACCGGCAATATCTAGAACAACAGAATCACTTTTTAAATGAATGTTTTTTTGTAATATTTTTTTCCATATACGATGAAGTCCAAAGGACATTAAATCATTCATAAGGTCATAATTTTTTGCAACAGAATCAAATACGTTTTTAACAAGACCTTCTTTATCGTTTGACTCTACCTCTTTAAATCCAAAGTGGGTTTTCTTTTTCATGGATTAATTAAATTTCTTTTTTTGCTATGTATTCACGCCAAAGAATATCATAGTTTTCTGACAAGTAATAAAGATAATCCCAGGTGTATATACCGGTATCATGACCATCATTAAAAAAAATTTTTATTGCATAGTTTCCAACAGACTCTATCTGATCTATTGAGACATTTTCTTTGCCTGTAACTAAAATTGCCTGGCTAGGATGGTGGCCTTGAACTTCTGCAGAAGGTGAATGCACTCTTAAGAACTCCGCGGACAGTTTTGCTTCTTCGTTTGAGTCAAATTCTAAGAATAAAAGCTTCTCATTACTTAAAAATGTAATTTTAATTGGTTTTGGCAAGGAGAAATACTTACTTTTTAATAAGTTGTTTTAATTTTTGTAGAGCATTTTGCTCTATCTGTCTAATTCTCTCAGCTGATACATTTAGTTCTGCAGCCAGTTCATGAAGTGTTTTTGTGTTTTCAGGATCAAGCCAGCGAGCTTTTAAAATATATTGGCTTCTTTCGTCCAGCTCTTTAATTGAGCTAATTAAATTATTCAGCTGATTGTTTTCAGATTCCTCACCGGAAACAATTTTAAATGGATCAGCGCCTTCATCTTCTAAGTAAGATATTGGTCTAAAAGAATCTTCATCATCTGAATCGCTATAATCAATTGGCAGATCATGACCATTGAGTCTGTATTCCATTTCCATAACGTCAGTTTCTTTAACATTAAGCTTATTCGCTATTTCTTTTATTTCCGATTGCTTTAATGGACTTAAAGTTTTTTTCATGCTTCGAAGATTGAAAAATAACTTTCGTTGGGCTTTGGTGGTAGCTGTTTTAACTAAACGCCAATTTTTGATTACAAATTCTTGAATTTCGGCTTTGATCCATAAAACTGCGAAAGAAACCAGACGAACACCTCTATCTGGATCGAAACGTTTAACAGCTTTCATTAGTCCAATATTTCCCTCTTGAACTAGGTCAGCTTGATTTAAGCCATACCCAGAAAAAGAACGTGCAATCTTAATGACTAACCTTAAATGAGAGACAATTAATTTTCGTGCTGCCTCGAGATCATTTTCATGCTTAAGTTTCTGTGCAAGTTCCAACTCCTCTTCTTCTGTTAATATAGGAATTGCCTGAACTTGACGTTGGTATAGGTCAAAGCTTTCTATATTTACCGAAAATGGCACTGTTAAAGCATTCATATTAATAACTTATCTCCTTAATAATATTTTAGCACTCTATTGTTAAGAGTGCTAATTTTAATCAAAAGTTCATTATTTTTCAATAAGATAAGAGAAGATAAGATTAGTTAGGCATGATCAATTTTATATATTGATCGTGTTGCTGATAAGAAGGATGCCAGCCAACCAATCAAAATCGCAACACAGATAATCATTAGGTGAGTATTTAGATTTAGATCAACAAGTTGAATAGAAAATCCAATAATTTCTTGAATATTTGATGCAGAGCGATTAAAAATATAAACAATAGATTTAATTAGCAAAGATGAAAAAAGTCCGCCACCAAGACCATATAAGATGCCGGTAAATAAAAATGGACGACGAATAAAGAAATTGGATGCCCCAATTAATTTACTGACTTCTATTTCATCTTTATAAGCCAGGGTTTGAAGTCGAATGGTATTGCCAATAATTACAATGAGAACTATTAAAAGCAAGGTTGCAAGCGTAAGAATAATTAACTTTGATAGCTTAAGTATAGTAGCTAATTTTTTTACCCAAGCTGAGTCAACATTAATATCATCTATTTCTTTAAATTGTTTTAACTCATCAACTAAAAAGTTAATATCTTTTTGTTCCAGGGTATTTAAGGTTAGATAAAAGCTATCAGGTAGGGGATTTTCTTTAACAATATTTATTTCTTCAATATTAAGTTTCTTTTGTAAATTTTTCCATGAGATCTCTTTATTAATAAATTGAATATTTTTTATGTTAGGTTGTTCATTTAGAAAGTCTTCAATTATTTTTAAATCGCTTCCTGGTTTCATAAATATACTAATTTCAGCCTGATATTCTATTTTGCTCGATAGTTGCTTTAAATTTTCTATTAACAATAAGCCACTTGATGGAAGGCACATAGTAATTCCTATGACAATAAACATCATGAAAGATGAGCTTAGGTTATAACGAAGTCTATTTAATGCGATTTTCATCGCTTCAATTAAATTAAGCAGGTAATTGTTCATATGTTTGATTCTTAAAAATTAATTTTCCATTATCAAGATGAAGATGTTTAAATTTCATAGGAATATTTGGAAGCTCATGTGTTGAGATGATCACGGTAACCCCTACTTGTTGAAAGCTAAAAAAGATATTCATAATTTCATTTGCATATTCTTTATCAAGGTTTCCGGTGGGTTCATCTGCTGTAATAATAGTTGGGCGACAAACAATAGCTCTTGCAATAGCGAGTCGTTGTTGCTCTCCACCGGACAAAGTAATTGGCATCATACGCTCTTTGTTAAGCAGGCCGACTTTATCCAAAGCGGCTCTAACTCTTTTTTCAGCTTCTTTACCAAAAATATTATTAATAGCTAATGGAAGCGCTACGTTTTCAAAACAGTTTCGATCGTAAAGTAATTTATGGTCCTGAAAGACCATGCCAAATTTTCTACGTATATTATTTAGTCTAGTACCCTTTGCTTGATTGAGATTAGTATTTTCAAATATTACTGTTCCAGATGTTGGTTTTTCTATTGAAGATAAAATTTTCAATAAAGTTGACTTACCAGCACCAGATGCTCCGGTAATAAAAACTAACTCGCCTGCAAAAATTTCAAAACTTACATTTTGCAATGCTTCTTGATAGCCAGGATAACGCTTAAATACCTGATCAAATCTAATCATCTAAAAGTCCTTCAACATAATCTTCTGCAGTAAATATTTTTAAATCATCAATTTGTTCTCCAACACCAATAAATCTGAGCGGCAGTGGGTTTTCTTGTGCAATTGCTGCAGCAATTCCACCTTTTGCGGTTCCGTCAAGTTTTGTCATGATTAGCCCACTTAAAGGGACTGCTTGATTAAAAGTTTTAATTTGGTTTAATGCATTTTGCCCAGTATTTGCATCTAATACTAATAAGGTTTCATGCGGTGCATTTTCATCATGTTTTTGAATGACACGCTTAATTTTAGCGAGTTCATCGATAAGGTGTTGTTGCGTAGGGAGGCGACCAGCAGTATCTGCAATGACGATATCTATATTTTTAGCTTTTGCTGATTGTATGGCGTCAAAAATCACTGCGCTTGGATCCCCAGTTTGTTGTGAAATTACAGTAACCTTGTTTCGATCTCCCCAAACATTAAGCTGTTCTGTTGCAGCGGCTCTAAATGTATCGCCTGCCGCGATTAAGACGGTTTTGCCCTCGTCTAAAAGAAGCTTAGTCAGTTTACCTATAGAAGTTGTTTTTCCTGAGCCATTAACGCCAACCACAAGAATAATAAAGGGTTTTTGTTTAATTTCAATCAATGGGCTTTCAATTCTTCTTAAAATTTCTGTGAGTTGTTTTTTTAATAAATTTTTAAGCTCATTAGGTTCAGATAATTTTTCTTTTTTAGTTTGAGTCCTTAAATTACTAATAATTTGTTGGGTTGCGCTATAGCCGACATCAGCACTGAGTAGAATCATTTCTAGTTCTTCAAAAAAACTTTCATCTATAGTTTTGCTGGAAAATAAGGAAGTAAGGTCTATATCAAGTTTTTCTCGTGTTTTCTTTAAACCCTGTTTAATTTTTTCTGTAAAAGAAAAAAAGCCTGTTTTTTTCTTTTCTTCTTTTGAAGTTGGTCTAGTCTGAATAGACTGCTTTTCTTTTTTAGGTTTAGAGGTGTTTGTTTTATTTTTTAATGTTGAAGCTGATTTTTTTATTGAAGGTTTTTTTTCCAGACTAGTAACACTCTGCTTTTTGATTAGATTAGGTTTTGGTTTTGCAGGATTTTTCTTTTTTGAATTATCTTCAGCATCACCTTTGCCAATTAATTTTTTTAAGAAGTTAAACATAATTAATTAAACTATAGAACTTATTGAATTGTTTGTAGTCGATAATACAGCAATTATAACAATGAAATATATTTGAATCATTTATCTTTATGAAAAAAATTTTCCTTCTTTTATTTTTTTATTTAAACATTCTTTCTGCTCAGGTTTCAGAATATTCCCTTGAAAATGGCTTGAAGTTAATAGTGAACGAAGATCATCGCTCACAGGTTGTTGTTTCCCAAGTTTGGTACAAAGCTGGAAGTATCGATGAAGTGAATGGTAAAACTGGTGTTGCTCATGTTCTTGAGCATATGATGTTTAAGGGAACGCAAACTATAAAACCTGGTGAATTTTCTGAAATTATTGCAAGAGTTGGTGGTAGAGAAAATGCATTTACTGGAACAGATTATACTTGCTATTTTCAGACTTTAGAACAGTCTAATCTAGAATTAGCGCTCAAGCTTGAAGCCGATAGAATGCAAAATCTAAATCTATCAAAAGAAGAATTTAATAAAGAGATCAAGGTTGTCATGGAGGAAAGACGCTGGAGAACTGATGATAAGCCTGAGGGCATGTTAAATGAAAATTTTAATGCCTTAGTTTTTAACTCTCACCCTTATGGAAGACCAATTGTTGGTTGGATGAGTGATTTAGAATCAATGAATTATCAAGATGCTCGTGATTGGTACCAGGATTGGTATGCACCAAACAATGCAACCGTTGTGATTTCTGGTGATATCGATCCAAAGCAGGCTTACAAATTGGTAGAAAAATACTTTGCAAATATTCCAAAAAAAATACTTAAGGAAAGAAAACCTCAGATTGAAGCCCAACAGCTGGGTAAAAGAATGATAGAAGTGAGTGCGCCGAGTGAGTTAGTGAGGCTTCAGATGGGTTATGTTGTGCCAACGCTTAATAAACTAAAACCAAGTAATGATAGAGATGCTTTTGCATTAGATGTTTTGGCTAATGTTTTATCTGGGGGCCCATCCTCTAGGCTTTATAAAAGCCTGGTAAAGTCAGGTGCTACCGTTTCTGCGTTAGCATCTTATCCCCTTTTAAGTCGAGGTGATAAGGGGACATTTGAATTTTTAGTTGCTTTTAAAGCGGATCAGCAGAAAGATGAGGTTCAGAAAATAATTCAAGCAGAGATTCAAAATATATTAAAAAATGGTGTTTCCAATAAAGAGTTAGAAAGAGTAAAAGCTGGGGCAATAGCGGCTAACGTCTATGAAAAAGACTCAATGTTTTATCAAGGCATGATAATAGGGCAGCTTGAAAGTATGGGCTACTCTTACACAATCAAAGATGATTATATAAATCAAATTAAAAATGTTACTTCTAAGGATATTCAAGCTGTAATCAATAAATTTTTTAATGATAATAACTTAAATATCGCAATTCTAAATCCAAAGAAAGTTTAAAATAAAAATCTTAAGTATGAAAATTAAAAAAACACTATTATTAATTTTTTATTTTTTTTATTCCCAGATAACCATAGCGGAGATCGCTATAAAAAATTGGAAAACCAGTAATGGTTTTAATACTTTTTTTGTTGAGTCACATGAATTACCAATCATTGATATAAACATAAATTTTGATGCTGGATCAGCATATGATCCAGAACAAAAAAGAGGATTGGCAAATCTTACAAATCATTTAATGACCCTAGGTTCAGATAATCTCAGTGAGGATGAGAGTGCTGATAGGTTTACGGATATCGGTGCAATTTTATCGAATGAAACAGACTTGGATTACGCACGAATATCTTTAAGATCATTGTCTGATAAAAAACTATTTAACCAAGCAATTGAAGCATTTGAGGGAGTTATTTCAAAACCGAATTTTAATCCAAAGGTATTTGAGAGAGAAAAAGCAAATCTTATTGCGCTTATTAAACAACAAGAAACTGAACCAGAGCAGATTGGTGAAAGAGCTTTTAGAAAACTTCTTTATCCGAGTCACCCATATCAAAATTATGAGATTGGAGATTTAGATTCTGTAAACAATATAACCTCAGATGATGTTGTAAATTTCTACCAAAATTATTTTTCTGCAAATAATGGTTCGATTGTGATTGTGGGGGATTTATCAAAAGAAGAAGCAAAATCATTAGCTGAAAAATTAGCAGCACATTTTAAAAAAACTCAGGATCGACAAATTCAAATTGTGAATCCTACACCTGGAACTCAAATACAAATTGATCATCCAGCAGCGCAGGCACACTTATATTTCGGGGCTCCAATTATGAAGAGAAATGACCCTGATTTTTTCCCACTTTATTTGGGAAATTATATTCTTGGGGGTGGTGGTTTTGTATCTCGATTAACAAACGAAATCAGAGAGAAGCGTGGTTTAGTTTATAGTGTATATTCATATTTTATGCCTCATCGAGAAGCAGGACCTTTTCAAATAAACTTACAAACAAAAAAATCTCAAATTGACCAAGCCTATTCTTTAGTAAAAAAAATACTTAATGAGTTTATAGAAAAAGGGCCAACGCAGCAGGAGCTGGATGATGCAAAAACTAATATGGTAGGTGGTTTCCCATTGAGACTCGATAGTAATAAAAAAATCATAGAGTATATTTCAATGATGGCTGTTTATAACTACCCCGTGGATTACATACAACAATTTTCTAAGAATATTAATCAAGTCTCTCTTGAGGATATTAAGGATGCTTTCCAAAGACGTCTAGATATGTCAAAATTTTCTACAGTTATTGTAGGAAAAAAATAGTATTTTATCCAAAATAAAAATTCAAGCAGGCCACTTCAAGAAAAGTAATATTTTCTTTGTTGATTCTTTAAATATAAGACCTACCCTAGGAAGAGTAAGAGAAACCTTATTTAATTGGCTTGGCCAAGACCTAAGTAATAAGTCTTGTTTGGATTTGTTTGCGGGGTCTGGTTCTCTGGGTTTTGAATCATTATCTAGAAACGCTTCTTGTTGTGTATTTGTTGATAAACAGAAGGAAACTATAATTAATATTGAAAAAAATATAAAAAACTTGGAGCTCAAACATGCCGAGATTTTTTTGGGGGATGCAAATGATTTTGTAGCGAAAACTCAGCGGCAGTTTGATATCATTTTTTTTGACCCCCCTTATGACTCTAATTTATATAATTTGATTCCAGACATCACTGAAAGGCTTTTATCTGAACAAGGTATAATTTACATTGAGTCAAAAAAAAATCGTTCTTTTGAAAATTTAAAAACTCTTAAACTTAAATCAACAAAAACTTTAGAGTATGGAATTTATGAAAAAAAATAAAATTTTATATGCTGGTTCTTTTGATCCAATTACAAATGGGCATATGGATATTATCAATCAATTAAGTGATATTTTTTCTAAAGTTATCGTTGGCATTCCAGAGGATAATGGAAAAAAATGTCTTTTTTCTTCAGAACAGAGAAGACTCCTTATTGAGGCCAGTATTTCTAAAATAAAGAATATTGAGATTCGAGAATATCAAGGATTGACTACAGATTTTGCAAAAGAAGAAAATATTTTTTATCTTGCCAGAGGTTTTCGGGATGCATTCGATATGACTTATGAAAAACAATTGGCAGAAATGAACAGTCAGTTAGCACCCTCTGTTAAGACTATTTTTTTACAAAGCAATATTTTGAACAACTCCATATCTTCAACCTTAGTTCGTCAGATAATTCAAGCAAGAGGTAATTTTGCTCAATTTGTGCATCCCAAAGCATATCGTCTCATTCAGTCATGGCGTTAAAAATTACCTCTGAATGCATTAATTGTGATGTATGCGAGCCTGTATGCCCAAACAATGCAATCTTTATGGGTCAGAAAATATTTCAAATAAATCCAGACTTATGCACTGAATGCGTAGGCCATTTTGATGTGCCACAATGTGTTGAAATCTGCCCCATTGACTGTATACCCAAAGATGAAACAATCATAGAATACAAAACGGATTTATATTTAAAATTAATTAAACTACAAAAAAATTAATGAAATAAGGAACTGAAATGAGAATTTTACATACGATGTTAAGGGTCAATGATATGCAAGAATCAATTTCTTTTTATGAAAAATTTTTTGGGATGAAAGTGCTAAGGCAACAAGATTACCCCGAAGGTAAATTTTCATTAGCATTTATTGGTTATGGCAATGAGCAAAATAATACAGTTTTGGAGTTAACTCACAATTGGGATACAAAAAGTTATGATTTAGGAACTGGATACGGTCATATTGCAATTGAGGTTGAAGATGCTTATAAAACTTGTACAGATATCAAGGCTTTGGGAGGAAAAGTTTTAAGAGAAGCGGGTCCTATGATGCATGGAACAACAGTTATTGCTTTTATTGAAGATCCGAATGGTTACAAGGTTGAGTTAATTCAAAAAGGAACATACTAGAAGAGCATTATTCAAAAAAATCTTTAACTTTATCAAGCCAGCTTTTTGATCTTGGGCTATGTTTGCCACTGTCAGCTTGGTTAAGTTGTTCTAGTTCAATTAAAATTTCTTTTTGTCTTTCTGTTAGTTTTACAGGAGTTTCAACCACGACATGACAGATTAGATCCCCTGTATAATTTTCACGAACAGGCTTTATGCCTTTTCCTTTTAAGCGAAACTTAGCACCAGATTGAGTTTCTGGAGGAATTTTCATTTTTGCATGCCCATCAAGAGTCGGGATTTCAATTTCGCCACCCAGTGCTGCTGTTGAAAAGCTAATTGGCATTTCACAATGAAGATCTCCACCATCACGTTCAAAAATTCCATGTTTTTTTAAAGATACAACAACATACAAATCACCCGATGGCCCACCGTTTAAACCAGCTTCTCCTTCTCCACTAAGGCGAATGCGGTCACCTTCATCGACACCAGCTGGAATTTTTACAGATAATGTTTTTGATTCCTGAACTCTTCCGGAGCCACTACATGGTCCACAAGGATCTTTAATTACCTTACCATTTCCATGACATTTTGGACAAGATTGTTGAACCGAGAAAAAGCCTTGTTGCATTCTGACTTGTCCATGACCACCGCAGGTGTCACATGTTGTTGGTTGGGTTCCTTTTTTAGCTCCTGATCCATGACAAGTTTTACATTGCACTAAAACTGGAATTCTTATTTTTGTTTCAGTGCCCTTAGCAGCATGTTCTAATGAAATTTCTAAATTGTATCTAAGGTCAGCACCTCGATAAACATTTGATTGTGAAGAACTGCGACCACCACCAAAAATGTCTCCAAAGATATCACCAAACGCGTCTCCAAAATCTGAAAAGCCACCAAAACCTTGGCCTCCACCCATTGAGGAATCTACGCCCGCATGACCAAATTGATCATAAGCTGATTTTTTTTGTGGGTCAGATAAAATTTCATAGGCTTCTTTTACTTCTTTGAATGATTCTTCCGCTTTAGGATTATCTGGATTTCTATCAGGATGATATTTCATAGCAAGTTTTTTAAATGCTTTTTTAATTTCATCCGCACCAGCATCTCTGCCGAGCCCTAATATTTCGTAATAATCTCTTTTGGTAGCCATTTTCAATGAATAAATAACACCTGATTTAAATGCATATTAAATCAGGTGGAATTGGTTAATTTACTTATCTTCTTTATCGTCGTTTTTTACTTCTTCAAAATCAGCATCAACAACATCGCCATCGACAGTTTTCTCACCTGATCCGTCTTCTGGCTTTTGTTGAGTCCCCTGATTTTGCTGTGAGGCATAAACTTTTTCACCAAATTTTTGAGCAGCCTCTCCAAGCAGTTTTGATTTTTCTTCGATCTGTGCTTTGTCATCAGATTTAATGGCTTCTTCTAAGTCTTTAATTGCTGATTCAATTTTTTCCTTCTCACCGCTTTCAAGTTTATCAGGATAATCAGTCATTGATTTCCTAGTGCCATGTATCAGCGCTTCTGAAGTATTTTTAAGGTCCACAAGTTCTTTTAGTTTTTTATCTTCCTCGGCATACTTTGCGGCATCCTCTTCCATTTTTCTAATTTCTTCTTCGCTCAAGCCACTATTGGCTTTGATGGTAATCTTATTCTCTTTACCGGTTGCTTTATCTTTTGCGGAAACATGCAAAATACCATTGGCATCTATATCAAACGTTACTTCAATCTGAGGTGTACCTCTTGCGGCAGGTGGAATATCAGTCAAATTGAATTGACCTAATGATTTATTTCCATTTGCCATTTCTCTTTCGCCCTGAAGAACGTGAATAGTTACAGCGCTTTGATTATCTTCCGCGGTTGAAAATACCTGAGAGGCTTTAGTAGGGATGGTTGTATTTTTTTTAATTAATTTAGTGCACACCCCACCAAGCGTTTCAATACCTAAACTAAGCGGTGTTACGTCGAGAAGAAGAACATCTTTAACATCACCCTGTAATACTCCGCCCTGGATTGCAGCCCCAACAGCAACTGCTTCGTCTGGATTAACATCCTTCCTTGGTTCAACACCGAAAATATTCTTCACTTTTTCTTGTACTTTTGGCATTCTACTTTGACCGCCGACTAAAATAACATCGGCAATGTCTGATTTCGACAATCCAGCATCTTTTAATGCGTTTTCGCACGGAATCGCAGTTCTCTCTATTAAATCTTCAACGAGTGATTCAAATTTTGACCTTGAGATTTTAACAACTAAATGTTTTGGACCTGATGCATCAGCGGTAATATAAGGTAAGTTAACTTCAGTCTGTGAGCTGCTTGATAACTCAATCTTAGCTTTTTCAGCCGCCTCCTTGAGGCGTTGCTTAGCGAGCATATCCTGAGTTAAATCAATCCCATTTTCCTTTTTAAATTCATCTGCAAGAAAATCGATGATTCTATTATCAAAATCTTCACCTCCAAGGAATGTATCTCCGTTAGTAGATAGCACTTCAAATTGATGCTCTCCGTCTACACTTGAGATTTCGATAATGGAGATATCAAAAGTGCCTCCCCCCAAATCATAAACAGCAATTTTTCTATCACCTTCTTGTTTATCTAAACCAAATGCTAATGCAGCAGCTGTAGGTTCATTAATAATCCTTTTGACTTCTAACCCAGCAATTCTGCCTGCATCTTTTGTAGCTTGTCTTTGACTGTCATTGAAATAAGCTGGCACAGTAATTACAGCCTCTTTAACTTCTTCACCTAAGTAGTCTTCTGCAGTCTTTTTCATTTTTTTTAATACTTCAGCCGATATTTGAGGCGGAGCAATTTTGTTACCATTAACCTCTACCCATGCATCTCCATTATCTGCTTTGGCGATTGTGTAAGGCATAAGCTTAATATCTTTTTGCACTTCATCTTCTTCAAATCTTCTGCCAATTAATCTCTTAACAGCATAAAGGGTATTTTTTGGGTTTGTTACTGCTTGTCGTTTTGCAGGAGCTCCCGCTAAAATTTCGTCATTATCTGTATATGCAACGATAGAAGGTGTTGTTCTAGTACCTTCAGAATTTTCAATTACTTTAGGCTTGCCATTTTCCATAACAGATACACATGAATTTGTAGTTCCTAGATCAATACCTATAATTTTTGCCATTTTTATTTTTCCTTAAAAAACTGTTGTAATTAATGTGGGGATAAAAAACTTAATTTCAAGCTTCTTTTGCTTTGCAGACAACAACCATAGCGGGACGTATAATCCTTTCATTAAGCTTATAACCTTTTTGAAGTACGCCTATGATTGTGTTTGGTTCTTTGTCTGATTCAACCATAGTCATAGCCTGATGTTCATTAGGGTCAAATTTTTGATCGACTGGATTTATTTCTGCAATATTAAATTTCTCAAAAATACTCACAAGCTGTTTTAATGTAATTGAAACACCATCCTGCAGATTTTCAATAGTAATTTTTTCTGAATTAAGGGCAGCCTCTAAACTGTCTTTGACAATCAGCAATTCTTGACTAAAATTTTCAATTGCAAATTTTCTAATCTTAGTTGCCTCTTCATCGGCTCTTCTCATGAAATTTTGTAATTCAGCCTTAGCATATAAAATGTTTTGTTCAAGCTCTTTTACCTTTTCGTTTAATTCCAGAATTTCAGAAGCGTTATTAGATTCTAATTCGTTTGCTGAAATAGCATCTTCGTTTAGGATTTCATCTGGTTTTGGAGTGGTTTCTTTTTTTTTGGTCATAACTTTTGCAATTACAATGTTGTTTGATTAAATATTGGGATTAAAAATTAATTTTCAAGTGCATTTTCTAAATAATTTTTTATAGTTATAAAACTTGGAGGGTTGTTATTTTCGCCGAAATTAATATAAAGCCCTTTTCTTGTGGATTTTAAGCCAGTTCTGTTAGGGTCAGATGCGCAATATATGCCAATAGATGGAATACCAAGAAAAAGAGCAAGATGTGTAAGCCCTGTATCTACACCAATTGCTAAAGAGCATTTAGGTATAAGTTGTTTTATTTCTGAAATTGTAAGGCGTGGAAGAATTTCGCTATTTTTAGTATATTCATAAACTAAGAGAGCTTCTTCATATTCTTTAGAGCTCCCCCATGCAAGTAAAACTTTTTTCTCCATATTATGTAACCAGTCGCAAAGTTTGATCCAGTTTTCTACTGCCCATTTCTTTTGATCATTACTAGTCCCCATAAAAAATATTACTGGCCCTTTATGATCAATTTGGTTTGATATTTGTTGGATATTATCTCTGGGGCTATCATTAATTTCATACCTGAGTGCTTTTGAAGCGAAAATTTTATTGCGATCAATTGCGTTTTGATCTTTATTGACTTTAATCTTTTTTTTATAAAATAGGGAGGCAGGTTTTTCTTTAATAGAGTCTTTATCTAAACCAATTGAATTGCTTCTAAATGGAATTAACAGAGCAGTTCTGATTAGTCCCTGACAGTCCAGAATTACGTCATAGTTGTTTTTTGCAATAATATTTCTTAGTAAAAAAAAAGCAATCCAAGATTTTGGCGAGAAAATATTTTTTTTCCAGTCTCTAAAATTACTTGTTAGCACCTGGTTTATATCTTCAATCTCGCTTAGTAAATCTTTAAAACTGTCTTCAATAACCCAATCAATTTGTGCATCTGGAATATTTTTTTTTATATCCTTTATTATTGGAAAACAATGCACAATATCACCTAAGGATGATGTTTTTAAAATAAGTATCTTCATATTTAGGGTAGTATTATAGACTTAATTATTTAAAGATTCTTAGGTAATAAGCTAACTTCAAAAAAACAAACATGATCAAAATATTTAAATATCATAATTTATTTAAAAATTTAACATTTAATAATATTTTTGCGTTAAAAGGTCAGGTTTATAGAAAGTTTTCAAGCAGAGAGACCATTCGATTTTTTTTGGAAAATAAAAGTTTTTTTATTAAAAGATTTTATGGTGAAAACCTTCTTTCTTATATAAGAAACTTTTTTTCTTTTAAAAAAGAATTTAATAGCGCTCATAGAGAATATAACGCATATAAAATGTTTTCAAAATTAGATATTAAAACTGCAGAGCTTGTTGCTTTTGGTTCTGAAAATAGTTTTTTTAATCAGCGTTCTTTTGTCATTAGTCAAGAATTAAAAAATACTGAACAACTTGATGTTTTTTTTGTAAAAACCAAATATAAAGGATTAGTTCTAAAATATAAAGCTAAAATTCTAAAAAAATTAGTAGATATAATTAATAAGATGCATATGAATAATGTGATTCATTATGATCTTTATTTATGTCATTTTCTTATTGATGTTCATAAATTAAAAAAGGGAGTACTAGATATATATATTATTGATTTTCATAGGGTGGAAAAGAAACAGCGAAAAAGTATGTCGAGACTTATTAAAGAAATTGGCGCTTTTTTCTTTTCTATGCAACAAATAGGGTTTTCATACGATGATTGTTATAAGTTATTTTGTAAAAACTATAAACCATCAGATGGCGATGCAAATTTTTATAATAAAGTTTTCAAAAGAATGATTTTTTTGCACAAAAAATATGATAGAAAATTTGCATAACATCAGCAATCAATTTAAAGAATTAAAGCTGATCAGAGAGGTCCCACAAAGAAGAGCAGTTTATTTCTGTAAGTTTAATAATAAACCTGCGATTTTAAAAAAATTTATGCGTGAAAAAGACTATATCGCTGAATCTAAAGGTTTATTTTGGTTAAATAGTGCAAACATCATGACCCCAAAAATTTTATTTGTTGGGAAAATTGATAATGTTTTTTATATTGCAAGTGAACGGTATGCAAATGCACTTGATGTGGAGCAGTTTATCAAGCAAAAGAGAAATCAGGGGCTGACTAAGAATATTCTGCAACAGGTTATAGAAGTGAATCATTTACTTTTCGAAAAGCAATTATTGCAGCGAGATAATTATTTAAAAAATTATTTAGTAAGCGGTAATAAAGTCTATCCAATTGATGCGGGCATGATTAAAAAGACTATTTTTTTTAGAAGGCTGCAACAAGTTATCAATCTATCTTTATTATTTTCAAAATTTGATCAAGACATGTTTGCTTCTTTTACAAAATCTTTTAAAAAAAATTATTTTTTAATGGTAATGATAACTTTTATGGCAGATTTCTTTAGATTAAAAGCAATCAAAAAATACAAAGAAAAATCGATGCGATCTTCAACTGATTTTGAGAAGATTAGTAAATTTAAATATAGCATCAATAAAAAAAGAAATTTCGAATTTAATGTCTCTGATTTGCAAAACATGTGTACTGGTGAGGTAATCAAAAATGGCAATACTTGCACAGTGTTTAGATATAAAGATTTAGTGATTAAGCGTTATAACTTAAAAAATATTTGGCACTTTTTTTTATTACAATTTAAATTATCCAGAGCTCAGAAGAGTTGGGAAAATGCGAATGCATTAGAGCTTATTGGAATGCCAACTCCAGAACCTCTTGCTTTTGTTGTGCGAAAATTTTTGTTTTTTAAGAGCGAAGCTTTCTATATATCAAGATACCAAAAAGGAATTGATATATTGAAGTATGCTAAATATATTAGATCAGATTCAGAAATGTTAAATTTTCAAAAAACAATAAAAGATTTTTTTGCCAGCTTGAGGTTCTATAGAATTTTTCATGGAGATCTTAAGGGAACGAATTTAATTGTTGATCCTGCTAAAAAACTTTGTTTAATTGATTTGGATTCAGTATCATTTGTATCTTTTGTGCCTTTATTCAATTATTTTCATTCCAAAGACAAATTAAGATTTAAACATAATTGGAACCAAGTAAAATGGTTAGCAAAAGTTATTTAGAGTTTAGATAAGTATGATTATATTAGGAGTTTCTGGTGTCTTGGGGCATGATGCCTCTGCTGCTTTAATCATTGACGGTAAGATTATTGCTGCCGCTGAAGAAGAGCGATTTATCCGCGATAAACACGCTAAAAATCTCTTTCCCGTCAATGCTGCCAAATTTTGTCTTGATCAAGCAAATATCCGACCGAATGATGTAGATATCGTAACTTTACCTTATGCGCCTATTTCAATATTTAAACCTGCTAGATGGGTGTACGCAAAAAGATATTGGTATGCGCCAGACCGAGCTCTGGATGCAATATTTAATGGTAATAGAAGATTTAGAAGAAATTTAAATAAAACTAAAAATCTGATGCAGCAATTAGGTATCAGGAAAGCAAAAATTTTACCTGTAGAGCATCACTTAGCTCATGCTTCAAGCGCATATCATCTCTCCGGTTTTAAAGAAAAAACTGCAATTGTTGGTATTGATGGTAAAGGTGAATATGCAACCACTTTTTTTGGTTATGGTGAGAATGGAAAAATATACAAAATCAAAGAATTTTATGACCCAGATTCGTTAGGCGGGTTATATGGCGCAATCACTGAATTCTTAGGTTTTGATATGTTGGATGGCGAGTTTAAAGTTATGGGTATGGCTCCATATGGGGATCCAAATAAATATGATTTTTCAAATTTGGTTTCATTTGAAAAAGGGCAATTACGAGTGAATACAGATTTTGTAAATGTTATTGGCTTAAGAAGATATAAAGAAAAAGGAAAAGGATATTATTTTTCACCAAAGTTCATAGAAAAATATGGCAAAAAAAGACAAGGAGATAATATTGATCATCCCTATATTCATTACGCAGCATCAATTCAGAAAAAGTTAGAAGATATTGCTCTGGAAATGATTGAGTATTATCTGGGAGATATTCTAAAAGAAACTGGGAAGATCTGTATGGCTGGTGGTGTTGCATTGAATGTAAAATTAAATCAAAGAATTATTTCTTCTGCTAATGTAAAAGAGCTTTTTGTCCAACCAGCTTCTGGTGATGCTGGAACTTCATTAGGAGCGGCAACATATATATCGTCTCTTTATGATGTAAAACATGATCTTGATAAAATGGAACATGTATTCCTAGGACCTGCTTACACAAGTAAACAATGCGAAGATGCATGTAAGATTCATAAAGCAAAACCGAAATATACAAAATTAACTAATCCGTCAGAAGCAGGCGCAAAAATATTAGCAGAAGGCAATCCACTAGCTTGGTTTCAGGGACGAATGGAATTTGGCCCAAGAGCATTAGGTTGTAGAAGTATCCTTGGCGATCCAACAACTCCAAAAATATCTGATAAAATTAATGAGCAAATCAAATATCGAGAGCGTTGGAGGCCATTTTGCCCAAGTGTTCTTGATGAATATGCTGCAGAGATTATTCAAAGTCATCATCCGTCACCGTTTATGACTTTTACTTTTGATGTCAATAAAAAATGGATAAAAAAAATACCTGAGGTTGTACATGAGGATAAAACAATTAGAGTTCAGGTTGTTACAAAAAAAACTAATAAACCTTATTATGATTTAATAAAAAGTTTTAATGATTTAAAAGGGGTTCCGGTAGTTTTAAATACCTCATTAAATAGAAGAGGTGAACCTATGGTTTGTTCCCCAGAAGATGCGCTGAATATGTTTTATGGTTGTGACCTTGAGTATCTTATTATGGAGAATATTTTAGTTACGAAATAATTATTTATATATGAAAAATGCAATCGTTGAATTAACCGAAAAGATTATTGAAAAAAGTAGACCTACACGCTCGGCTTATTTGAAGAGAATTAAACAATATCAATCTAGAGCAAAAGGTCAAGATCGGATGGGTTGCGCAAATGTAGCGCACGCTTTTGCTTCAATCCCGGCTAATAAAAGAATTGAGATTGTTGAAGAGAAAAAGCCAAATATAGCTGTTGTTAGCGCATACAATGATATGCTATCCGCACATAAGCCATATGAAAATTATCCTGAACTGATCCGAAAAGTGGCTTATGAAAATGGTGCATTTGTCCAAGTTGCTGCAGGAGTCCCCGCAATGTGCGATGGAGTAACTCAGGGTGAACCGGGAATGGAGCTAAGTTTATTTTCTCGAGATGCTATTGCTATGAGCACTGCTGTTGGATTATCGCATGATGTGTTTGATGGCGCTTTATTACTTGGTGTTTGCGATAAGATTGTTCCAGGCTTATTGATTGGAGCTCTTCATTTTGGCCATCTACCATCTATTTTTGTGCCTGCTGGACCGATGGCAACTGGAATTGATAATACATCTAAATCTAAAGTAAGGGAGCAATATGCATTAGGTAAGGTTGGTAGAAAAGAGTTATTAGAATCAGAATCTAAAGCTTACCATGGAGAAGGAACTTGTACTTTCTATGGAACAGCTAATAGTAATCAAATGTTATTAGAAGCCATGGGTCTTTTAATTCCAGGCTCTGCTTTTATTCACCCTCACGATAATTTAAGAAAAGTTTTAACTGAAGAGTCAGTTAAAGTTTTGATCAATAATATTAAAGCTAAAGAATCAAATGCTTTAGGTGAGCTGGTTGACGAAAAAGTAATTATTAACGCAATGGCTGCTTTATTGGCTACAGGAGGCTCGACAAATCATCTTATCCATTGGGTTGCTATAGCTCGATCAGCGGGAATCATTATTGATTGGTCTGATTTTCATGATCTTGCTCGAGAAGTGCCACTGCTTGCAAGTGTATATCCAAATGGAATTGCAGATGTTAATGAGTTTCAAGCTGCAGGAGGGCCAAGCTTTGTTATTCGGGAATTAGTTGAAAATGGATGCATGTACGGCGATGTATTAACGGTAGTAGGAAAAAGTTTAGAGAAATTTGGACAACATTTAACTTACGATAATAAAAAGTTGAATTGGAAAAATTTTCCGGAAAAATCGAATGATGAATCAATTGTCAGAACCTATAAAGATCCATTCAATGCCTCTGGAGGCTTAAGATTATTAAAAGGAAATGTTGGTCGTTCGGTAATGAAAATTTCTGCGGTTCCGGAAGAGCGTCATATTATTGAAGCACCAGCTATGATTTTTAATACTCAAGAAGAACTTCTGGAAGCGTTTGATCAAGGGAAGTTAGAAAAAGATTTTGTTGCGGTGGTAAGGTTCCAAGGACCAAAAGCAAACGGCATGCCTGAGTTGCATAAATTAACCCCGCCATTATCTGTTTTACAAAATAAAGGATACAAGGTCGCGATTGTGACTGACGGAAGAATGAGTGGTGCTTCAGGAAAAGTGCCTGCAGCGATTCATGTGAGTCCAGAGGCTGCAGCGGGTGGCTTTATTGGAAAAATTAGAGATGGAGATATCGTTAGAATAAATGCAACCGTGGGTTCGCTTAATGTTTTAATTGATGAGGATACATGGTTTGAAAGGAATGTTGTCTTAATGACGGATGATCAAAAAAATAATAACGCCCATGGAATGGGCCGTGAACTATTTACCTCAATGAGAAAAAATGTGCTTTCTGCTGAAGAAGGTGCAATTACTTGGCTTTAATATAGGAAAATAAATGAAAACGATAGAACTAGCGCAATATGGCCCGGTTATTCCGGTTATTGTCATCAATAAGAAAGAAGATGCTTTGCCAATTGCAGAATCAATGCTTGAAGGGGGTATTAGAGTTCTTGAAATTACAATGAGAACAAATGTGGCTTTGGATGCAATTAGCATTATTAATGATAAGCTCCCTGAGGCAATTACTGGTGCAGGGACATTAAGAACGAAAGCAGACGCAACTAATGCAAAAATAGCAGGTTCAAAATTTGCTGTAAGCCCGGGTTTTACCAAGGATTTATCAGATGAATGTAAAAAAATTGGACTGCCCTTGCTACCCGGTGTTTCAACAGGAAGTGAAGTGATGATGGCTGCTGATGAAGGTTATGATTTTCTTAAATTATTTCCCGCAGTAGCTGTAGGCGGCATTAATTTATTAAAAGGTTTTTCTGGACCATTTTCTAATATTCAGTTTTGTCCAACAGGGGGTATTACTGTTGATACTGCTAAAGATTTTCTTAGTTTGCCAAATGTTCCAGTATGCGGGGGGACCTGGCTTACACCTAATAATCTTGTCGAAGAAAAAAATTGGAAGGCGATTGTTGCGCTAGCAAAGGCAGCATCTAAAGTTATTTAAATTTATGAATCTTGACTATTACCATACCGTCATATTTGATTGTGATGGAGTAATTCTTAATTCAAATTTCAAAAAAACTGAAGCCTATAAGTTGGCCGCTCTCGATTATGGAGCAACTCAAAGTCAAGCGGAAATGCTGGTAGACCATCATGTTAAAAATACGGGTATTTCCAGATATGTGAAGTTTAAATATTTTTTAACAAAAATTTTAAACAAACCATTTCATGAACGAGATTTTGATTTTCTAATTAAAGCACTTAATAAGCGCGTGAAAGAAATGCTTTTAGAATGCGAAGTCGCTGAAGGAATAGAACAGTTGAGACAGCTTTATCCAGATCAAAATTGGATGGTAATGAGCGGTGGTGATGAAGAAGAGGTGCAGGAATTATTAATCCAAAAGAAAATAGCTCATTTTTTCAACTTAGGCATATTCGGAAGTCCAAAATCTAAACATCAAATTCTAGAGGAAAAATTAATGGATTCAGATTTTAGGCCAGTTATTTTCCTTGGGGATTCAAAATACGATATTGATACAGCAATAAAATATGAGATTGATTTCTTATTTCTCTCTGGCTGGACTGATTTTGAGGACTGGGAAAGTTATTTGAAAAATACGAAATTTCAACATCGACGTTATCTTAAAGAGTTATAAATCTAAGTCATCTTTTGTTAATACAGACTGTATAAACGGTTGTTTTAAAAAAATAAAATAAGTCTTTAAAGTTTTTAATGAGCCTCTATTCTTGATTTCAGGATTTAAAGCTTGTGTAGCATGGTTGACATGATGAATGTATTTCATCAGCTCGTTTGACTCAAGAAAAATCATTTTGTATCCAGCATTTATCAGCTTTCTGTGCATAATTAAACCCGCAGTCTGATTGCCATCAGAAAAAAATGTTTTTATTTTTTTTATATATTTAGTTCTATATATTGCGCAATGACTTCTTAGGTAATGATAGTTTTTATCATAACGAAATGGGTTATTTTTTCCACCAAAAAGCTTTTTTAGTAATAATTCAGTATTCTTACCAAGTTTTTGAAGGAAATTTTTTTGCTCTAACTTCCAAGAACCTACCCCAGCAATTTTAGGATGAGTAAACGAAGATAAAAGGTATTCAAGCCATGCGTCATTGTGGACAAAAGTATCAGTATGGAAAGAGATCACATAGTCTGTACTAACTTTTTTGAGACCTAGATCTAATGCTCTTCCATGAGACAATACTCCTCCTTCATTTGGAATCGTTTTCCGTTTGATTAACTTAATCCATTTAACGGATTCTAGATACTTTGTAGATTCGTCATTTGAATTATTATCAATGACTATAACTTCTACTTTTGCGAGGTCCGTAAATTTTCTTATGAGCCGCAAGCAAATCTTTGTTAATTCAGCCGTTTTATAATTCGGAATTAATATGGTTGCTATTTTTTGATTTGACATAAAATATCTTTTACTAATTTTTTTTCATTTATTTGATTTAAACAATCTGTATGACCCAATGGACAATCCCTTTTAAAACAAGGACTACATGGTAATCCCAAATATGTGATATGCGCTTTTTTATTTCGTGGGGGGGTATGTAAAGGATCTGATGATCCGAAAATTGCCTCCTGAGGAATATTCAATGCAGCGGCAATATGCATTAAACCTGAGTCATTGCTAATAAAAAATTTTGCTGTAGCAATAATATCTATAACCTCTGAAATAGTTGTTTTACCGGTTAGGTCGTAGACGTTTTTTAAAGTCCCGGAAATATTTTTTGAAATTTGTTTGTCTTTTTTTGAGCCAACTAATAATACATTAAATTTTTCAGATAAGAGTTTATTGATCAGATAAGTAAATTTACGTTCTGGAAATCGTTTTGCTGGACCGTATTCTGCTCCAGGAGCAATCACTATTAAATTCTTAGCAGGAATTTTATTTTTTTTTAGGAAATGAAAAGCATTTTTTTTGTTTGCTTCTATTTTGGGAAAAGTCTGTTTTGGTTGAGGAAAATCAGCGCGTATACTTAAATTAATAAATTGCTGCAAAGTAGATTCATTTTTTTTTCTATGGATATTATTAAGAAAAAAATATCTAAACTCACCAAGATACCCGGTTCTAACTTTTATATTAGAAAATAAAGTTGAAAAAACAGATTTAAATGTATTAACTAAATAAATTGCTTCCGTATATTTTTCTTTTCTTAACTCAAGGCTTAGTAAAATTCTTTTAATTAAGTCAAGTCTTCCATGCTTAAATGATAAGGGGATAACTTTGTTTATTTCCGGAAATTTTTTACATAAACCAACTGACCATTCCGGGGCTGCTAAATGTATTTCTACATTCTTATTTCTTTTTAACAAATTAATAAATAGACTTTGTGCCATTACCATGTCACCAATCCACGAAGGTCCGAAAATAATTATTTTTTCTTTTGTCATGCTAAGAAGTAATTTTTTTTATTATTCTCGAAGAGCTTTTTCCCGGGACTATTTCTACTAATAGAACTTTACCACCCCATTTTTTAACTTCTTTATGCCCAATTACTTCAGTTTCGGTATAGTCATTTCCTTTAATTAAAAGATGAGGCTTTATCGCTTTGATTAATTTTAGTGGGTTGGTTTCACCAAACATAACTATTGCATCGACTGATGATAAACCTGCAAGTACATTCGCTCTATCCTTTTCGTTAACAATTGGTCTACTCGGCCCCTTTATTTTTTTTATAGATTGATCTGTGTTTAAACCTAATATTAAATAATCTACTTTTTCTTTTGCTTTTTCTAAATATGAAACGTGACCTGGGTGAAGAATATCAAAACAACCATTTGTGAAGCCAATAACTTTATTTTTGAATTGATTATTGTGAATTTTTTCTAATAATTCCTTTAATGAGAGAATTTTTTTTGTTGCTTTGATTGGTATTTGTTCGATAAAAAAACTTTCTAAATCTTGAAGAGTTATTATTGCAGTCCCAGGTATCTGAATCACTATGCTTGCAGCAATATTTGCAAGATTAATAATCACCTCAAGATCAAAGCCTGCGTGTAAACCAGCTGCAATTGTTGCAACAACAGTGTCTCCAGCTCCAGAAACATCGAATACCTTCTGAGTTTTAGGAACTGGAAATTGTTTTGCACTATTTCCTTGAATCCATTTAATCCCCTTTTCACTTTCAGTCATAATTAAATTTTTTATTTTATGTTTGATTCTTAATTTATTGAGTGATTTAATTATTTGTGATTCATTGCTAGTTTTAGATTGAAGAAAGTCTAATGCTTCTTTTTGATTGGGTGTGACGATAAATGACCCAGAGTATTTGCTTATATCTTTGTTTTTTGGGTCTGAAACTACGAGAAGATTTTTTTTATTACAATGTAAGATTATTTTTTTGACAAGGGCTTCTGAAAGAAAACCTTTGTTGTAATCAGATAGAACAACGAGTGAAACAGTATTATTTATTTCTCCAAGAATTTTTTTAAATAAATGAGCTGATGTTTCTTCATAGTTTTCATAATCAGTTCTGAGTATTTGTTGATTTCCAGCTACAGATCTAATTTTGGTGGTAGTTATTATTTTATTTTGAAAAATTTTTGTTGTATTTATTTTTTTGTTTTTTAGAAGCTGAAGAATTTTTTTTCCAAACTCATCTTTTGCAATAGAAGAAATAAGAGTAGTTTTAATGCCGTATGCGGCTATATTGGCAGCAACATTTGCAGCGCCTCCAAGTTTATATTCCTCATTAGATACCTTTAAAACTGGTACGGGCGCTTCCGGAGAGATCCTTTGAATGCTTCCGTGATTGTATTTATCCAGCATTGCATCACCGATGACCAGAATTTTTTTGTTATTTTTTTTAATTTTTTTAATTAGGTCTGTATAAATTAATTTATTCATAAATATTGATCTTTTTTAGAGAGATAATTTTGATAATAATCCGTTACACCTGCATCAAGATTGTAAAAAGTTTCGTCATAGCCTGCACGTCGTAATTTTTCAATTGTTGCTTCAGTAAAATATTGATATTTTCCCTTAAGGTCGTCAGGCATTTCAATGTATTTGATTTGCTCATTGGTTCCATTGGCATTTTTAATTAATGCTTCAGCTAATGCTTTAAAAGATTGTGCTTTTCCAGTTCCAATATTGTAGATGCCAGATTTAGCTTTATTTTTGAATAAGTAAATAATGGCTTTAACTGCATCTTTAACATAAATAAAATCGCGAAGTTGCATTCCGTCTTTGTATTCTGGATTGTCACTTTTGAATAATCTTACTTCAGTTTCATTTTTATATTGGTTGTAAGCGTGGTAAACAACGCTTGCCATTCTCCCTTTGTGATACTCGTTAGGACCGTATACATTAAAAAACTTGCATGAGTACCAATAGGGCGGACTCACCTTTAATTTTTGCTGACTACTCACCCATTGATCAAAAAAATATTTTGAGTAACCGTATGCATTTAATGGATTAAAGTTAGCTTCATCATCTATATCACTATAACCGTCTTTTCCATTGCCATAAGTTGCTGCAGAGCTAGCAAAAACTAATGGGATTTTATTCTTACTACAAAATATCCATAGCTGTTGAGAATATCTAATATTATCTTTAATCAGGTTAGAGAATATTTTTTCAGTTGTAGCACTTATTGCGCCCATATGAAAAATGCCTGTGATATTTTTCTTTTCAATTTCTAAAAAGTCAAACAATTGATCTTTGTGAACAAATTTTAAAAATTTTCTTTTGGCGTAATTTTTTTCTTGATCATCTTGCTTTAAATCATCACAGAGAATAAGGTCTGTAAAGTTTTCTATACTGTTGAAGTGCCAAGCTATAACACTCCCTATCATTCCTCCAGCGCCGGTAATGACAATCATTTACTTTTAACCTTTTTATATTCGTTGAGCGTCTTTATATTATTATTTTTTTCAGTTTTTACATTGTAATTTTTGATCAACCAGCCCTGAAGATGGTCTTGACATAAATTCCACATAGTTTCTATCCAGAGCTTATTATCATTAAGTGCTGGAATATATGAATATTTTTTGCCACCATTTTCGATAAAAATATTTTTACCTTCAATATTTATTTCTTCTAAAGTTTCAAGGCAATCACTTGAAAAACCTGGGCAAATGACGTTGACATTTTCTATTTTATCTTTTGCTAACTGCGCAATTGTATTTGCAAAGTATGGTTGTAACCATTTTGCATTTCCAAATCTAGATTGAAAACAAATGATATATTCAGAATCTTTAAGTTTTAAAGATTCTGCTAAAAGTCGACCCGTTTTAAGACATTCACAATGATATGGATCTCCATCATATAAAGACTTAACCGGAGTCCCATGAAAACTGATAACTAACTTTTGTGGTTTACCATTTTTTTTCCAAAACTGAAGTACTGTTTCTTTTAATGACTTTATGTAATTAGGATTGTCATGATAATTTCGAATAATTCTAATTTCAGGGATATTTCTTGTTTTAATTAATTTTTTGAATAATGCATCAAGCGCAGCGCCCGAAGAAGATGATGCATACTGAGGGTAAAGCGGGAAAAAAAGAACTTTTGTGCAACCTTCTGCTTTAAGGGTTTCAACTGCTTTTGCAATTGAAGGTGATCCATAACTCATGCCATATACAATCACAATAGGCTGTTTAGTTGTTTTTAAAATAATATTTCTTAAAGCAGCTGTTTGTTTTGAAAGATTTACTTTTAAAGGGGAGCCTTCTTTTGTCCATATGGATTGGTATTTTTTTGCGCTAGCACTGGGCCTGAAAACTAAAATAATACAGTGTAGTATCCAACACCATATGAAGCGGGGAATTTCAACTACTCTTCGATCCATTAGGAATTGTTGCAGATATTTTCTTAAAGCTTTTTTGTTTGGAGCGTCAGGCGTACCCAAATTACTCAGTAAGATGCCAATTTTGGGTTGTTGGCCGTGCTCAAATTTAGGTTCTTTATGAAAATATGCCATATATCATTTAAGGTTTATGTTGCTTAATAGTTTAGCAGTGATATCTACAATTGGAATAATTCTTTCATACGCCATTCTTGTTGGCCCTATCACTCCAAGGGTTCCAATAATTTCACCATCGATTTTGTATGGAGATGTAATGACGCTACATTCATCGAGAGCTTGATAGCCTGATTCTTCGCCAATAAAAATTTGCACCCCATTGGTATGTTGGCTCTTTTCTAGCAGCCTTAGTAGAGCTTGTTTTTTATCAAAAATGGCCATTATTTTCTTTAAGCCATTTAGATCTTTTGAAAGCTCAGCATCCTCAATTAAATTTTCTTTTCCACTGATAAATATATTTTCTTCATCGCTATTTGAATTTTCTATGGCTGTCTTCATTAGCTCAATCATTTTTCTTCTGGTTTCTTGAATTTCAGAATTAAGCTTTTCTTGTGTTTCTTCTAAAGTTAAACCTTGATAATTTTTTGTTAAGTAGTTTGAAAATTCAATTAGTTCTGCAGTAGTAAAATTCTCAGTTACCGGTAAGATTTTGTTTACTATTTTTTGATCATGAGTAACTAGTATTGCTAAAATTTTATCTTTTCCGAGGGAGATGAATTCAATATGCTGAAAAGTAGATTTTTTAGATTTTGGAGCTATGATCAAGCCAGCGTGATGTGTGAGTTTTGAAAGCGTCTCAGACACAGATGAATTAATATTTGCTTGCGTCTTAATTTGTTGCTCAATAATATCTAATTGGCTTTTACTTGGCTCTTTAAATGCGATTAGTGTGTCAACAAAAAAACGATACCCTTTTTTTGTTGGCACGCGGCCGGCCGAGGTGTGTGGGCTTGCAATAAAACCCTCATCTTCGAGATTTTTCATGATATTTCTGATGCTTGCAGGACTTAACTCTAGGCCTGAGGAGTCAGATAGTTTTTTTGATCCAACTGGATTTCCATCCGCTATATGTTGGTTAATTATTATTTTTAGTAATTGTTGAGACCTAATGTCCATGTTTTGGTAATGCTAGTTAACTATATATTCTTTGTGGATTGCATTATTATATAACATTAAAAAAATTAGCATGATGTTTACACAAAGATGAATTTTAAGAAAATAGCTGTTATTGGCAAATATAATAATTTAAAAATTGATTCTAATTTCAAAGAGAAATTAGTGCATCTTGTTAGTTTCTTAAAAAATAATGATCTAGATGTTGTGATCGAAGAAAAGACCAATAAACAATTCGATTTAAGTTTGTCAGCCACCGCGAAACTAGAAAATTTAGGTAATGTCGATTTGGCTATCATTTTGGGGGGTGATGGAACGATGTTAGGGGTTGGTCGTGTTATTGCTCATCAAAAAATTCCTATGGTTGGTATCAATCATGGACGTTTTGGGTTTTTAGCTGATTTGAACATTTCAGAAATGGAAGATGCTTTAAAGCAAATATTCAAAGGTTCTTTTAAAGAAGATAAAAGAATTTTGCTTGAGGTCAAAGTATTAAGAAAATCTAAGATTATTTATCAATCAGAAGCATTGAATGATATCGTAATAAAAAGCGGGTCGAGATTAATTGAGCTAGATTTATCTGTCAATAACCGTTTTTTACATCGACAACGTTCCGATGGTGTAATTGTTTCGACTCCAACAGGAACAACAGCTTATGCATTATCTGCTGGAGGTCCAATTTTACATCCAGAATTAGATGCAATTTCAATAGTGCCAATTAGTCCACATACATTAAGCAATCGTCCAATTGCAGTAAATGCAAATCATGAAGTTGAGGCAAGAGTTATCGATATGGATGAGGGTTATGTTAGTGTTGATGGTCAAATTAAATTCCCGCTTAATCAAAATGATTTAATTCTAATTAGTAAATCAAAAAATTTTATTTCTATTATGCATCCTGAAGATTATTGTTATTTTGAGATGTTGCGCAATAAGCTCAACTGGGGTTAATTTTTGTTACAGCAATTAACAATAAATAATTACGTCATTGTGAATCAGCTAGATTTAGAGTTCGACAAGGGATTTATTGCTTTAACTGGAGAAACCGGGGCAGGAAAATCAATATTAATTGATGCATTATCTTTAGCGCTTGGGCAACGTAGCGAATCAAATTTAGTTCGTAAAGGTTTTGACAAAGCAGACATAGTTGCAGTGTTTGATATTAAAAATAATTTTACTCTCCAAACCTGGCTTCAAGATCATGATTTTACCTCAGATGATGAAGTGATTTTAAGAAGGGTGATTAGTCCCGATGGCAAATCAAAAGCCTATATAAATTCTACCCCTTGTCCGATAGGGTCACTTCAGGATATTGCGGATAAATTGATTGATATTTATAGTCAAAATTCACATCATTCTCTCACTAAAAATAATGTGCAAAGAGAAATAGTAGACAGTTATGGAAATTTAGCTAATTCGGTGAATGACATTAAGATTGCTCATGCAGAGTGGCAAAAAATATTAAAGCTAAAAACAGACTTTGAAAAAAATGCAGAAAAAATGCAACAAGAATTTACAGATTTAGATAGTAAATTAAAAGAATTAGCAGCTCTGAATTTCTCTTTTGCTGAATGGGAAGAAATTCAAAATGAATTTAAGATGCTCAGCCGCGGAGATGAATTGATTGGCATTCTCCAACAATGCAACGAATTAATGGATGCCGATGACTATTCAATTAATAAGCAAATAAGAAATTTGTCTAAATTATTTTCTGAAGCAATGCAGATCAATACCCAACTTGAAAAAGAATCAGAAATCATTTCATCGGTTGAGGTCAGTTTGAGTGAATTATCTCGAACGATTAATAATTTACTGAGTAAGTTAGACAGTAATGAGTCTCGGAAAAGTGAATTAGAATCTTTTATTCAGAGGGTTTATGATTTTTCCAGAAAATATCGAATTGACTTTAAAAATATTGAACAAGATCAGTTAGAAGCAAAAAAAAGATATGAAGAGCTTGCTTTGGCTTTTTCTGAAAACAATTTTATTCAGCAAGAAAAAGAAAAAAAAGAATTTTTTATGCAGCTTTCTGCCAAGGTCTCAATTCAAAGACAAGAGGCAGCTAGTGAACTATCAAAATTAATTACTAAATATTTAAACCAATTATCATTTCAGGATGCTTTGTTTAACATTAGAGTAACAGAGGGCCAACCTAGTCAGTTTGGTATTGATGATATTACTTTTGATATTGCGCCCTTTAAGGGAGCTGATTTATTACCGATGACTAAAGTGGCATCTGGTGGAGAATTATCTCGAATCAGCCTAGCTATTAGGGTAGCTTCAGCTAAGAATACCAACACGCCAGTAATGATTTTTGATGAAGTAGATGTTGGAATTGGTGGTGGAGTGGCTGAGGTTGTAGGTGGGTTATTAAAAGATTTGGGAAGAGAGCAACAGGTTTTTTCGATTACGCATCTTGCTCAAGTTGCGGCTAAAGCTGATCATCATTTTCAAGTTAAAAAAAGATCTGATCAGGACGAAATTATTTCTGAAATAAAAAAATTAGATGCAAATGAGCGGGTAACTGAAATTGCAAGAATGCTCGGCGGTATTGATATTACCGAAAATACATTAGAGGTCGCTAAGGAAATGTTAGCCTAATTATTTTTTATTTGGACAATTTTCTTTTTTGCAATCAGCATAGATATATAGAGAGTGATCAATGATTGAGAACCCTCTCTTGGCAGCAATTTCATTTTGCTTTGCTTCGATTTCTGGATCAACAAATTCATCTACAAATCCACATTGAAGGCAGACAATATGATCATGGTGTGACTCTTCATTCAATTCGTATACCGCTTTGCCACTTTCAAAATGATGCCGAACTAAAATTCCAGCTTGCTCAAATTGGGTCAATACTCGATATACGGTAGCTAAGCCAATTTCCTCACCAGTATTAATCATAATTTTATAAATATCTTCTGCAGACAAATGTTTGTCTCGATTACTTTCAAAGATATCTAAAACTTTAAGTCGAGGAATAGTTGCTTTTAACCCAGATTTTTTTAGATTAATATGTTCTTCCATATGTTTTCTGTAATTTGATTTTTTAATGTAATATAAAACTCTTTTGAGTCTGATGCAAATAAAAATAATGCAAAAAATTATAGTAGCTTGTTTAATCTTCTTACTATTTTCATGTTCTACAGCAGAAAAGATTACTAGTCCAGTAGATTACTTTAAATCCAAAATATACAAATTAGATGTGCAACAGGGCAATGTGATCGACAATAAAATGTTAATGCGTCTAAAACCCGGCATGACCAAAAAACAGGTTCGTTTTGTCCTTGGAACACCATTGATTCAGGATTCTTTTCATCAGGATCGTTGGGATTATGTATACAAACTTATGAAAAATGAAAGATTGGTCGAGGAGAGGCATGTGGTGGTGGTGTTTAAAGATGATCAACTCTTTGATCTGAAAGGTGAAAAATTAAATAAAGAGGAAATTTTAATTGGAGCTGAGTTTGAGGAACAGTCTAAGGTTATTACTATTACAGAAGAAGATTACCGGAAAGCAGAACAGAACAAAAAGTCATTGCTGCAAAGATTTAAATTCTGGGGCGATGATGAAGCTGAGGAAGTTAAAGCGGCTGAAGATAAAGTGGTTAAAGAAACTGAAATCAAAGCAAAAATTGAAACTAATAAAGAACTGAATCATGATGCTCTAAAAGTCTCAAAGGATGCAGTGATAGAAGAGAAATTGAAAGATACAACAAAAAAATCAGTTGATGATGGCTTGGCTAAAAATACGCAGCCAGTTGAAAAAGAATTTCAAATCGATGAAAATGAATCAATTAATGAAGCAATTCGCCAAGATATTATTGATTCACTTCCAGATGAAAGTGATCCAGCTTATTTTGATTTGCTGTTAGAAAAAATAGGGTTTTAATCAAATGAAAAAATATAAAACTACAGTAGTCGGTGCCTCCGGAAAAATGGGGCAAGTCTTGATTCAGAATGTTTTTTTGAGTCAGGCACTGGATTTGCATGCGGCTATTGATATAGCTGGTGCTGAAGGCTTTGGAGAAGAGGCCGGGCTCAAATTAGGTTTAAAAACTGGGGTTATTATTTCAGATAATTTCAAAGAGGCAATCGAGCAGTCTGACGTAGTGATTGACTTTACAAGACCAGAAGCAACTTTAAATTACCTTGAAATTTCAAAAATAAATAAAACCGCTCATGTCATCGGTACGACAGGCTTTAATGAGGGTGAAGAAAAAATAATTCACCAAGCTAGTCAACAGACGGCAATTTGTTTTGCACCCAATATGAGTGTTGGGGTTAATGTGTTAATTTCACTTGTCGAAAAAGCTGCTGCAATTTTGGGTAAAGATTACGATGTAGAAGTTTTGGAGGCGCATCACAAACATAAAGTAGATGCACCTTCAGGAACTGCATTAAGGTTAGGTCAGGCTGCTGCGGATGGAATGAAAATTAAATTATCTGACCATGCGGTTTATACCCGTCATGGACGTAACACAGTTAGACAGCAAAAAGAGATTGGCTTTTCCACGGTAAGAGCAGGGGATATTGTTGGAGAGCACACAGTTTTATTTGCTGGCAAAGGAGAACGAGTGGAATTAGTGCATAAAGCTACCGATCGTGCAAACTTTGCTTTAGGTGCAATAAAAGCAGCCGAATTTATTGCGACGCAATCCCATGGCTTATTTGATATGCGGGATGTTTTGCGTCTAAAATAACCCGATTTGGTAAATGCATCTTTATCACGTATAATTCTGTAGTTTGAAAGTTTTCTTTTAGACACCCCAAATAAAAATAACAAAATTAAGGAGTGTTTTTTGTCGGATTCCCAACCGGCTATATTGATCTTGAAAGATGGAACTGAGTTCCATGGAAAATCATTTGGGGCAAAACTTAATTCAGCAGGTGAGGTTGTTTTTAACACCTCGATGACTGGTTACCAAGAAATACTTACGGATCCATCATATACAGAGCAAATCGTCACGCTAACCTACCCTCATATTGGTAATGTTGGTACTAATTTGGAAGACTTCGAGTCTGAAAATGTTTATGTTAAAGGGCTCATAATCAAAGACCTTGCAGCCGTAGCATCGAATTTCAGGAGTACTCAGGATCTATCTGCTTTCTTAAAGCAGCACCAAATTGCTGCAATATCTGATATCGATACACGAAAACTCACGCGACATATTAGAAAGTTTGGAGCACAATCGGGTGTCATTATTACAAAAAATTTAGCTAGGATAGATCGTAAAAGTTTATTTAATGATGTAATAGAAATGGCTGGTCTTGATCTTGCCAAAGTTGTGACCACAAAAAAAACTTATCAATTTGACGAAGGTGAATGGTCCCTCTCAAATGGTTTTGAGGCAAAAGTTAAAAAAACTTTCAAAGTCATTGCTTATGACTTTGGGGTAAAGAAAAATATTTTACGTATGCTAACTTCTAGAGGTTGCGATGTCACAGTTGTGCCAGCAACGATGACAGCTGAAGAAGTTTTAAAATTAAATCCGGATGGTGTGTTTTTATCAAATGGCCCTGGTGATCCAGAGCCTTGTAGTTATGCGATTCAAAATATTCAAGTATTGATAGATAAAAAAATACCTTTATTTGGAATTTGTTTGGGACACCAATTGCTTGCACTGGCTTCGGGCGCAAAAACTAAAAAAATGAAATTTGGCCACCATGGTGCAAATCATCCGGTTCAGGATCTGAAAACAAAAAAAGTTTTTATTACCAGTCAAAATCATGGATTTACAGTCGATGAAAATAGCTTACCTGATAATTTAGAATTAACCCATCGTTCTTTATTTGACGGCACTATTCAAGGGATAAGATTAAAAAATAATTTAGGGTTCAGTTTTCAAGGGCACCCTGAAGCAAGTCCTGGGCCAACTGAAATGAGTTATTTGTTTGATCAGTTTATATTTCTTATGAAGAACAAAGGAAGTTAATTGGCGAAGCGAACGGACATAAAATCTATTTTGATTATTGGTGCTGGACCCATCGTCATTGGTCAGGCCTGCGAGTTTGATTATTCAGGTGCACAAGCATGTAAAGCGCTGAAGGAAGAAGGCTATCGAATTATCCTGGTGAACTCTAATCCAGCAACGATTATGACGGATCCAAATCTTGCAGATGCAACTTATATTGAACCGATTCAATGGCAAGTGTTAGAAAAAATTATTAAAGCTGAAAAGCCCGATGCCATCTTGCCTACAATGGGAGGTCAAACTGCGTTGAATTGTGCCTTAGATCTTGATAAGCATGGCATTTTAGCGAAATACAAAGTGCAACTTATTGGTGCCTCAAAAGAAGCAATTGATAAAGCCGAAGATCGAGAATTATTTAAAGAAGCAATGAAAAATATTGGTTTAGAATCAGCGCGTTCTGCAATTGCTCATAGTATGGAAGAGGCATATCAAGTGCAGGCGTCTATCGGTTATCCAGCAATTATAAGACCTTCATTTACCATGGGGGGTAGCGGTGGAGGCATTGCATACAATAAAGAAGAATTTACTGAAATTTGTGAGCGAGGGTTAGATGCTTCTCCAACAAATGAACTCCTAATTGAAGAGTCATTGTTGGGTTGGAAAGAGTTCGAGATGGAAGTGGTGCGGGATAAAAATGATAATTGTATTATTGTTTGTTCGATTGAAAATCTGGATCCTATGGGAGTGCATACGGGTGATTCAATTACTGTTGCTCCAGCTCAAACACTCACAGACAAAGAATATCAAATCATGCGAAATGCATCATTGAATGTATTAAGAGAAATTGGTGTTGAAACAGGTGGATCTAATGTGCAATTTTCAATTAATCCAAAAGATGGGCGTATGGTCGTGATTGAGATGAACCCAAGGGTTTCAAGATCATCTGCCCTTGCTTCAAAGGCTACTGGTTTTCCGATTGCCAAGATTGCAGCTAAATTGGCCGTTGGATATACACTTGATGAGTTGAAAAATGATATCACTGGAGGACAAACGCCGGCTTCATTCGAGCCTTCAATAGATTATGTGGTAACTAAAGTTCCCCGTTTTGCGTTTGAAAAATTTCCTCAAGCCAATTCCCGTCTCACTACTCAGATGAAATCTGTTGGTGAGGTGATGGCGATTGGGCGCACGTTCCAAGAGTCTTTCCAAAAAGCATTGCGTGGCCTTGAAATTGGTATGAATGGCCTAAACTCTAAAACGAATAATAAAGATGAGATCTTAGCAGAGCTCAGACAACCGGGACCTGAGAGAATATGGTATTTGGCTGATGCGTTTAGAATTGGAATGACAATTGATGAGGTTTATGCTGAATCTAAAATTGATCCTTGGTTCTTACGTCAGATTTTTGAACTAGTGGAAATTGAAGATGAAGTCAAAGCATTAAATCTAGAAAAAATGGATAAACCTTTTCTGCTTCACTTAAAGAGAAAAGGGTTTTCAGATGCTAGGATTGCTGAATTAATGCATGTGAAAGAAGCCGCTGTATTTAAATATCGTCATAAAAATAAAATTCTGCCCATCTACAAACGTGTAGATACCTGCGCTGCTGAATTTGAAACTTCGACAGCATACATGTATTCCAGCTACGATGAAGAGTGTGAAGCGAATGTTAGTAGTAATAAAAAAATTATGATTTTAGGCGGTGGACCCAATCGTATTGGGCAAGGTATTGAATTTGATTATTGTTGTGTTCATGCAGCTTATGCGCTTAAAGAAGCAGGTTATGAAACCATTATGGTTAATTGTAATCCTGAGACAGTATCAACCGATTATGACACTTCTGATCGTCTTTATTTTGAACCCGTTACGCTAGAAGATGTGCTTGAAATTGTTCGTGTTGAAAATCCAGATGGAGTGATTGTTCAGTATGGTGGCCAGACCCCATTGAAACTCGCTCGCGATTTAAAGAAGAATGGCGTTAAGATTATTGGAACCAGCCCTGAAAGTATCGATGATGCTGAAGATCGGGAGCGTTTTCAAAAAATCATCAACGATTTAAAGCTTAAACAACCTCCAAATAGAACTGCTAGATCCTCTGATCAGGCAATTAAATTAGCAGAAGAAATTGGCTACCCTTTAGTGGTAAGGCCAAGTTATGTTTTAGGTGGCCGTGCCATGGAGATTGTTCATGAACAAGTAGACCTCGTGCGTTATATGAATGAGGCTGTGAAAGTTTCTAATGATTCCCCAGTGTTATTAGATCGTTTCTTGAATGATGCGCAAGAGATTGATGTCGATGCAATCTCTGATGGAGAGGATGTAGTGGTAGGTGGCATTATGCAACATATTGAAGAGGCGGGTGTTCATTCGGGTGATTCAGCTTGTTCATTACCACCGTTTGATTTAAGTCGATCAATACAAGATGAAATGATTGCGCAAACTAAAAAATTAGCAAAAGCATTAAAAGTTAAAGGGTTGATGAATATTCAATTTGCACTTAAAGGAAATGATATTTATGTGCTTGAGGTCAATCCTAGAGCTTCAAGAACGGTCCCTTTTGTTTCTAAAGCAATTGGTCGTCCGCTCGCTAAGATAGCGGCTAAAGTAATGGTGGGTGAAACTTTAAAAACGCAAAAATTTACCAAAGAAATTCAGCCAAAATTTTTCTCAGTCAAAGAGGCGGTATTTCCATTTATTAAGTTTCCTGGTGTCGATACAATTTTAGGTCCAGAAATGAAATCAACGGGTGAAGTAATGGGCGTGGGCGCTACATTTGCAGAAGCCTTTATAAAATCACAATTAGGTTCAAGTATGATCTTGCCTAAAGGTGGAAAAGCTTTCTTAAGTGTTAAAAAAGAAGATTACAAAAAAATAGTGAGTATTGCAAAAGCACTTAATAAGTTAGGCTTTAAGTTGGTTGCAACCGATGGCACTGCCAAAGCAATTCGAGCAGAAGGGTTAGATGTGGATCGCATCAATAAGGTTACTCAAGGTCGACCCCATATTGTTGATATGATCAAGAATCATGAGATAGATTTTATTGTGAATGTAACCGAAGATAAACAAGCGATTGCAGATTCTTATACGATTCGACGCAATGCATTACAACATAAAATAACCTATTACACGACAATTGCAGGTGCTCATGCGGCCTGCGTCGGTATGGCTTTTGGCGATAATATAACGATTTCATCACTACAAAGCTTACATCCTTAATTTTTCAATAATCAGCTATAATCCAACAAAATAGTAGAGTATTAAGAGGTATCAATGGCAAACCAAATTCCAATGACACGAAATGGTGTTGAAATGTTAAAGAAAGAGCTTCAGCAGTTAAAGAGTGTTGATCGGCCGAATATTATTCAGGCAATTGCAGAAGCAAGAGCCCAAGGGGATTTATCAGAAAATGCTGAATATGAGTCTGCAAAAGAGAAACAAGGATTTATTGAAGGCCGAATTGCAGATATTGAAGCCAAATTATCTAACGTACAAATTATTGATCCTGCAAATTTAAATGCTGATGGAAAGTGCGTGTTTGGATCTACAATTGAGATTGAAAATCTTGATGAGGAAGAATTAATCACTTACCAGATCGTAGGTGAGGATGAGGCAGATATTAAAAGTAAGAAAATTTCGGTATCATCACCATTAGCTCGAGCTCTAATTGGAAAAGAAGAGGGCGATGTGGTTGAAGTGCAAACCCCTGGCGGTACTAAAAATTATGAATTAGTCAGTGTGAAATATATTTAATGTTACAAAATTTTATCAAAATACTCGTTAGTCTTTGGGTCGGCGCTCTCTGGTGGATGATGTTAGTGGCGATAGTCCTTTTTCAAAAAATTCCAACCAACTTTCTGGCCGGTTTAGTTGCCGGAGAGTTATTTAAATATTTAACGTATGTTGGTTTTGTGGTGACGGCAATCTTTATGGTGGGTCATTTCAATAAAGAGGGATTTTCTTTTGTAAAACAAGGCATTTTTTGGATTGTCTTGGTAATGTTGGCCATTCTATTAGTTAATCATTTTGGGATTCATCCAGTTTTAGAGGCCATGAAAGTCAAAGCGATGCCTAAAGAGGTCATGGAATCCATTTTTGCAGATCGTTTTGCTACCTGGCATGGTATTTCAAGTGTTGCCTATTTAATTAATGCAATTCTTGGAATCTTTTTAATTCAAAAGTTAAGGTAATTTAAACTTACTATCAGTTTTAGCCTGTTTGAAAACAATCGCTTGTTTGCCAATCAGCTGAACAAATTGGGCTTGAGATTGCGCACAGACTTCCTCTGCAAGTTGTTGGCGAACTTGCTTTTCGTCATGTTGCACTTGAATTTTAATAAGCTCATGCGCAGTTAATGCTTGCAAAACTTCTTTAATTAATTTTGCAGTGACGCCATTGCTACCAATCTGAACAACTTGCTTTAGATGATGCGCTTGACCTTTAAGGTATTTTTTTTGTTTGTTGTCTAACATTAAATTTAATGGATGCTATTGAAAAAATAATTGCATAATAATACCAGAGATGAAAAAAACTAGAACGAAAAAAAATTGGATTCAGGAGCATTTAAAAGATCCATTTGTGCAGAAAGCCCAACAAGATCATTATCGGTCCAGGGCTGCTTACAAATTACAAGAAATTAATGACAAATATCACCTTTTAAAACCAGGTGATTATATTGTTGATCTCGGGTCAGCACCAGGTAGCTGGTCTCAGTATGCAGCTGATATTGTCGGACAAGCAGGACATGTCATTGCATTAGACTTATTACCTATGACAGGTATCCAAAATGTGAGTTTTATTCAAGGCGATTTTCTTGCAGACAGTGTTTTGCAGAATTTAGAGGGCCATCTTAATAATCGACAACTAGACCTTGTAATTTCAGATATGGCCCCCAATATTAGTGGTATAAAAAGTCGTGATCAGGCAATGATGATGAATCTAAATGAATTAACGTTGGCTTTTGCAAAAGATTGGCTGAAACCAAAAGGCCATTTTGCGGTCAAGACTT